>NZ_CAFJ01000531.1 GCF_000239795.1 Bradyrhizobium sp. STM 3809 | reverse complement strand
ATGACTGCGCCCTCTCCCCTTGCGGGAGAGGGCATGGAGGAGCGTGCAGCTTGCTCGCTCGGGTGAGGGGTATCTCTCCGCGCTCAGCACTCGTAGATGCAACCCCTCACCCAACCGAGCTTGCAGCGCTGTCCTACATGCCCTCTCCCGCAAGAGGAGAGGGCACAATTATGGACAGCGCGAGTCGCTGTCAGGACAGGATTTGTCGACGCGATGTGTCGTTGTCTTCAAGCGAGCCGCTTGATCGCCAGCATGTCGCTGCCGCCGGCCTTGATACGCGCGATGGCTGCGTCGATCGGCTCGACCTGCGTGGCCATGTGGAAGGCATTGGCGTGGACGATCGTGCCGGCATCGCGCACGATGGCGACATGGCCCTTCCAGAAGATGAGATCGCCACGTTGCAGATCGCGCTGCTCGCCGGCATCGAGCGCCCGCCCGAGCGCCGCGAGCTGCATGTCGCTGTCGCGCGGGCACGCGACGCCGGCGGCGTGCAGCGAGATCTGGACCAGGCCTGAGCAGTCGATGCCGAGGCTGCTCTTGCCGCCCCACAGATAGGGCGTGCCGACAAAGCGCTCGGCGACGGCGACATAGTCGTCGACGACGGCATCGAGCGGCGCGACGTGCGGCTTCGGCACGAACTGTCCGTCCGTCGTCACGACGAAGCTCGCCTGCTCCCGCGCGACCGCAATGGTCGAACCCATCACCAGCGTCTCCGCCGGCGGCAGCTTGATCGACGGTCCAGGGAACGCGAAGCTGCGCAGCGCGCTGATGCGGTGCGTGGGGGGCGCGGCCAACGGCGCCAGCGCAGCCTCCGGCAGCCAGCCGACATAGCCGTCGGCCGCGAGCTGGCCCCACGCCCAGCCCTCGCCATTGCGGTCGTAGATCGTGACGCGCTCGCCCTTCAGCGCCTGCGTCGCCAGCTCGGCGCCGGAGTGCGGCTGCTGGCGCAGCGGCGCGACCGGATCGATCACGACGAGCGCCTCGCCATCGACGAAGCGATCGGCGGAGACCTGGCCTTCGAGATGCCTCGCCGCGATGTCGCCGCGCGCCGGCGTGACGCGCGGATCAGCCATAGCGCTCGCTCAGCAGCTTGTAGAGCGCACGCGCGGCTTGGCACTCGCCGCCCTCGGGCCGGCCGGGCTTCGCCGACGGCGTCCAGGCGAAGATGTCGAGATGCAGCCAGCGTGTCGCGGGCTCGACGAAGCGCTGCAGAAACAGCGCGCAGGTGATCGAGCCGGCGAAGCCGCCGGAGGGCGCGTTGTTGATGGTCGCGACCTTGGAGTCGAGCCAGGAATCATACGGCGCCCACAGCGGCATCCGCCACAGCGGATCGTTCTCGGACGCCGCGCAGCGCGCGACGTCGGCGGCCAGCGCCTCGTCGTTGGTGTAGAACGGCGGCAGCTCGGGGCCGAGCGCGACGCGCGCGGCGCCGGTGAGCGTGCCCATGTCGATGAGCAGATCGGGCTTGTCCTCGTCGGCGAGCGCCAGCGCGTCGGCCAGGATCAGCCGGCCCTCGGCGTCGGTGTTGCCGATCTCGACGGTGAGGCCCTTGCGCGACGGAAACACGTCCATCGGCCGGAAGGCGTTGCCGGCGACCGCGTTCTCGACCGCCGGAATCAGCACGCGCAACTGCAGCTTCAGCTTCGCATCCATCACCATCTGCGCCAGCGCCAGCACATTGGCGGCGCCGCCCATGTCCTTCTTCATCAGCAGCATGCTGCTCGACGGCTTGAGGTCGAGCCCGCCGGTGTCGAAGCAGACCCCCTTGCCGACCAGCGTCACCTTGGGATGGGAGGCATTGCCCCAGGTGAGCTCGATCAGCCGCGGCGCGCGGGTCGAGGCGCGGCCGACGGCGTGGATGAGCGGATAGTTCTGCGCCAGCAGATCGTCGCCGACGATGCTGGAGAAGCGCGCGCCGAAGCGGTCGGCGACCTGTTTGGCCGCAGCCTCGAGCTCCTCCGGCCCCATGTCGTTGGAGGGCGTGTTGACGAGATCGCGCGCCAAGGTCGCAGCCTCGGCGAGACGGTCGAGCTCCGCAGCGTCGACGCCGTCGGGCGGGACGAGGCGGACGTCCGGTGTCTCGGCCTTGCGGTAGCGGCCGAAGCGGTAGCTGCCGAGCGCGAAGGCGAGCGCCGCCAGCCGCGCATCGTGCGGCGCGTTGGCGAAGCGGTAGGTGCCGGCAGGCAGCAGGCCGGGCAGGGTGCCCGGGCGGAACGGATCGCGGTGTCGGGCGTCGGGATCCTCGAGGCCGAACAGCACCTGCGCGATGCGGCCGTCGGCACCGGGCAGGATCAGGCATCCGCCCGGCTTGGCGGTGTAGACATTGGCCTCGGCGAAGTTGCGCGCCTCGCTCGACAAGCCCTCCCTGATCCCCGGCCAGCTCGCCTTCGTGACGAAGGTGATCGGAATGGCTGACGTTGCGGGGGAGGTCTCGAAGATCGACGGCATGCCTAATGGTTCCTGAAGAGACGCGCTGGACCCAGACTTCGCAGAGTTTGCCGGCCGCTGCAATCATGCGGGCGGCCTCGCCCTCCGGCGGACGCAGATGTGACCGGCGCGCCTGCATCACGCCATTAACCGGCTGTTAGCGTTAACAGTTTATTGCAGGCGCGTTCAATCCGCTCGTCTCCCACCGAGTCCCGTGACCATGCGTCAGCAGCCTCCCATCGCCCGGCTTCTCGCTTCCGTGGCGTTCGCCGCTCTCATCGCCGCCGGCCTCGGCGGTTGCCAGACCGTGTCCGACGTCACGGGCTCGCTGGGCAGCCGCGCCGAGCCGCCACCGCCGGCGACCCCGCAGCGTGCGGCAGAGGTCTATGGCGAGCGCTACCGCGCCAACCCGAAGGATGCGGCGACCGCCGTCGCCTATGGCCAGGCGCTGCGCAACAATGGCCAGCGCGAGCAGGCGGTCGCAGTGCTGGAGCAGGCGACGCTCGCCAATCCCGGCAACAAGACGGTGCTCGCGGCTTACGGCCGTGCGCTCGCCGACAACGGCAATTTCAAGCTGGCCTTCGACGTGCTGTCGCGCGCCCACTCGCCCGACAATCCCGACTGGAAGCTGCTGTCGGTACAGGGCACGGTGCTCGACCAGATGGCCCGCCACGACGAGGCGCGGCGCTACTACGAGAGCGCGCTCAAGATCGTGCCCGGCGAGCCGTCGGTGCTGTCCAATCTTGGACTGTCCTACATGCTGACGCGGGAGCTGCCGAAAGCGGAAGAGGTGCTGCGCCAGGCCTATAGCTCGCAGCGGGCGGATGCGCGGGTGCGCCAGAACCTGGCGCTCGTGGTCGGCCTGCAGGGGCGCTTCGCCGAGGCCGAGCAGATCGCGCGCGCCGACCTGCCGCCGGATGAAGCCGCGGCCAATGTCGCCTATCTCAAGCAGATGCTGCAGGGACAGAATCAGGGCCAGGGGCAAGGCAAAGGCAAGCCACGCAACGCCGTGCCGATGGCGGCGCTCAACCAGCCGGACGAGTGAGCGCGGCTACGACGCGCTCGCCAGCAGCCGGCGGCAGGTGTCGACGAACACGTCGGCGCCGGTGACGATGTCGGCGTCGGACGTGTTCTCGGTCCAGTGATGGCTGATGCCGCCGATCGACGGCACGAACAGCATGCCGGCGGGCATGATCGTGGCCAGCACCTGCGCGTCGTGGCCCGCGCCGCTCGGCATCCGCAGCGACTTGCCATCGGCGAGCGCGCCGCTGGCGGCCTCGATCGCATCCTGGAAGCGGCCGTCCATCATCGCCGGCGCGCCGGTGCGGATGCGCTCGACGACGACGGGGCAGGGACCTGACGCCGTGGCCTGCCGGGCCAGCTCGCGCAGCAGCGCTTCGAGACGGTCGATGACAGCGGGATCGTCGTCGCGGATCTGGAACAGCATCTCGGCCTGGCCGGGGATGATGCTCGGCGCGCCCGGATCGAGCGCGATGCGGCCGGTGGTCCACACCGTGCGCGGGCCGCAGGCCGCCGGGAAGTGCGCGTCGATCGCGACGCAGAATTTCGCCAGCGCGAGCCCGGCATCCCGGCGCACCGCCATCCGCGTCGTGCCGGCATGATTCTGGGCGCCGGTGAAAACGATGCGGTATTGCCAGATGCCAACGATCGAGGTCACGACGCCGACCTTGAGCGCGCCTTGTTCGAGCGTGTCGCCCTGCTCGATATGGGCCTCGAGATAGCCGATGTGGCGGCCACGTTCGGCGTGCATGCGCGCCCGGCCGGCGAGGCCCATCTCGGCGAGCGCCTCGCGCATGGTGCGCGGGCTGCTGCGGTCGCGCGCCGCATCGATGTCGGCCTCGCTGACGTCGCCGACATAGGAACGGCTGCCGAGGAACGCGCCGAAATGGCCCTCCTCGTCGCACCACGAGGCCACCTCCACGGCGCCTGCGATGGAGGGGTCAGCATTCAGCACGCGGGCGGCTTCGAGCGCGTACACGACGCCGAGCGGGCCATCCAGCCAGCCGGCGTAATTCTGGCTCTCGAGATGCGAGCCGGCCAGCAGCTTCGGCCCGGGCTTGGCGCTGGTGCCCAGCACATTGCCGATGCCGTCGATCTCCGCCGTCAGCTGCGCCTCGGGCAGGCGCGCGGCGAGCCAGTCCAGCGACTGGCGATGCGCGTCGGAAAAGGTGGGGCGGTGCACGCCGGTCTTGTAGGTGCCGAACGCGCGCAACGCATTCAGATCGGCGAGGACGCGGGCGCCGTCGGCGCGGCGGAGAGTGTCGGGCATCAGGCGGAGACCTCTGATCGTGCTCCGCCTAGCTTCCAGGGCCGCGCCCCGACCGCAAGCGATAATTTCGCCGAGGTCGCCGAGCGCTACTGCATGGCGGCGACCTTGATGCCGGTCGGTCCGAGAATGACCACGAACAGCACCGGCAGGAAGAACAGGATCATCGGCACCGTCAGCTTGGGCGGCAGCGCCGCGGCCTTCTTCTCGGCCTCGTTCATGCGCATGTCGCGGTTTTCCTGCGCCATCACGCGCAGCGACTGGCCGAGCGGCGTGCCGTAGCGTTCCGACTGCTGGAGCGCGAGACAGACCGACTTGACGCCTTCGAGGCCGGTGCGGCGGGCGAGGTTCTCATAGGCCACCTTGCGATCCTGCAGATAGGAAAGCTCCGCGGTGGTCAGCGTGAACTCCTCCGACAGCGCGATCGACTGACTCGAGATCTCCATCGCGACGCGGCGGAAGGCGGCCTCGATCGACATGCCGGACTCGATGCAGATCAGCAGCAGGTCGAGCGCGTCGGGGAAGGCGCGCTTGATCGACAGCTGCCGCTTGGAGATCGCATTGCTGAGGAACAGCATCGGCGCCTGCAGGCCGAGATAGGCCATGCCGACGCAGATGCCGATCTTGACCGGCATGGACTTTTCGAGATGCGCGATCACGAAGACATAGAGCAAGGAGCCGACGAGCAGCACCACCGGCGTCACCAGGCGGGCGAACAGGAAGGTGATGTAGGGCGCCTGGCCGCGATAGCCGGCCATGATCAGCTTCTCGCGCGCGGCTTCCTGGGCCAGCCATTTGGTGAGGTTGAAATCGTCCACCACCTTGGCGACCAGCTGCTTCGGCGTCTGCCGCAGCGAGACCTTCTCGCCGGCGTTCAGGCGCTCGCGCTCGCGCTGCTTGATGCGCTCGCGCTCGCTGGCGACCGCCTTCATGCGCTTGTTCAGGTTCTCGCCCGCGAACAGCGGCATGATCAGCGTGTAGACGGTCGCGCTCGCCGCGATCGCGGCGAAGAACATCGTCATGAAGTGCGGATCGTGCAGCTTGGAGACCAGAAAGTCGACCATGGCCCACCCCTAGAAATCGAAATTGATCATCTTCTTCATGACCAGGATGCCCATCGACATCCAGACCACGCAGCCGACCAGCATCAGCTGGCCTGTCGGATGGGTCCAGAGCAGCGAGATGTAGTCGGGCGTGCTCAGGTAGACGAGCAGCATCACGATCGGCGGCAGTGAGCCGATGATGCCGGCGGAGGCCTTGGCCTCCATCGACATCGCCTGGATCTTCTCGGCCATCTTCTTGCGGTCGCGCAGCACCTTGGAGAGGTTGCCGAGCGCCTCGGAGAGGTTGCCACCCGACTTCTGCTGGATCGCCACCACGATGCCGAAGAAGTTGGCCTCGGGCAGCGGCATGCGCTCGTAGAGCCGGGCGCAGGCCTCGCCGAGCGGCATGCCGATCGCCTGGGTCTCGATGATCGCGAGGAACTCGCTGCGCAGCGGCTCGGGTGCGTCGGCGGCGACGACCTTGATGGATTCGAACAGCGGCAGGCCGGCCTTGATGCCGCGCACGATCACGTCGACCGCATCGGGCAGCGCCGCCAGGAATTTCTTCTCACGCCGTTTCTTGAGGTAGCCCAGGATCCAGCGCGGCAGGCCGAAGCCCGCCGCGAAGCCGAGGCCGAGCGCGCCGAGCGGGCCGCCACCCGAGAAGAACGCGACCGCGCAGACGACGAAGCCGAGAATGCCGGAGATGATCCAGAATTTCTGCACCGTCCAGTCCAGGCCGGCCTGCGAGATCCGGATGTTCAGCGGGACCTTGCTCTGCTTCTGGGCCTTGGCCTCGAGATCCTTCAGCGACGACTCGACCTGCTCGCGGCGCGAGCGCTGGCTGCGCTCCGCCTGGCGGATGACCGGCTCGGCCTTGGCGACCGAGCTGCGCCGCTGCTCGGCCTTCCGCTCGCCCGACAGCATCGGATAGATGAACACCCATGCGATACCGCCGATGGCGGTCGCGGCGAGGAAGGCGAGGGCGAGAGCCTGGAACTTCATCGCGCTCTCCCTTATTCCTTCGCCGCGGCTTCGGCGGCATCGAGTGCCGCCGCCAGCCGCTTTTCTTCGCCGTAATAGCGCGCGCGCTCCCAGAACCTGGGACGGCCGATGCCGGTCGAGCGGTGGCGGCCGATGATCTTGCCGTTCGCGTCCTCGCCGATCATGTCGTAGAGGAAGATGTCCTGGGTGATGATGGTGTCGCCTTCCATGCCCATCACCTCGGTGATGTGCGTGATGCGGCGCGAGCCGTCGCGCAGGCGCGCGGCCTGCACGATGACGTCGATCGAGGCGCAGATCATCTCGCGGATGGTGCGCGACGGCAGCGAGAAGCCGCCCATCGTGATCATGGATTCGCAGCGCGACAGCGCCTCGCGCGGGTTGTTGGCGTGCAAGGTGCCCATCGAGCCGTCGTGACCGGTGTTCATGGCCTGGAGGAGATCGAACGCCTCCGGGCCGCGGACCTCGCCGACGATGATGCGCTCGGGGCGCATACGCAGGCAGTTCCTGACCAGCTCGCGCATCGTCACCTGGCCTTCGCCCTCGATGTTGGGCGGCCGGGTTTCCAGGCGCACCACGTGCGGCTGCTGCAGCTGGAGCTCGGCGGCGTCCTCGCAGGTGATGACGCGCTCGTCGTGCTCGATATAGTTGGTCAGGCAGTTCAGCAGCGTGGTCTTGCCCGAGCCGGTACCGCCGGAGATCAGCACGTTGCAGCGGACGCGGCCGATGATCTGCAGGATCTCTGCGCCTTCGGGCGAGATCGCGCCGAACTTGACCAGCTGATCGAGCGTCAGCTTGTCCTTCTTGAATTTACGAATGGTGAGCGCGGGGCCGTCGATCGCCAGCGGCGGCACGATGGCGTTGACGCGCGAGCCGTCGGCGAGACGGGCGTCGCAGATCGGCGAGGATTCGTCGACGCGGCGGCCGACCTGGCTGACGATGCGCTGGCAGATGTTGAGCAGCTGCTGATTGTCGCGGAAGCGGATGCCGGTGCGCTGGATCTTGCCGTTGACTTCGATGAAGACGGTACCGGCGCCGTTGACCATGATGTCGGCGATGTCGTCGCGCGACAGCAGTGGCTCGAGCGGGCCGTAGCCGAGAACGTCGTTGCAGATGTCGTCGAGCAGCTCCTCCTGCTCGGCGATCGACATCACGATGTTCTTGATCGCGATGATCTCGTTGACGATGTCGCGGATTTCCTCGCGCGCCGACTCGCCATCGAGCTTGGCCAGCTGGGCGAGGTCGATCGCCTCGATCAGCGCGCCGAAGATTGTCGCCTTGACCTGGTAGTAATTGTCCGACCGCCGGGCCTCCACCACGGGGGGCGGCGGCGGGGGAGGCGCTTGCCGGGTCGGAGCCAGAGGAGGCGACGACACGGCCGGAGACGCCGCACGGGGGGCCGCCGGCGCCAGCTCGGGCGCTGGCGCTGCCGGCCTGAGGGCCCTTGTATCGTTGTCCGTTCCGCTACGCTTACCAAACACGACTTAGAACTCCACGCAGGCTTACTTCGCCTTCAGCTTGTCGAGCAGAGGCGACAGGAAGGAGCCTTTCGGCTTCTTGGTCTCGCTGCGGCCGGTGAGCCGCTGCGCGATTTGGAGGAACATCTCGGTCGTCCGATGATTGGGCGACATCTCCGCAATCATCTGGCCATTGTTCGCCGCCGCCCCGAAGATCTGCGGCTCGAACGGGATTGTGACGATCGGCGGACTCTCGATCGCCTTGGCGAATTCGCTCGCGTTGATCTCCGGCCGCTTGGGAACGCCGACCTGGTTCAGGCAGTACAGCGGCATGCGGTCGTTCGGGCGGGCGGCCTTGAGGAGATCGAACATGTTCTTGGTGTTGCGCAGCGAGGCGAGATCGGGCGCGGCGACGATCAGGATATCGTCGGCGCTGATCAGCGCGCGCTTGGTCCAGCCGGACCATTGGTGCGGAACATCGAGAACGATGCAGGGCATCGACGCCCGCAAGGTGTCGAACACCGCATCGAACGCCTCGGCACCGAAATCGTAGACGCGATCCAGCGTTGCCGGCGCAGCAAGCAGGCTCAGATGATCGGTGCACTTCGACAGCAGCCGGTCCATGAAGGCGATGTCGATGCGATCGGGCGAGAACACCGCGTCCGCGATGCCCTGTGCGGGATCCTGATTGTAGTCCAGGCCGGCGGTGCCGAACGCCAGGTCGAGATCGGCGACGACCGAATCCATGGCGAGATCGCGGGCGATGGCCCAGGCGATGTTGTGGGCGACCGTCGAAGCGCCGACGCCCCCCTTCGCGCCGACCACCGCAATGATACGGCCGACGGCCTTGGCCTCCGGCGCCGAGAACAGGTTGCAGATCGACCGCACGACGTCGATCGGCGTCACCGGCGACAGCACATAGTCGCTGACGCCGCGCCGTACCAGCTCACGATAGAGCGTGACGTCGTTGACGCGGCCAATGACGACAACTCGGGTGCCGGGGTCGCAGACTGTCGCGAGCTGATCGAGCCCCGCCAGGATGTCGGTACGGGCGTCGGTCTCCAGAATGATCACGTTGGGCGTCGGTGCCGAGCGATAGGCCTCGATCGCGGCCGCCATGCCGCCCATCTGGATCTTCAGATGCGCCTTGCCGAGCCGCCGGTCCTCGCCGGCAGCCTGCACCGTGGCGGCGGTTTCCACCGTCTCGCAGAATGCCTGCACCGAGACTCGCGGCGCCGGCGCGATATGATCGTCGGCCGGCGGCGGCACGACGTCAGGCTGCTCCTCTGGGGTCTGTCGGGCGTAGCTGATCATTTGCCTGTGTCGCTGAGTTTGGCCTTGTCGGCCTCGGGATACGTGATCGCGGTTGACGCTCCCTTGCGATATTTATCGAACAACGCGGTGCGCCGGGTGGTGTAGGACGGAGTTTCGGATCGCGGCTGCACGAGATCGGCCGGGTTGTCGACCATCGCGGCCATGTTGCGCTGGTAGGCGCAGCCGAAGTTCCAGTCCGGCTTGTTGTCGAACCAGTTCTTGTTCTTGATCGATGGCCCGAGGTCATCCGGCCACAGGCCGCAGGGACCCGCCGTCGCGGAAAGCTTCGGATAGCTCAGCCGGATCGCGGCCATCTGGCGCGGGTCCTTCGGCTGATAGTTGCGGACGTTGACGCCGTGCGGAGGCACCCCGGCCGCGGCGAACAGGGAATGGATTTCACGCATCGTGTCAGCAGCCGCCCGGGCATTGGGCGTGCCGCTCGGGACGTCGGCGCTGATCGCGCCGGTGCCCTGGCGGATCCAGCTCTGCGCCAAGCCCATGACGTCGGCGCGCTGCTCCGCGGTCAGGCCGCCGCGGCCCTGGCCGACGAAGACCACGAGGGAATCGGGCGCTTCCTGGACCGCGATCGGATGGCGCAGCCGGTAGTCGTCGGGGATGCTGGCCGTGGTGGCCGGGTCACCGCGGAAATTACAGGCGCCGAGCAGGACGGCCGCGCCGGCAAGGGCGGCGGCCATCGGCCATCGGTTGGATCGAGCGGGGCGGGGTGTGGTGGTCATCGGTGCAGGTCCTTGTCCCGGCTCAGTCCGTGATGAAGCCATAGGTGCCGCGGTAATTGCGTCCCGGCTCGGTGCGGCCCGGCACGCCATAGATGCGGTTGATGCTGCCCAACAGATCGGCCTGCGGATCGGAGGCCGCTGCAAAGCCGTCATCGGGGCGTGAGAGGTCCTTCTGCGACACGGCCCGCACGACGAAGGGCGTCACCAGCACCATCAGCTCGGTCTGATTGTTGACGTAGTCGCGGCTGCGGAACAGGGCGCCCAGCACCGGGAGCTGCATCAGGCCCGGCATGCCGCTGATCGCCATCTTGGTCTGCTGCTGGATCAGGCCGGCCATCGCCATCGCGCCGCCGGAGGGAATCTCGAGCGTCGTCTCGGCCCGCCGCGTCTTGATCGACGGCACCGTGAGCGAGTTCACGGTCGACGAGCTCACCGCCTGGGACAGCGTGATGGAATTCTCGTTCGACAGTTCGGAGACCTCGGTCATCACCCGCATCGAGATGCGGCCCTCGCTGAGCACGACCGGCGTGAAATTGAGCGAGATGCCGAACTTCTTGAAGCTGATCTGCGTGGTACAGACATGGGTGGTGGGATCGCACGAATAGCCGGCCGGGACCGGAAACTCGCCGCCCGCGATGAAGGTCGCGGATTCGCCTGAGATCGCGGTCAGGTTGGGCTCGGCCAGCGTGCGGATCACGCCCGCGTTCTCCATGGCCCGCAGCGTCGCCTGCACCGACGGGGTCGATCCGAACGCAGCGCTGACGGCATTGTTCGAGACGAGGTTGCTGCCATAGGCCGTGAACGGATTGGAGTTGGCGAACTTGACGACCGCTGTTCCGTAGTTGAGCTGACCGGAGAGATCGATGCCGAGCTGCTTGACCACCGAGCGCTGAACTTCGGCCACGGTCACCTTCAACATCACCTGGTCGCGGCCACGCACGGTGATCGAATTGACGACCTTATCGGCGCCGCCGGCGAGGCGCGCGGCCAGTTCCCCGGCCTGCTGAGCTTCGATCTGGCTGGAAGCCGAGCCGGTCAGCACGATGCCATCGCCAAGTCCTTCGATCTGGATGTCGGCATTCGGCAGCAGCTGCTTCAGCGCGGCGCGCGCGCCGTTGAGATCGCGCTTGACCGCGATGTCATAGGCCGCGATCTGCTGGCCCTGGGCGTCGAAGAAGACGATGTTGGTCTGGCCGACCGCGGCGCCGATGATGTAGGCGCGCTGGGAGGAGCGCACCACCGCATTCGCGATCTTCGGATCGGCGACGAGAACGTCCTTGATGTCGCGCGGCAGGTCGATGACGACGGACTTGCCGACACCGAGCGCGAGGAAGCGCGCGTTGATCTGGCCGTCGGCGGCGGGGGCCGCGGCAGCCGGGCGATAATCCGCGGCAATCGCCGGTGCGAGCGCCGGGTTGAGTGTCAGCGCAGCGGCGGCCGAAAGCGACAGCGCGCGGACCATCAGGGTCCGCAGTTTCCGCTGATTTTCGCTGCAAGTCATCTTGGTCGTCCTCTCGATCACTTCTGCGTCGTCATCGTGCTGGGAATGCCGAAGCGAACGACGGCAACGCTGTCTCCGCGCCTGCGATTGTCGTCCGGGCGCTGATCGGCCATGTTGACGTCGGCGATGCTGCGCAGCGCCAGCGACAGCGTCCCTGTCTGCCGCGCGCGCGCCAGCGTTTCGGCCTGCTCCGGCTTCAGCTCCAGCGTCACGGTCTTGCCGACCACCGTGGTCTGGCCGTCCTTTTCCTTCGGCGCCTGGTCGATTGCGAGCACGCGGATATTGGCGAGAATGATCTCGGAGTTGACGACGTCGCCGGCGTTGGGCTGATCCGGAATGCGCTCGCGCTTGGACAGGATGACGTCGACGCGGTCATTGGGCAGGATGAAGCCGCCGGCGCCGGTCTCCGGCGAGATCTCGGTGGACACCGCACGCATGCCGGCGGGCAGGATCGCCGCCATGAAACCCGAACCGTCGGATTTGACCAGCTTCTGCTCGCGGATCGGCTCGCCGGCGATGAATGGCGCGCGCGCGATCGTGCCGGTCACTTCGTTCGAGCCTTCCGGCCGCTCATTGCGCCGGATGAAGCTAGAGCTCGCCGTCGAAGCCGGCCAGCTCTGCCATTGCAGGTGCTCGGGCTTGATCGACTGGCCGAGGCCGATGTCGGTTTTGGCGACGAGGACGTCGACCGTCGGGACCTGCGGCGCGGGTGCGGCGACCTGGGCCGGACGATCGTCTGACCCGCTCGCCAGATATGCGGCCACGCCGCCAGCGCCCACTGCGATGGTCAGAACCACAATGCGTGCGGTATTCATACGCTTCACTTTCCACATTACGCCGCGACGCTTGCGCCGCCGTGATGGGAGTTGAGCAGTTATTCGTCAAAGCATGGTTAATGAGGCGTATCTAAATCACCCTAACACCGCGTTGATACGGTGCCGTCACAGCAGCGCGAGGCGCACCGCGTCGATCGCCTTCACCCATTCGGTCTCCGGATAGACCATCAACGCGCCGAGAGCGAGCGCGATGCCGTAGGGAACGCCGCTGTCCTTGGCGTGAAGGCGGGCGAGCCAGGGTTGCCCCGCCAGCGCATAGGGCAGAGGCCATTGCCGGAACTGCATGAGAGCAAGGGTGAGCACGCCGCCGAAGATCGAGGCGTAGAGCAGGTAGTTCATCAGGTGAGCGAAGCCGAACCAGAGCGCGGCGGCCGAAGCCACCTTGGCGTCGCCGCCGCCGATCCAGCCGAATGCGAAGCAGGTGAAGGCGATGACCAGCAGGGTCGCGCCGGCACCCAGATGCATCAGCATGTCGGCCAGGCTCATTCCGCTCAGCGGCGCCAGCACCAGGAATCCGGCGATCAGCGCCAGCGACACCCGGTTCGAAATCGTCATCGTGAGCAGGTCGCTCGCCGCAGCGAAGGCCATCAAGGCCGGAAAGATCAGCAGGCGTGCGAGATCGAGGGTCATGGGCTCTCAACGACATCGGGACGGCGCTGCATGCACCGGCGGGCGGACTCTAGCGCCAAGAGTTTAAAGGATCGGGAAACGGACCGAGGTTCCGCCGATCGGGCGGCGCTCACCAGACGCTGGCGATGCGGGCGGCGAGGGCGATGATGGACAGAGCCAGGGCGCCGCAGACCAGGCGCAAGGCTGCATCGATCTGCCGCGAAGGACGACGGGCGGCGACGGCGGAGACGACGTGGTTACGCATCACTGAACACCGCGAAGCTGACGTTGAAATGATAAAGGCCCCGGGAACTCCGGGGCCTTCTTTTGCTCGGTCGTGACGACCGCTTACTTCAGCGACGAGTTGATCGAGCCGAACTTCGAGCTCAGGCTGGAGCCGAGACCGTTGACGGCCGCGATGATCGCGAGCGAGATGCCGGCGGCGATCAGGCCGTACTCGATGGCGGTCGCGCCGGATTCATCCTTCACGAAACGAGCAAGCAGATTCTTCATAGGGTAACTCCATGTACACGTGGCTGGTCGAACAAATTCTGGTCGTTGCGGCGTTCTCAGCACCGTGACCATATGGGCACCCTAGGGGGCAGGAATTTCGGCGTAGTTAATTCGACCGATGAAACATCGCTTCCGGCGGGCGTTCTTGCGCAGAGTAAATTTGGCATGAACGGCACGACAAAAACTGGAAACAAAACGCCACGCGGTTGCCATCGTGCCTTGGAGTCGAGCGCTCGTCGCGTCGCCGCCTCTCTATATGCGTGAAGCGATGCGAGGCTGCTGCGCCCGATGAGACCATGGTCAGGCCGGCGAAAATGTCTGGCCTCGCGCGGGCCGGTCGGCGGCGCTTGCATGAGCAAGATGCGCGGCTGCCGGGCGCGCGCCGGGTTCACGGCTCCTTAAGCGCCAGCGAGTACCCCTCGGATACATTCAAGAAGTGAGGCAAATTATGTCCGGTCTGCCATGGGAAGTCGCGCTGATGCTCGGCCAGACCATCGAGAAGATTCTGCCGATCACGATGGTCCTGGCGGTCGTCTTCTCGGTGCTCAGCTATTTCTGGGCCTGCAATCCCGGCAAGCCCTGGTGGCAGAAGCGCGAGCTCATCACCGACATGGTGTACTGGTTCTTCGTACCGGTGTTCGCCCGCGTGCTCCGCATCGGGCTGCTGGTGCTGGGAGCCGGCGTCATCTTCAAGATTCACGAGGCCGATGAGCTGATCGCGTTTTACGAGAACGGCCATGGGCCGCTCGCGCAACTGCCGGAATGGGTTCAGGGGCTCCTGTTCATCGTGCTGGCCGATTTCATGCTGTACTGGACCCACCGGCTGTTCCACGGCGGCGAGTTCTGGAAGTATCACGCCGTCCACCACTCCTCCGAGGAGCTCGAGTGGATCTCGGCGGCCCGTTTTCATCCGATCAACCTGATCATCGGCACGATTGCCGTCGACGTGATCCTGCTGATGGCCGGCATCTCGCCGAACGTGATGATCTGGGTCGGCCCGTTCACGACGTTCCACTCCGCTTTCGTGCATGCCAATCTCAACTGGACGCTGGGGCCGTTCAAATACGTCCTGGCCACCCCGGTGTTCCACCGCTGGCACCACACTGCGATGGAAGAGGGCGGCAACACCAATTTCGCTGGCACCTTCCCGCTCTGGGATATCCTGTTCGGCACCTTCCGCATGCCGGAGGGGCAGCTCCCGATGAGCTATGGCAAGGATGAGGCGACCATGCCGGGTGAGTTCGCCGGCCAGCTCGCTTTTCCGTTCCGCCGCTGATGAGCGCCGTGGGTTTCAAGGAATTGGCGCACGTTTGGAGATCGTTCACCAATTGAGCGCAGATTTGCCGCGTCGGGCGCCGTCACCGCTGCGTATCGCTTGAGACGGCTCGAAGATGTCCCGGGGTTGAGTATGTCGTTCAGTGTGTCGTGTCGTCCTTGTGTAACCTTCGTTCTGCGGGCCGCGGTCGGGGCCATGCTGCTGTGGCCGGCCGCCGCCTCTGCGGATCCTGATCCCGCGATTGCCGTGAACGTCGACCAGGCCAAGCTGGTGAAGCTGCCCGATCGGGTCGCGACCCTGGTGGTTGGAAATCCGATGATCGCCGACGTGACCTTGCAGAGCGGCGGCATCATCGTCGTCACCGGCAAGAGCTACGGCGCCACGAATTTCATCGCGATGGACCGCGGCGGACAGGTGCTGATCGATCGTCAGATCCAGGTGGCCGGACCCACCGACCGGCTCGTCACGGTGTATCGCGGCGTCGATCGCGAGACCTACAGCTGCATGCCGATCTGCCAGCGCAGGGTGACGCTCGGCGACGGTGACAGCTACTTCAAATCGGTACTCGATCAGGCCGGCACGATGTCGAGCCAGGCGAGCGGCAACGCCGCGTCCGCCCCGAAGACGAACTGAAGCGCAAGGCACCATCCCTCCGCGCGATCGCATAACCCGGGCCTGGCCGGCGGCAGCCGTCCGGGGCCATTTCCTTGAGCGTGCGTAAATCCACCGCTCCCCGCAGACTTCATCTCGCTCTCGTCTTGAGGTGCCGTGCCGCGCGAATTCGATCGCGCGCATGGTTAGCGGATGGTTGCTGCGGCCGGCCATCTCGTACGGATTCTAGGAAACCCTTTCCCAAGAAGTTTTCGCTATTTCTTTCACCCAGGTTGATGCACTTTTCCAAAGTCCGGGTCCCACCATGCAAGCCTCCGTCTCCGCGACCGGTTCGATCCGCAGGTTGTTGCGGCGCTTTCGACGCAACCGGCGGGCGTCGGCCGCGCTCGAATTCGCGCTGGTCGCCCCGATCTTCTTTGCGCTGCTGTTTGCGATCATCGAAACGGCCCTGATGTTCTTCGCGGGGCAGGTGCTCGAGACGATCACGCAGGACTCCGCGCGCATGATCCTGACCGGACAGGCGCAGCAGGGCTCCTACTCGCAGTCGCAGTTCGCGAGCTACGTCTGCACCCAGGTCCCGGCCGCGCTGTTCGACTGCAACCAGATCTATGTCGACGTGAAGAGCTACTCGTCGTTCTCCAACGTGACGATTTCCAGTCAGATCGACGCCAGCGGAAATTTCGTGAACAACATGACCTACAGCCCGGGGGCGGCCGGAGACATCGTTGTCGTCAGGGTGTTCTATCAGTGGCCGATCTATGTGACCGGGCTCGGCTATAACATCGCGAACCTGTCGGGCAGCAAGCGGCTGCTGGTGGGAACGGCCGCATTCAAGAACGAGCCGTACTCGTGAGGACGACCGAAAGCCACCTCATGAGGCATGGAGAAGAACCGAGGGCCAAGATGGATTTCCGCCTGCTCCGTCGATTTCGCGCCGACCATCGCGGCGTCGCCGCGACCGAATTCGCCTTCATCGTGCCGCTGATGCTGGTGATGTTCTTCGGCACGGTCGAGTTCTGCTCGGCAATTGCGGTCGACCGCAAGGTGACGCTGATGGCGCGAACGCTGTCCGACCTGACGTCGCAGTCGACCTCGGTCGGCGACACCGACATATCGAACTTCTTCGCCGCCTCGACCGGCATCATGTATCCGTATTCCACATCGCCGGTGAACGCGACGATCAGCGAACTCCTCGTCGATTCCACGGGGAAGCAGGCGACCGTGGTCTGGAGCAAGGGGTCCGCACCGCGGACAGTGGGCACGGCCGTCGGCATCCCGGCCGACCTGCTGGTCGCCAACACCTATTTGATCTTCAGCGAGGTGAGCTACCAATACGTTCCGACGGTCGGCTATGTTCTGGCCAAGACGGGCGTCAATCTCAGCGACGTGGCCTATACCCGACCGCGTCAGTCGACCTGCGTGTTCTACAGTCCCAAGACCAGTTGTACGTGATGACCAGTTGTACGTGATCCGGATGCGCGCCGGAGACCACGATGCATGATCTGAACCGCACGAGCGTTCAGACCACGAGCGCTCAGACCATGGCTCAAGACAACGAAAAGGCCGCTTGAAGCGGCCTTTTTGTATGCGCATCTTTAGGTGCGGATCGCGGCGTCGCTGGCCTGAGCGGCGCTGAAGGCAACCGTTGGTCGCCTTCAGCGCGCGCAGATCAGTTGGCGGCGCGGAGATTGTCGGCCGACGACTTGCCCGAACGGCGGTCGGCCACGATCTCGTAAGAGATCTTCTGGCCTTCGCGCAGCGTGCCGAGGCCGGCGCGCTCGACGGCGCTGATGTGCACGAACACGTCGTTGCCGCCGTCATCCGGCTGAATGAAGCCATAGCCCTTGGTCGCGTTAAACCACTTCACGGTTCCCATGCTCACGGGGGTAGTTCCCTTCTCAGATATCAAATGTCGTAACCCAGGGGTCTGGGCTGGTTAGATCGAATTTTTGGAAGGGTCGTCAGCGTCTGAACCGGCTGTACCGGTAATAGCTAATCTCGTCCGGCCGAAAATCGATTGCGGGATATATTATTGGAAATGGCCGCGCAAAACAATCCTGAGGTGCGGGCGGGCGCACGATTTTTTAACGCGCCGGCAAGCCGCCGACGCGCTGGATTCATTGCTGGTTGCGCTTGATTTGACCAGGTGGGCGAAGGGGCGGAAGCATTTTCCGCCCCGGAACGTCAGCGCCGACGGAACTGCCCGCCGCGCTGCGGTGCGCCACGTGGCGGACCGCCGGGGGTGCTGGGACGCTCGTCCTTGTGGCGGAAGATGAGGCGGCCCTTTTCCAGGTCGTAGGGCGACATCTCGACCGTCACGCGGTCGCCCGCCAGCGTCTTGATGCGATTCTTCTTCATCTTGCCGGCGGTGTAGGCGACGATCTCGTGCCCCGCGTCGAGTTGAACCCGGTAGCGCGCGTCGGGAAGGATTTCGGTGACCAGCCCTTCGAACTGGATCAGCTCTTCCTTAGCCATGTCTTTCTCCAGATCGATAGACGTCTAGTTTGGCCGTTGGTTGCGGTTGTGAGCGTGGTTTTTGGGTCTGCCCTCGCGATGCAGGAATGCAACGCCCTGAATCGACCCGGCCTTGCCGCCGCCTTGCGACGGTCGCTGGGGCTCCTGACGATTGCCTGGCAGAGGCGGCACCTTAGCATTGGAACGACGACGTCGGCGAGGGCCTTTTGCGGCGTTGCCCCCATCGTTGGTCCGCGCATTCTGCATGCCGGGACGGCCACCGCCATGATGGCCTTGGCGCTGCGGCTGGCCGGCGGGAGCGGCGTCGCGCTGGCCCGGGGTCCGTCGATCCTCGCGCGGCAGGGTGGTCTTGGTGAGCCGCTCGATATCGCGGAGATACGACATCTCGTCGGCACCGGCGACTAGCGAGATGGCCACGCCATCGGCGCCGGCGCGCGCGGTGCGGCCGATGCGGTGGACATAGGTTTCGGGCACGTTCGGCAGGTCGAAGTTCACGACGTGGCTGACGCCGTCGACGTCGATGCCGCGCGCGGCGATGTCGGTGGCGACCAGCGTGCGGATCTCGCCGGTGCGGAAGGCCGCCAGCGTGCGCTCGCGGTGGTTCTGCGACTTGTTGCCATGGATGGCTTGGGCCGGAATGCCCGCCTTCTCCAGGCCCTTCACGACCTTGTCGGCGCCGTGCTTGGTGCGGGTGAACACCAGGGCGCGGTTCACCGGCTCATTCTTCAGCAGCTGAGCCAGCAGGCTCGGCTTGGCGGAGTGGTCGACCTGGATCACGCGCTGGGCGATGCGCTCGACCGTCGAGGAGACCGGGGTGACCGCGACGCGGGCCGGGTCCCGCAGCATGGAATCGGCGAGCTCGGCGATGTCCTTCGGCATGGTGGCCGAGAAGAACAGCGTCTGCCGTTTGATCGGCAGCTTGGCGACGATCTTCCGGATGTCGTTGATGAAGCCCATGTCGAGCATGCGGTCGGCTTCGTCGAGCACCAGGAACTCCACGTGGCTGAGCTTCAGGGCGTTGCCCTGGACCAGGTCGAGCAGGCGGCCCGGCGTGGCGACCAGCACCTCGACGCCCGGCATCACGGCGCGCACCTGCCGCCCCATCGGGACGCCGCCGATCGCGAGAGTGGAGCTCATGCGGATGTGGCGGCCATAGGTGTTGAAGCTGTCGAGGATCTGGCCGGAGAGCTCGCGGGTCGGGCTCAGCACCAGCACGCGCGCCGTCTTCGGCTGCGGCTTGATGCGGTTGTCCAGCAGGCGATGCAGGATCGGCAATGCGAAGGAGGCGGTCTTGCCGGTTCCCGTCTGCGCGATGCCGATCACGTCGCGGCCTTGGAGCGCGAGCGGAATGGTCTGGGCCTGGATCGGGGTTGGGGTGGTGTAGTTCTCTTCCTTCAGCGCGCGCGTCAGCGCGTCGGCGAGGTTGAAATCCTGAAAAGAGGTCAAAAGGTTGGGCTTTCCATAAGAGGAGAAGGCCCTCGTCGGCATGCGGGCCGGACGCGGGCGGGTGATGAGAGACACCCGCGTGTTTGGAGCGCCTAGTGTGGAGTGCTGAGGATGCGGAGCCAGAAGCTCAAGCTGAGCTAAAGAACACGCGGCTCGCAAAGATCCGGCCGATTCGCCTCGATCTGTCAGCTATATGGAACAGATGCATGCTGTTTTCAAGGCCGCTTCTGCGGGCTGCCATTGAAAGCGGTACTAGACTGCTTCAAAATTAGCCATTTCAAACATCATGCATAAAATAAGTGCTGCCTGACGGCTGATTAATCAGTTTGCTTGCTCAAAACATCGGCAGCTGAATGCGACGCTTCGTCGCGAATTGGCCGAGTTCCACATTTGCCTCAATGGCTTACGAGATGTGAAGCCGATGGCACGCTTCTTGCGATTCTTCCCGCGCAGACCGCCGGCCGCCTTCGGCTGCGAAGCACGTCTGCGTCAGGGAGATATTATCGCATGCTTACTCGACTCACTCAGGAATTAACGGCGCAGTTCAGCCGCCGTCGCTGGCTGGCTGCTGCTGCCGGCCTGGCCCTCGGCGCCGCCGGCTTCGGCCCGGCCATGGCTGCTGACGACACCATCAAGGTCGGCGTCCTGCATTCGCTGTCCGGCACCATGGCCATCAGCGAAACCACGCTGAAGGATACGATCCTGTTCCTGATCGACGAACAGAACAAGAAGGGCGGCGTGCTCGGCAAGAAGCTCGAGGCCGTCGTCGTCGACCCCGCCTCCAACTGGCCGCTGTTCGCCGAGAAGGCGCGCGAGCTGATCACCAAGGACAAGGTCGCGGTCGTGTTCGGCTGCTGGACCTCGGTGTCGCGCAAGTCGGTGCTGCCGGTGTTCAAGGAGCTCAACAGCATCCTGTTCTACCCGGTCCAGTACGAGGGCGAGGAGAGCGAGCGCAACGTGTTCTACACCGGCGCGGCGCCGAACCAGCAGGCGATCCCGGCGGTCGACTACCTGATGAAGGAAGAGAAGGTGAAGCGTTGGGTGCTGGCCGGCACCGACTACGTCTATCCGCGCACCACCAACAAGATCCTGGAAGCCTACCTGAAGTCGAAGGGCGTGGCTCAGGAAGACATCATGATCAACTACACGCCGTTCGGTCACTCCGACTGGCAGACGATCGTCGCCGACATCAAGAAGTTCGGCTCGGCCGGCAAGAAGACCGCCGTGGTCTCGACCATCAACGGCGACGCCAACGTTCCGTTCTACAAGGAGCTCGGCAACCAGGGCATCAAGGCGAAGGACATCCCGGTGGTCGCGTTCTCGGTGGGTGAGGAAGAGCTCGCCGGCATCGACACCAAGCCGCTGGTCGGCCATCTCGCCGCCTGGAACTACTTCGAGTCGATCAAGACTCCGGCGAACGAGAAGTTCATCAAGGACTGGCAGGCCTACACCAAGAATCCGAAGCGCGTGACCAACGACCCGATGGAAGCGCACGTCATCGGCTTCAACATGTGGGTGAAGGCGGTCGAGAAGGTGAAGTCGACCGATCCGGACAAGGTCATCGACGCCCTGCCGGGCACCGAGGCGCCGAACCTGACCGGCGGCGTGTCGAAGATGCTGCCGAACCACCACATCACCAAGCCGGTGTTCATCGGCGAGATCAAGGGCGATGGCCAGTTCAGCGTCGTCTACAAGACCAAGGATCTCGTCCCGGGCGACGCCTGGTCGAAGGAGCTCGAGGGCTCCAAGGACCTGATCGGCGACTGGGTCGGCAAGAAGTGCGGCAACTACAACGTCAAGACCAACAAGTGCCTGGGCTCGGGCACCTGATCCCGACCTGACGCGACCATGACGACGGGAGAAGGCGGCGATCTGCCGCCTTCTCTTGACCTCCTGAACTCCTGCCGGGGTTGTCCAGTGCCCGTTCTTTTTCTGGCGATCATTCGCCGCCTGCTGCTTTCGATTGCCCTGATCGCCGTTTCCGTTCCCGCCTTCGCCGCCAGTTTCGAAGAATCCGTCGCCAAATTCGCGAATGATGATTTTTCGGATACGGACGAGGCCGTCGGCGAGATCGCCGTGTCGGGCAACCCGCTGGCCTTTCCGATCATCAGCGCGCTCCAGGACGAGCGGCTGATGTTCGATGCCGAAACCAAGAAGGTCTATGTCAAGCAGGCCGACGGCAAGATCATCGATGCCGCGACCGGCGCTGCCGTCGACAAGCTGCCGGATGGCGCTGCGGCCGTCAGCCTCAACAACCGGCTGCGCCGCACCGTCGATGCGGCGCTCGGCGGCCTGACGCTGCTGTCGCCGGACACCAACACGCGCCTGACCGCCGCAAAATCGGTGTTCAAGTCGCATGACGAGGCGACGCTGCCGACGGTGGAATCGGCGCTCGCCAAGGAAACCAATCGCGCGGTGAAGCAGGCGCTGACCGAGGCGCGTGCCGCGATCCTGCTGTTCAAGTCCGACGCGAGCGAAGTGGACAAGCTCGAAGCCGTCGCCACCATCAGGTCGCGCGGCGACCAGGAGGCGCTGGCGCTGCTGACCGAGATCAGCGGCGGTGATCAGCCGGCCAGCGTCACCAAGGCTGCTGCCGGCGCGATCTCCTCGATTCAGAGCACACTGGCGGTGTGGTCTGGCGTGCAGAACGCCTGGTATGGCCTCTCGCTCGGCTCGGTATTGCTGCTCGCTGCCATCGGACTGGCCATCACGTTCGGCGTCATGGGCGTCATCAACATGGCCCATGGCGAGATGGTGATGCTCGGCGCCTATACCACCTTCGTGGTCCAGGAGGTCATCCGCACGCGTTATCCCGCGCTGTTCGACTATTCGCTGCTGATCGCCGCCCCGCTGGCCTTCCTGGTCGCTGGCGCGATCGGCGTGCTGATCGAGCGGACCATCATCCGCTTCCTCTATGGACGCCCGCTCGAGACGCTGCTCGCGACCTGGGGCCTGTCGCTGATCCTGCAGCAGGCGGTGCGCTCCGCGTTCGGCCCGACCAATCGCGAGGTCGGCAATCCCTCCTGGATGAGCGGTGCCTTCGAGCTCGGCCAGATCACGATCACCTACAACCGGCTCTGGATCCTCTGCTTCACGATGGCGGTGTTCGCGATCCTGCTGGCGATGCTGCGCTACACCGCGCTCGGCCTGGAGATGCGTGCGGTCACGCAGAACCGGCGCATGGCCGCCTCGATGGGAATTGCGACCTCGCGCGTCGATGCGCTCACCTTCGGGCTCGGCTCCGGCATCGCTGGGATCGCCGGCGTGGCGCTGTCGCAGATCGACAATGTGAGTCCGAATCTCGGCCAGAGCTACATCATCGATTCCTTCATGGTCGTGGTGTTCGGCGGCGTCGGCAATCTCTGGGGCACCCTGGTCGGCGCCTTTACGCTCGGCATCGCCAACAAGTTCCTGGAGCCAGTCGCCGGCGCCGTGCTGGGCAAGATCGCGATCCTGGTCCTGATCATCCTGTTCATTCAGAAGCGCCCGCGCGGCCTGTTCGCGCTCAAGGGCCGGGCGGTGGAAGCATGATGCCGCATCTGCTGACCCGGTCGCTGGACCGCGGCGCGTCGATCTTCCTCCTGGTCGTTGCGGCCTGCGGCATCCTGATCCCGCTGTCCAACCTGCTGCTGCCGGCCGGCTCGGCCTTGCAGGTGCCGACCTATCTGGTCGCGTTGTGGGGCAAATATGTCTGCTACGCCATCCTGGCGCTGTCGATCGATCTGATCTGGGGCTATTGCGGCATCCTCTCGCTCGGCCACGGCGCCTTCTTCGCGCTCGGCGGCTACGCGATGGGCATGTACCTGATGCGCCAGATCGGCACCCGCGGCGTCTACGGCAATCCGATCCTGCCGGACTTCATGGTGTTCCTGAACTACTCCAAGCTGCCCTGGTACTGGCATGGCTTCGACATGTTCTGGTTCGCGGCGCTGATGGTGCTGCTGGTGCCCGGCCTGCTCGCCTTCTGTTTCGGCTGGCTCGCCTTCCGCTCGCGCGTCACCGGCGTGTATCTCTCGATCATCACCCAGGCGATGACCTACGCGCTGCTGCTCGCCTTCTTCCGCAATGATTTCGGCTTCGGCGGCAACAACGGCCTGACCGATTTCAAGGACGTCCTCGGCTTCAACGTCCAGGCCGAGGGCACCCGTGCCGCGCTGTTCGCGCTGAGCTGCCTGGCGCTGATCCTGGCCTTCCTGATCTGCCGTGCCGTGGTGTCGTCGAAGCTCGGCAAGGTCCTGATCGCGATCCGCGATGCCGAGTCGCGCACGCGCTTCCTCGGCTACCGGGTGGAGTCCTACAAGCTGTTCGTGTTCACGCTGTCGGCCTGTATGGCCGGCGTCGCCGGCGCGCTCTACGTGCCTCAGGTCGGCATCATCAACCCGTCCGAGTTCGCCCCCGGCAACTCGATCGAGGCGGTGATCTGGGTCGCGGTCGGCGGCCGCGGCACGCTGGTGGGCGCAGCGCTCGGCGCCGTCGTCGTCAACTACGCCAAGACGTTCTTCACCTCGGGCGTGCTGGCGCCCTACTGGCTGTTCATGCTCGGCGCGCTGTTCGTGCTCGTGACCCTGCTGCTGCCCAAGGGCATCCTCGGCACCTTCAACAGCTGGTGGGACCAGCTCAGCACCAGAACGCCGAACGCCGACAGCGCCGCCCGCGAGGACGGCGTCACCGAACCCAAGATGGCGGAGTGAGCCCGTGAACGTGATGGACACCCGCGCGACCTCGTCGCTGCTCTATCTCGACGGCGTACACGTCTCCTTCGACGGCTTCCACGCCATCAACAATTTGTCGCTGACGCTCGAGCCCGGCGAGATGCGCGCCATCATCGGCCCGAACGGCGCCGGCAAGACCACGATGATGGACATCATCACCGGCAAGACCAAGCCGGACGAGGGCACGGTGCTGTTCGACGGCAAGACCGATCTCACCCGGCTCGACGAGACCCGCATCGCCGAACTGGGCATCGGCCGTAAATTCCAGAAGCCGACGGTGTTCGAGAGCCAGTCGGTGGAGGACAATCTGCTGCTCGCCCTCAACGTCGACCACAGCGTCAAGGGCACGCTGTTCTGGCGCGGCTCGAAGGGCGAGGCGGAGCAGATCGACAGGGTGCTCGAGACCGTGCGGCTGAAGGATGTCCGCCGCAAGCTCGCCGGCAGCTTGTCGCACGGCCAGAAACAGTGGCTGGAGATCGGCATGCTGCTGGCCCAGGATCCCAAGCTTCTGCTCGTCGACGAGCCCGTCGCGGGCATGACCGACGTCGAGACGCATCAGACCGCCGAGCTGCTCAAGGAAATCAATCGGGATCATACCGTCATGGTCGTCGAGCACGACATGACCTTCGTGCGCGAGCTTGGCGTCAAGGTCACCTGCCTGCATGAAGGCACGGTGCTGGCCGAGGGCACCATCGACCAGGTGTCGTCGAACGATCGCGTGATCGAAGTGTATCTGGGACGCTAGGCGATGTTGGACGTCAAGGACATCAACCTCTATTACGGCGCCGCCCAGGCGCTGCGCGGCGTCTCGATCGCGGCGGAGCCGGGCAAGGTCACCTGCGTGCTCGGCCGCAACGGCGTCGGCAAGACCTCGCTGCTGCGGGCGCTGGTCGGACAATATCCGCTGGCCTCGGGCAGCATCACCTTCGACGGCGCCGACATCACCCACCTGAAGCCCTATGAGCGGGCGCGCAAGGGTATCGGCTTCGTGCCGCAGGGGCGCGAGATCTTCCCGCTGCTGACGGTCGAGGAGAACCTCAAGACCGGCTTCGGCCCGCTCAAGCGCGCCGACCGCAGCATTCCCGACGACGTGTTCTCGCTGTTTCCGGTGCTGGAATCGATGCTCGGCCGCCGCGGCGGCGATCTCTCCGGCGGCCAGCAGCAGCAGCTCGCGATTGGTCGCGCCATGGTGATGCGGCCGAAGCTGCTGCTGCTGGACGAGCCGACCGAGGGCATCCAGCCCTCGATCATCAAGGACATCGGCCGGGCCATTTCCTATCTGCGCAATCTCGGCAACATCGCGATCGTCCTGGTCGAGCAGTATCTCGACTTTGCCTGCGAACTCGGCGACAACTTCGCGGTCATGGATCGCGGCGCGGTGAAGTTCACCTGCACGCGCGCCAATCTCGACCAGGCCGAGATCAGCCGCCAGATGGCGCTGTGACCATCAGCTAGTCGTTCGACGCGGTCTTGCCCGCGTCAGGTCCCAGGGGGAGGGGATCGATGCGGGCCGATCACGCCAGCGCCGCCGCCGACATCTTCGAGGCCAACCGGGCCCGCGGCGCCGTGCGCTTCGACGTCCGGCTGCAGGACGGCGTGACGCGCCGCCATCATCTGCATGAATCGGGCTCGCTGCGTGTCCGCTTTCCCTCGCCCGAGGACGACGGCCTGTCGGCGATGTTCGTCAACACGGCCGGCGGCATCGCTGGCGGCGACAGGTTTGCGATCGACGTCTCTGCCGGCGAAGGCAGCCGCGCCACGCTGTCGAGCGCTGCCGCGGAAAAGGTCTATCGCGCCCCCGGCAGGCCGGCCGAGCTCGACATCTCTCTCAGGGCTGCAGCCGGCGCGCACATCTCCTGGCTGCCGCAGGAGACCATCCTGTTCGACCGCGCCCGGATCCATCGCCGCATCGAGATCGATCTGGCCGACACGGCTTCGCTCTTGCTCTGCGAGATCGTCGTGTTCGGCCGCATCGCGATGGGCGAGCGCATGCGTGAGGGCGAGTTCGTCGACCGCTGGCGGCTGCGGCGCGGCGGCAAGCTCGTGTTCGCCGAGACCGTGCGCCTCGACGGCCACATCGGCGACAAACTGGCGCAGCCGGCGATCGCCAATGGCGCAGCCGCGATCGGTACCGCGCTGATCGTACCCGGCGATGGCGCGCTGGTCGAGCGCATCCGGGAGAGCCTGCCGGCCTTCCGTGGAGAGGCGGGATTGTCGGCCTGGAATGGATTTGCAATGGCCCGTTTCTGTGCCCAAGATGCCGCAAGCCTGCGCGCCGACATGATGGCCGTGCTGGGCTGTGCCTCGCCCGGGCCGCTGCCGCGGCTGTGGCTCAATTAGACCTCTACGAACCCGCGATTACCAGAAGACGATCACCAGAGAGCCCGCATGAACCTGTCTCCCCGCGAAAAGGACAAGCTCCTGATCTCGATGGCCGCCATCGTGGCCCGCCGCAGGCTCGAGCGCGGCGTCAAGCTGAACCATCCCGAGGCGGTCGCGATCATTTCCGATTTCATCCTGGAGGGCGCGCGCGATGGCCGGACGGTCGCCGAGCTGATGCAGGCCGGCGCCCAGGTGCTGACCCGCGACCAGGTGATGCCGGGCATTCCCGAGATGATCCACGACATCCAGGTCGAGGCGACGTTTCCGGACGGCACCAAGCTCGTCACGGTGCACGAGCCGATCCGGTGAGGCAAGTCCAACTCTTTCGGTCGTCATGCCCGGGCTCGACCCGGGCATCCACGCTCTTCGATCTCAACGAAAAGACGTGGATGGCCGGGTCAAGCCCGGCCATGACGCGGTGGAAACCTGCGAGGTAACACATGATCCCCGGCGAACTCTTCATCCAGGACGGCGAGATCGAGCTCAATGCCGGCCGCAAGACCGTGACGCTGTCGGTCGCCAATACCGGCGACCGGCCGATCCAAGTCGGCTCGCACTACCATTTCTTCGAGACCAACCCGGCGCTGAAGTTCGATCGCAAGAAGGCGCGCGGCATGCGGCTCGATATCGCCGCCGGCACCGCCGTGCGCTTCGAGCCCGGCCAGACCCGCGACGTGCAGCTGGTGGCGCTCGGCGGCAAGCGGATGGTCTACGGCTTCCGCGGCGACGTGATGGGCAAGCTGTAGACCGATGCTGACCGGGTTGCGCCTCGTCTCCGAAGCGGCCGAGCTGGCGGCACGCCGCCACGCCGGCCAGCAGCGCAAGGGCCGCGACGAGGAGCCCTATGTCAATCATCTCGCCGAGGTCGCGAACATCCTTGCCGCCACGACTGACGGTGCCGACGCCGAACTGGTCGCGGCCGGCTGGCTGCACGACACGATCGAGGACACCGACACCACGCGGGATGAGCTCGCGCAGCGCTTCGGGGCGCGCGTGGCCGGCCTCGTCGAGGAAGTGACCGACGACATGACGTTGCCGAAGAGCGAACGGCGCGCTGTCCAGGTCATTGCCGCGCCGGCCAAGTCCGACGGCGCCAAGCAGATCAAGATCGCCGACAAGATCAGCAACATCCGTGCGCGTGTCTTCTTCGAGCCGGATCTCGAGCAGCAGCTGGAGCTGATGGAGTATGTCGGCTGGGCCGAGCAGGTCGTCGCCGGCTGCCGCGGCGTCAACGCGCGGCTGGATGCGCTGTTCGACGAGACGGTGACGAATGCGCGGGGGACGCTGTGAGCGGCTTGGCGCGCATGTCTTCGGCGGCGATCTACAGCCTTTGCGCGGTATCCGCCGCTGTTGCCGCGGTTACTGCTGCCTCGGCCGCGGACGAGCGGCGCTGGCGCGTGTTCGAGCAGGACGAGGGCGCGCTGCTGTCGCCCAGCCGAAGCGATGAGGCGACGGACGATCTCGGATCGCCATCATTCCGCTGCAAGGCCAAGTCGGGCACCATTGCAGTCACCGGAGACGCCAGCCAGGAGCTACGCAACGCCGTCGCGGATCTGCTGCGCTCCAACGGATATCCGCAGGTCGGGATGGTGCCGGCGGGTCGTTACGGGCAAACGCTCCTGAACGTGTCCTACAGCGAGGCCGGATCGCTCTGGGAGTACAGCTTCGAGATGGAGGCCGATGCGCCCGCTTTCGATGCTTTGAAGCGCACCGGACGTCTGACATTCAAGATCGGCAAGACCACCATCCGGGAAGAGTTCAAGTCCGGTCTCGAGACCATCGCCAAGTTTCAATCGATCTGCGCGCGCCCCAAATGACCTGCGCGCTGGAGTTATTTGAGAGCTAGAGGCTGGAGCACGACATGTCCGTCAAGATCAAGCGTTCCGTCTATGCCGACATGTTCGGCCCGACCACCGGCGACAAGGTCCGGCTCGCCGATACAGACCTGATCATCGAGGTGGAGAAGGACTTCACCGTCTATGGCGAGGAGGTGAAGTTCGGCGGCGGCAAGGTGATCCGCGACGGCATGGGCCAGTCGCAGGCGACCAACAAGCAGGGCGCGGCCGACACCGTCATCACCAACGCGCTGATCGTCGATCACTGGGGCGTGGTGAAAGCCGACGTCGCGATCAAGGACGGCATGATCGCAGCGATCGGCAAGGCCGGCAATCCCGACATCCAGCCGGGCGTGACCATCGTGATCGGGCCGGGCACCGACGTGATTGCGGGCGAGGGCAAGATCCTCACCGCCGGCGGCTTCGACAGCCACATCCACTTCATTTGTCCGCAGCAGATCGAGCACGCGCTGATGAGTGGCGTCACCTCGCTGCTCGGCGGCGGCACCGGTCCGTCGCACGGCACCTTCGCCACCACCTGCACGCCCGGCCCGTGGCACATCGGCCGGATGATGCAGTCGTTCGATGCCTTCCCGGTCAATCTCGGCATCTCCGGCAAGGGTAACGCATCGCGTCCCGCGGCACTGGTCGAGATGGTCAAGGCCGGCGCCTGCGCGCTGAAGCTGCACGAGGATTGGGGCACGACACCGGCTGCGATCGACAATTGTCTGTCGGTCGCCGACGATCACGACATCCAGGTCATGCTGCACTCGGATACGCTGAACGAGTCCGGCTTCGTCGAGGACACGATCAAGGCCTTCAAGGGCCGCACCATCCATGCCTTCCATACCGAAGGCGCCGGCGGCGGCCACGCCCCGGACATCATCAAAGTGGCGGGCCTGAAGAACGTGCTGCCGTCGTCGACCAACCCGACACGGCCGTTCACGCGCAACACCATCGACGAGCATCTCGACATGCTGATGGTGTGCCATCATCTCGACCCGTCGATCGCCGAGGACCTCGCCTTTGCCGAGAGCCGCATCCGCAAGGAGACGATCGCGGCCGAGGACATCCTGCATGATCTCGGCGCGCTGTCGATGATGTCGTCGGACTCGCAGGCGATGGGCCGGCTCGGCGAAGTCATCATCCGGACCTGGCAGACCGCCGACAAGATGAAGAAGCAGCGCGGCGCCCTGCCGCAGGACAAAGGCAAGGACAACGACAATTTCCGCGTGAAGCGCTACATCGCCAAATACACGATCAACCCGGCGATCGCGCACGGCGTGTCGAAGCTGATCGGCTCGGTCGAGAAGGGCAAGCTCGCCGACCTCGTGCTGTGGTCGCCCGCCTTCTTCGGCGTCAAGCCGGACTGCGTCATCAAAGGCGGTACCATCGTCGCCGCCCCGATGGGCGATCCCAACGCCTCGATCCCGACGCCGCAGCCGGTGCACTACCAGCCGATGTTCGGCGCCTTCGGCAAGTCGCTGACGGCGTCCTCGGTGATCTTCACGTCGAAGGCGGCGGTGGCCGGCGGGCTCGGCCGCAAGCTCGGCCTGTCCAAGAAGCTCTATGCGGTGCAGAACACCCGCGGCAGGATCTCGAAGAAGAGCATGATCCACAACGACGCCACGCCCAACATCGAGGTCGATCCCGAGACCTATGAGGTGCGCGCGGACGGCGAATTGCTGACCTGCGAGCCGGCCGAGGTGCTGCCCATGGCGCAGCGCTATTTCATGTTCTAAACTTGCCCCCGGTACCCAGAAACAGAAACGTACCGGGAGGACTGCTTCGTGATCTATGTCGTTGCCACCTTGACCATCAAGCCCGAAACGCGTGCCGAATTCATCGCTGCCGCCACCGCCTGCATCGAGGGGACCCGCAAGGAACCCGGCAATATCGCTTACGACTTGCATGAGAGCGTCACCGATCCGAGCAGGATGGTGTTCGTGGAGCAGTGGGAGAACGCCGAGGCCCTGGTGCCGCACCGCGCGACCGAGCACATGAAGACGTTCGGGCGTGTCGCCGTGAAATGCATGGCGGCACCGCCGAAGATCGAGATCATCACGCCTGAGAAGGTCGATGTCCGCTGAGCGGAATTGTGAGATGAGGATACCAGCATGATCCGCGCGACCCGCGTGCTCGGGCAGCATCGTTGGAAAGAGGCCGCTGCCGATTCCGTTCTGCTCGATTTCGATGATCGGCACCGGCGCAGGCTGGCGATGACCGGCACGCGCGGGCTGGAATTCCTGCTCGACCTCGAGCACGCCACCGCGCTTCGCGGTGGCGATGCCCTGGTGCTGGAGGACGGCCGCCTCGTCGAGGTCGTGGCGGCGGCCGAGCCGCTGCTCGAGATCCGCGCCAGCGATCCGCATCATTTGGTGCGGCTCGCCTGGCATCTCGGCAACCGGCATCTGCCGACCCAGATCATGGCCAAGAGCCTGCGCATCCGCCGCGACCACGTCATCGAGGCGATGGTGAAGGGCCTCGGCGCGCGCGTCATCGAGATCGAGGCGCCGTTCGACCCGGAAGGCGGGGCCTACGCCGAGCCCAGCCATGGGCATGGCGATCACGATCATCATGGTCATGATCACCACGGCCACGATCATCACCACGATCACACCAGTCATGATCATGCGCATCACGGCCACGCGCATCATGATCATGACCACGGCCATGCGCATGATGATCACGTGCATGACGATCACGTGCACGACGAGCATTGCGGCCACGACCACGATCATCACGGTCATTCCCATGCTCATGACCACAAATGATGTGGGACGCAGCCCGTCCGCTGCCGGCGGTGCGGAGCTGGCCGCGCTGTACCGGCTGCTGACCTGGCTGTCGCCGGCGTTTCCGATCGGCGGCTTCTCCTACTCCAGCGGCATCGAATGGGCCGTCGAAGCCGGCGATATCGCCGATGCCGCCGCGTTGCGCGGCTGGCTGGCGACGATGCTCACGGACGGCTCCGGCTTCTGCGATGCCGCCTTCCTCGCCCACGCGCACCGGGCGGCCGAACTGGACGACATGACACGGTTGCGCGAGGTTGCCGAACTCGCCGCCGCCTTCGTGCCGTCGCGCGAGCGGCAGCTCGAAACCACCGCCCAGGGACGCGCCTTCATCGAGATCGCGCGGTCGGCCTGGAATTGCGCCGGCCTCGACGAGGCGGTGGCGCAATGCGATGTCATCGTCTATCCGGTGGCGGTGGGGCTGGTCGGCGCGCTTCACGGCGTGCCCCTCGAACCGTTGCTGCATGGCTTCCTGCACGCGCTGACGTCGAACTGGATTTCCGCCGGCAGCCGGCTCGTTCCGCTCGGGCAGACGGATAGCCAGCGCGTGCTCGCGGCGCTCGAGCCGGTCGTCCTCGCAACCGCCGATCGCGCTCTCCACGCTTCGCTCGACGACATCGGCAGCGCGACGTTCCGGGGCGATCTCGCCAGCCATCGTCACGAGACGCAATACACGAGGTTGTTCCGGTCGTGACCGGGCAGGGCCTCATCCGACGTGACGGTCGGCCGGGCCGGCTCCCGCAATTCGGAAATTTTTTCAGGACAGCAGTCCACGGACTGCGCCAGCAATGATGGCTCCTCGCATTCGCGCGGACGACAGAAGGATAGATGACATGGCATCGTCTCACGGACCGCTGCGCGTCGGGGTCGGCGGCCCCGTCGGCTCCGGCAAGACCGCACTGATGGATCTGCTCTGCAAGTCGATGCGGGAGCGCTACGACATCGCGGCGATCACCAACGACATCTACACCAAATGGGACGCGGAATTTCTCGTCCGCTCCGGCTCGCTGACGCCGGACCGCATTGCCGGCGTGGAAACCGGTGGCTGTCCGCACACCGCCATCCGCGAGGATGCCTCGATGAATCTCGCGGCCGTGGCGGACATGCGTGCCAAGTTTCCCGGCCTCGATCTCGTGCTGATCGAGTCCGGCGGCGACAACCTCGCCGCGACGTTCTCTCCCGAACTGGCCGACATCACCATCTACGTGATCGACGTCGCGGCCGGCGACAAGATCCCTTCGAAAGGCGGTCCAGGCATCACCCGCTCCGACCTGCTTGTGATCAACAAGATCGACCTCGCGCCGCACGTCGGCGCCTCCCTGGAGAAGATGGAGACGGATGCCAAGCGCATGCGCGGCGAGCGTCCTTTCGTCATGACCAACCTGAAGAAGAGCCAGGGTCTCGACCGGATCATCGGCTTCATCGAGGCCAAGGGCGGACTCACGCCGTCCGCCTGAGCGGCTGATCTGGCACGTTCTGCGCGGCGTTGCTGAGTGTGCCGCCGTCAGCAGACGCAAAAAAGCCTCACCGGGCCGGAACAACTCCTGTGCCCGGGTGTTGCCTTGACCCGGGGTGCGCGCGCCTTGCCAAAGGGCGTCTGGGCCGATGGACGGCCGGTATCCTGGGATCGCTTTCCGCTGATCGCTCCGATCACTTCCGCCCGCCCGAGGTGCGCGTTACTTGAGTAGCAGGCCCAGTTATTGGATGACTCGTTGCCTCCTTCGCCAACCCTTGACCTTAGAGTAAACGAGTGCTTCGGCTGGGTGTCATCATCGGAGTGATTGCGCTGCTCGGGACGGCGCTGTCCGGCTTGGCCGCCTACCGCGTGCATGACCAGGAGCTGGCGCTCGACCGCATCGCGCTGGCCCGCGCCATCGACGTCCATGCCAGCCTCGTCCAGGACCGGCTGACCGAGCGCGAACTTCTGGCCCGGGTCGCCTCGGGGCTGTTCCGGGCCCCCTCGGTGATCAAGGCCAACATGCTGGAGCCGCTGCGATCGTCGATCTATGCCTTCAAGACCGACTTCGTGGTGGCGTCCTGGATCGCCCGGCTGCGGCCCGATGAGCTGCCCGTCGCCCAGGCGGAGTTGCGCCAGGCCGGCTTTCCCAATCCGACCATTCGCAATTACGACGACACGCCGCTGGGCCCGAACGTCGATCGCCCCATCGATGTCCTGATGGACCTCGAGCCGCGCAACGCCGAGACCTCGCGGCTTCCCGGCATTGCGCTCGATCGCCAGCCGATCATCGGGCCGATGCTGGCGCGCGCCATGTCCGAAGGCAAGCCGATCGCCTCTGACCCCACACCGCTGTTGCGTGTGGATGGACCCATCGGGATCGTGCTGGCCGCGCCCGTAGTCCCGCAAGGCGCGTCCGCGCCGGCCGGCTTTGTGACGTTTTCCTACGAAATCGGACCGCTGCTGCTGACCAATGACGATCTCTCGCTGTTCTCGGTCGCCCTGAAGGATCCGCGGAACGCGTCGGACGAACTGGTGGCCAACGATCAGGGCGCCGTGACGACCCGGACGCGCGGGCCGGACGATCCGGCGCCGTCCTCCACCCGGACAGTCGCCTTCGGCAACCACGACTGGTCGCTGGTCTACTATGCCAAGAGCAACACGGTACGCCGGGCGCAGCAGACCGCGGCGATCGTCGGTGTGATCGGCCTGGCGCTGACCGGGATCATCTGCGGCCTGTTCGGCTATGTCGTGTACAATAATTTCCGGCTCAAACGCGAGATCCAGGTCCGCATCGGCTTCGAGCGCCGCCTGACGGCGGTCATCGACGAGCTCAACCACCGGGTCAAGAACATCCTCGCAGTGATCCAATCCATCGTCACGCGAACGCTCCGTCACGGCAGCGACATCGATGTTGCCCGCGAGCTGTTGATCGGGCGCATCCACGCGATGTCGAACGTGGTCACGCTGCTGAGCGAGAGCCAGTGGCAGGGCGTTCAGCTGCGCGGCCTGTTCGAGGCCCGTGCCATTCCACACGCCGAACGGATCGCCGTCAGCGGCCCGGACATCACGGTCAGCGCGCGCGCGGCGCAGAGTCTGTCGCTGCTGTTCTTCGAACTCGCCTCTCACTCGGATGAAGGGCT
>NZ_CAFJ01000532.1 GCF_000239795.1 Bradyrhizobium sp. STM 3809 | reverse complement strand
CTAATCCAATTGAGCGGGTCAATGGTGAGATCAAGCGCCGCACCGAAGTCGTCGGCATCTTTCCAAACGAGGAAGCAATCGTCCGTCTTGTCGGTGCGATCCTGCTCGAACAGAACGATGAGTGGGCCGTCCAGCGCGCCCGCTACATGACGCTGGAAACCATCGCGCCTTTGAGCGATGATCCGATTGCTGGCCTGCCAGCTGTGGCAGGCTGACCGGCTCGGCCCGCACCGGAATTGCCCGGTGACCCACCATGCCAGCTACACCACTCCGTGGGACACGATCCCCCTCCATCAGAGTTTATTGAACTACTTAGTATCGAATTAACACCTGAGGTTGCTCAACCAAAATGGTAAACGCGGGGTAAAACGTGACCCCAAATACACGATTCTCAATTTAAGATAATCATTAATCACAATCGGCTATTCTTGCCGGATGCGGGAGGATTCACGGGGGGCAATCGTGGATATTGTACTGTACGGGATGCTCGGACTGCTAGTTCTCTCGTTCTTCTTTGCGTGGTCGTGCGGCCGTTCATATTTCCGGAGAGGACGCAACAAGGGCATTGAGGACGCTGTGCGCGAACTCCTAGTGGGCATGGCGTCCCATCTTGCCAAGAACCCTGGCCCCGAAGTTAGGGGCGCCCTGCAGAACCTAAGCAGCAGTCTGGCGAGTATTT
>NZ_CAFJ01000533.1 GCF_000239795.1 Bradyrhizobium sp. STM 3809 | reverse complement strand
GCTCGGGGAGTACCGACCTCATTCTCGGCGTCTTCCATCGTGGAATGATTACGGGCGACAATGCCTGGCAATATTTTTCGCAAATCAGGTGGCAGCAGCCATTTCTGTATCAATCTGCATATAATCCTGACTCGGGACTTAACGAGCTCTACAAGCCCGGCTATCAGATCGATGGCGCGGCTGGCATCGTCTACAACAATCTCTACAATGTTCTCGGCTTTGACAAGATCGCGCCGTTGGTCCAAGTCATCGCTTCGCATCGGCAACGTGATAGCGGCGCCGCCTCTGATCCGCTCAATACTGGTTTTGATCGCCTGATGATCTCTCCGGGCATTGAGTTCACGAAAGTGGTCGACGAGGAACACAAGCGGGTCTTCAAGTTCTATGTCGATGTGGAGATTCCGATCTACTATCGGACCAATGCTGCGATCAACGACAATGGCAGCCAGGGCCAGCTCATCGCGCCATACATGTTCAAGACCGTAGCAAGCTACAATTTCTAGACTTGGATCGACCGGGGAACGGAATGTTGATCAGAGCGCGATGCGGGCGCAAGAGGGGCGTCCTCGCCGGCCTCCTGGCGGTGGCGATGTGGGGGACGGCTTCTGCCGCCCCCGTGATCGACGAGGCCGCGCCGCCTCTGGTCGTGTCCGAGCTCCGAGGTGAGACCTTTGATCTCAGTAGACTGCGCGGGAAAGTCGTGCTGATCAACTACTGGGCGACATGGTGCGCGCCCTGCCGGAAGGAAATGACCATTCTTAATGCCTTCTATCGGCGCTATCACGAACAAGGATTGGAGGTCATAGGTATCAGCGCCGATCGTCCGGAGGACTTCAGCAAGATGCGCAAGATCAGTGGGACGTTGGCCTACCCAACGTCTACCCTGGATCGCATTTCACAAGACGGGTTTGGGCCACCAGAAGGTTTTCCGGTGACCTATGTGATCGATCGTGATGGCGTCGTAAAAGACAAGTTCATTGATGTCCGCGATCAGCTGTTGCGCGACGTCGTGCTGCCATTGCTTCCGCATTGAGCGGCGCGGACGAGAGCGGGAGTTGGCGAATGGCGCGAGTAGCCGTCGGCGCGCTGATTGGGATATTGCTTTGGCCGTCTATGGCCGCGGCACAGTCGAATCTGCCGGGAGCCTTCGTTGCCGATCCTGGGACAGGCTGTAAGGTTTGGAATCCTCATCCACTGCCCGACGAGACCGCCAGTTGGTCAGGTAACTGCGTCAATGGACTTGCAGATGGCACCGGAACGCTGCGGTGGCTCCGGGGCGGTCGGATCTTCGAGAAGGATGACGGAGGTTGGAAAGCGGGTCGCCAAGAGGGGCGGGGCACCCAGGACTGGTATACGGGACGCTACGAGGGCACGCTCGCCAGCGGTGAGCCGGAGGGTTATGGTATCTTGACTTTGCAGGCGGCCCGCTACGAGGGACAGTTCCGCAAGGGTAAGCCGTACGGTGAGGGGACGCTCGTCACGCTCCAGGGCGTGGCAAAGGGGGTCTGGATTGATGGCTGCCTGACCGATAATGGACGAAAGTTCGCTTTTGCGGTAGCGCCGTCGGCGTGTCGCTAAGCAAAAGGGCCGAGAGGAGCAATTCATGAAGTTGGTGGCTGTGCTCACACTCACGATTGTGACGTCAGCTTTGATGGTTGGCGCAATCCCGGCACATGCGGCGCAGCCGGGCGAAAAACCGAAGGTTTGCCGTATGGAGCAGCAGTGCCGCTGGGAGAATTTCAAGAAGATTTGCGTGTACGTCAAAGTTTGCCGCTGAGGTGAACTGGTCGGCTGAAGCGTTGAAGGACGCTCCGGCTAACCACGGCATTGGCGGGCATCGCGCATATCGGGTGCCCAGGCTGGTACGTTGGGAGCATGCGAGCAGCCTTGCGTTTACCAAGCTTGCTGGGCGCCTTGTAAAAAGGTCCTGACGCTGCCGAGCGCTACTATCGTCGGCAGCGGTCCTTTCCCCAACGACTCGCTGTGAGCCATCTAGATCAGGACAAAGGCAGTTCGTTGGTAGCTCCGTCCTCTGCTCGGCGTCAGCCATCGCGATATCTCGGATAAACGTCTCGGCCGATCGTTTCGGCCTGCTTGTTGAAGTCGACGAACATGTCGGTCATCATCTTCGTGACTTCGGCCGGAGCTTTGGCGGGCGTTCCCGCGTCATAGGGAGGCTCTGGAGCGTACTGGGCCATCAGTTGGACGCACTCCGCATATTGCCTGTCGCGCAGCTGCCCGACCAGCGAGAGGCCGAAATCGATCCCCGATGTAACACCGCCGGCGGTGATCCTGTTGCGGTCGCGGACGATCCTGTCGTCGCTCGGCGTTGCGCCGAACAGCTTCAACAGCGGGATTGTCGCCCAATGCGAGGTCGCGTTGTAGCCGGTGAGAAGTCCGGCCGCGCCCAGCAGCAACGACCCCGTGCAGACCGAGGTGACGAACTTGGCACGCGATCCGCGATCCTTGAGAAAGCGGAGCGTGCTGTCGTCTTGCATGGCGGCAAGTGTGCCGGTCGCCCCACCGGGGACGCAGATGATATCCAGGTCCAGCGGGCACTCGTCGAAGCTCGCGCTCGGCTGAAATGCGAGCCCTGTATCGCTCTTCACGACATCCCTGCTCTTGCCGACGATGTGAGTGGTCGCGCCGAGAAGCCCGGTCAGCATGGCGTGAGGCCCGACCATGTCGAGTGCCGTAAACTCCGGATAGATCAGGAACGCAATCTGCTCCTTCCCCATCCAACTCGCAGGCACCTGCGACATATCGTGGCCGGTCGTCGTCCCGGCCGCAACCTCGGTGGCCTGGGCGGACCGCAGGCCCGCCCCCGCGAGGCCTGCGGCGGAGGCGAGAAGCAAATCTCGTTTCGTGATCATTCGTTTACTCCCGTGACGGCGATGAGGCGCGACGGCGATATCAGTATCGATAGGAAAGCGTACCATAGAATGCGCGGCCGTCGCCGGGGGCCACCTGGCCGCCGAACCAGGTGAAGGGCACGAAGTATTTCTGGCCGGTCAGGTTCTTTACGTTGAATGACGCCCGCCAGTGCTCGGTCTCGTAAGCAATCTTGGCATCGACGGTGAAGTATCCTGGCGTCTTGTAGAGATTGAAGTTGTCGACGTATTGCGAGGACGCCACGTACACACCTGCGCCGGCGCTCCAGCCTCTGAGAGCGGGCCAGTCGAAGGTGTAGTTGACCCAGAAGCGGCCTGAATCCTCGGGCACGCCGGGGACCCTGTTCCCTTGCGGCGTTCCCGTATTCGAGTCGGAATACCTGACGTCCGTGTGACCGTAGCTGGCAATCACCTTCCAGTTCCTGGTGGGCTGCCAGATCAAGTCGGCTTCATAGCCCTTGGATTCCTGCGCGGACTGGGCCCCGACGCCGACGCCAATGACGACCGGCACGTTCTGGCGCCGAATGTCGAACGCGGCGACGGTGCCGGTCAACTGGTCGTTGATGTTGAACTTGAAGCCGCCTTCGACCTGCTTCGATGTTTCAGGCTGGACGTTGGTGTTCAAGGCTTGAGTGAAAGTCGACGCCTGCATGCCTTCGCTATAGCTGCCGTAGACCGAGAGTCCCGGAACAAGATCGAGAACCGCTCCGAACCGGGGCAGGGCCCTGGTCGTGTCGGAGCCGAACTGTGTCGGTGAAAAAACGCCCAAACTGAACGGGTAGTTTTCGACATAGTCGATATTGATGCTCGCGAGCCTCACGCCGGCGAGGATGTGAAGCCGATCGTAGATCGTCGATTGCAACTGTGTGTAGAGACCTTTTGTGGTGTAGACGCTGTTGATGTCGGTATACGAAAAAAACGTTGGCGACGCCGCGGTAGGATCGGTGTACGGCGTCGGAAACACCGGGTTGTTCAGCAAATCGACCGGGAGAACGCCGACGTCGGCGTTCATGTGACCGCGATCCGTGATGCGGCTGTAGTCGGCACCGGCGAGCCAGACGTTGTTGGTCGGTCCCAGCCTGAATCGCGCTTCCAGATTGGGATTGACGGAGATCTCCCGCTGCTTCTGCAGGAGCTCGATATTCTGCAGGGCCCATGTGCTTGGTGGAAAATCTGGTGCCGCGCTGAGTGTCGTCTGGCTTCTCTGATCGAAGTTCTGGTCCGCCCAGCGGGCTTTGATGTTGAACGACCAGATCGGATCGAATCGATGGTCGAAGGTCGCCGTGACGCTCTTGACCTCGCTGTAGCTCTTCGGAATGCCTGAGGGGCCGATGTAGAGATCGGGATTGAGGCGGAAGCTGCCCGCGACAGTCCCGACCGCCGGCAAGCCCTGGTAGGCCTGCTGCTCGAGCCGCGAGAGCCGTCCCTGGATCGTCAGCGTCGTGTCTTCCTTGTTCGTCAGTGTCAGCGTCGGATTTAGCGAGTAGCGGTCCTGATGCACGACATCGACGAATGTGTTGTTTGAGGTATAGGTGCCGGTGAACCGGAACAGCACGGTCTTGTCGGCCGACAGCGGCTGGTTGACGTCGAAATATGGCTGCACGTAGTTTTTCGACCCGAACGTGACGCCCGTTTCCAGGCTTGCCTTGTCGGTCGGCAGTTTCGAGACGATGTTGATGGCGCCTCCGAGCGGGCTGCCGGCCCCGCCGCCATACAGGATGGCATTGGGCCCCTTCAACACCTCGATCCGTTCCACGTTCACCAGTGAATCGCGGTCGCCGACGTTGTACATGTTGAACATGCCGTCGAGATATTGTTGGGCAAGGAAACCGCGAATGGTAGTCTGGCCAAAAGGCCCCGTGGTGCCGATCGCAAGCGTATTCGTTCCCTGCACATTCGAGACGTTCTGGATGGCCTCGGTGACCGTGACATTGTTCTGATCGGCGATGACGCTCCTTGGGATCACCTGGATTGATTGCGGGATCTGCTCGATCGGGGTCGCGGTCTTAGTGGCGGAAAACCCGGAGAGCGCGCGGTAGCCATCGACGGGCCCCGCGGTCGTCAGCGTGGTGCCCGGCGGGAGTTTGAGACCCGGCAAATCGAGTGCTGGATTATAGGTCCCAAGGGCATTTGTGAGTGGCTTGTCCGCAGCGGGTGGTGCCGTTGGCTTCGCGCTTGAGCGCTTGGCTTGTTTGGTGCCCGACCTATTTCCGGCAACGATCGGGGCAGCAGATCGCGGCTGGCCCGGTGCCTGGACAGTCACGCTGGGCAGCTCGGTGGGTTGGGCAAGGACGACTTCGGGGACAGTGAGGAGGGCAACGAAGCTCACGCCCCCCAGAGCACGAAAGCGAAACATGTGAATCTCTCTAACTCGGGCGCACGGGCCCGCCAGCGGTCGGCAACAGCATCGATCACGGCCAGAGGCCGCTACGATCTTGCGATTTTTGGAAAAGTCAGGAGTTCGATGAAGGAGGAGCGCGAGCCTTTGCGTGCTCGCCCCGCAGTGAGCCCTGCAGCTCCAGGGCCATGCTGTGCCAGATCACCGTCGACGGTGACCTGGAGGGCGCGGCAACCGCGATCTTGGGCGTGTCCAGCGATGCGCCGGCATGCGCCACTAGGCAGCTCAGCGCGCAAACACCATCGTGGATACGGCGGTCAGTCTGGTCAGGCTGCCCGCCGGCTTCCCCGGCACCGCTATGGCAGATCGTGATATCGCCGAAGGCGGCCAACGGGTCGGAGACAGCCAAAGCCGTTGCCCACGACGCCGCGATGGGCGCGATGATTTGCATCATCAGCGCCAATACAAAAGCGGGGAGATGGAGCCGCAGCCGTTGCCGCACCAGAAACTGCCTCGTTGGAGCGTTTAGACCTAATCATGAGGCGAAAGGAGAGTCGACGGCGATGGACTCTTGCTCAGCAGCACACGGAGCTACCCGACAAAAAGGCGTGCCAACTGTATCTCAAATACCACGCCGTCTGCCCGGCAGAAGCGTCGAGATCGATAGTCCGGTGAGGCGGTCTCAATCGTGACGCGCCTTTTGCAGGGCAGCGTCGATCCATTCAGTTGATCGCTAGAACGTTCCCGCCACCGTCACACGGAAGGTCAGCGGCTCGATCGGGTGCAGGATGCGGTCCATCACGCCGGTCTGGCAGACCTGGGCCGGTACGCTCGACGTCCCCCCGTTGGGATAGCACGCCTGGTAAAGCTGGTCCGTGGGCAGCAGCGAGCCGTAGCCGTACGAGATCTGGTTGGCCTTGGTGTTGAGCAGGTTCAGTACGTCGAGCTGGACGCGCCAGCCGTTGGCGTCGCGAAAGCCGATGCGGCCGTTGAAGACGCTGGTCGCGGTCGAGCGGAAATAATTGTCCTCGGTCAGCGGCGTCGCGCCAAGATAGCGCCAGCGCAGGCCGCCGAACCAGCCGGTCCTTTCGCCGAGCGTGATGCCGGCCGAAGCGATCATCGACGGCGCGTTGGGGATGTAGTTGCCGGGCGCATTGCCGCGCAGCACCTCGGCTGTCGCGCCCAGGCCGACCAACTGGGCATAGGTTGTCGCCTGGTCGTCGTCGGTGCCGACGAAGCGGGCATGCGTCATCGCCAGATCGGCGTCGATGTCGATCCACGACGCCGGGCGATAATGGTTGGTGAACTCGAAGCCGTAGCGCCGGCTCGGCCGGCTCGCCTCGGTGTCGCCGGCGTCGCCGGAAAACAGGATCTCCGAATCTTGGTTGAGCATGAACAGGCTCAGTGACGAGTCGAGCCCCGGAATGATGCGCGTGCGCAACCCGACCTCGGCGCCCTTGGTGCGCACCAGCAGCGGCGAGGAGGCGAGCTTGTTTGTCGGATCGGCCGGATCCTCCGTCGTGGTCGCGCCGCGCGCATCGTTGCTGTGCATGCCGTAGCCGGCGCCGAGGAAGAACTCGGTCTGATAGAATGGCCCGAGCACCATGCGGAATTTCGGGCTGCCGAGACTGGCCGAAGCGTCGCCCGTGTTGTTGCCGTTGGTGAGCGAGTACACGTGGGTCTGGTAGTAGTCGCCGCGATAGCCCACCGTGGTGCGCAGCCAGTCGGTCCAGCGCACGGTGTTCTCGACATACAGCCCGACGCTGCCCTCGCCGACCTTGTCGGCGCGAACGATGCCGGTGGTGTTGGGATCGATGTCGGACAGCAACACCCGCTGACGGGTGTTGCTCAGGGCCAGCGCGATGTTGTCGTAGCGCGTCTGGATGCCGAACGTCGTCTCCATCGGCCGGCCCGCGAAGCTGCCGTTCAAGGTCCGCGACGCGTTGGCGCCGAGCATCAGCCGGTCGTCGTGCTGGTGAAACTGGTCGCCATAGACGGGATTGCTGAGCGCATAGGTGAAGTCGTTGTAGAGATCGAGCTGGCTCTTCACAGCATAGGCGTTGGCCTTCCAGGACCCGACATCGTCGGTGCCGGCGATGCGGCCGGACAGCGCAAAGCGGTTGGTCTTCCCACCGTCGGTCGGATCGTAAGCGTCATAGCGGCCGAGATCGCCCGAGGTTATGGCGCGCTCAGGAACCTGGTCGGTCGAGGTCCAGCGGTTCGCATAGGCCATGCCGGTGATCGAGAAGCCGTCGGTCGCCGTGCCCTGCGAGTAGCGCGTCAGGCCGTTGATCTTCTGGGCATCGTCGGGTGTGGTCCAGGGGCCGTCGTAGTGACCGGCCTCGCCGGCGATCAGCAGGTTGCCGTCGCCGACATGCATCGAGTCCATGCCGAAGAAGCGGCGATAGCCGAAGCTGCCCGCCGTCATCTGCGCGATCGCCTTCGGCACGCTGTCGATCAGGCCGATATGCACGCTGCCGACCGAGGCGAAGTCGCCCTCGTCGGCGAAGTAGGGGCCCTTGCGGACGTCGACGCGGCCGATCGTCTCCGGCATCAGCCAGTTGAGATCGGCATAGCCCTGGCCATGCGCGTGCGTGCGCATGTTGACCGGCACGTCGTCGACGAACAGCGCCAGATCGGTGCCATGGTCGAGATTATAGCCGCGCAGAAAATACTGGTTGGCTTTGCCTTCGCCGGAATGCTGCGTGACGATCAGCCCGGGCACGGCCTCCAGCACCTCGCCCGGCCGCGTGGCCGGCCGCGCGTTGATCTCTTCGCCGGGGATCACGGTCTCGCTCGCCATGCTTTGCGGCTGCGCCGCGCCGGAGCCGACATTGGGCGCCCCGGACGGCGCGGCCGCGGCGGGGGCCGCCGACGGTGAGG
>NZ_CAFJ01000534.1 GCF_000239795.1 Bradyrhizobium sp. STM 3809 | reverse complement strand
AAGCGCCGTCGCGAACGTAGCACCAGCTTCGGGGTGCCAGCACGCTGCGACTTCACGTCCGCGGCGTCGCCGTTCGTCCGCGCGTTCGTGAGAACACGCTGCGGCTCCATCGCGGCCATCGCTCCCCGCCCCGCGTGTCGTGACGATCGCGCGCAACGCCCCTTGCTTGGAGCGGGATGGCGAGAGAAAAGCATGATTTCCGAAAATTGGCAAGATATTTTTATTTTTCGGAATTCAATTGCAGGCCCGACGCCGAGACCTGGCGAGGACGCGACACGCTCTCCGCCGTCATTCCGGGGCGTGCGAAGCACGAGCCCGGAATCCATTTCGCGGCATGTGGCGCGGCCCAATGGATTCCGGGCTCGCCGCGCTGCGCGCGCCGCCCCGGAATGACGGCGGTGGAGATGGCGGGCATTGCGCCGGATGCGCGTCAGAACCAGATCTGCATCGCCACGCCCGTCGCCTGACGCCGAAACCTGGCGGGGACACGACACGCTCTCCGCCGTCATTCCGGGGCGTGCGAAGCACGAGCCCGGAATCTATCGGGCGGCATGTTGCGCGGGCCAATGGATTCCGGGCTCGCCGCGCTGCGCGCGCCGCCCCGGAATGACGGCGGAGGATGTGGCGGGGCAAGTGCCCCCTTCGTCAGAACCAGATCTGCATCGCGACGCCATGCGCGTCGCGCGGCGGCTCGGCCTCGG
>NZ_CAFJ01000535.1 GCF_000239795.1 Bradyrhizobium sp. STM 3809 | reverse complement strand
CGGCGGGTGGTCTCGTCCAGGATCAGCGTGCGCGTGATCGGCGGCTCGGCGCGCTGGGCGCAGTTCTCGCGCTCGCAGAGCCGGCAGTTGACGCCGATGGGCGTGCCCTCGGCCGTCTCCAGATCCATGCCGGCGGCATAGACCAGACGCGACGCATGCCTGATCTCGCAGCCCAGGCCGATGGCGAAGCGCGGCTGCGGCAGCGGATGCGGCGCGACCGGACGGCGCACCATCTGGGCGATCGAGAAATAGCGCGAGCCGTCCGGCAGCTCGATGATCTGCTTCAGGAGGCGGTCCGGCGTGTCGAAGGTCGAATGCACGTTCCACAGCGGGCAGGTGCCGCCGAACTTGGAGAACGGGAAGGTGCCCGACGAGAAGCGCTTGGAGACGTTGCCGGCATTGTCGACGCGCAGCATGAAGAACGGGATGCCGCGCGCGTTCGGGCGCGACAAGGTGGTGAGACGGTGGCAGACCTGCTCGAAGCCGGTGCTGAAGCGCTGCGCCAGCACGTTGATGTCGTAGCTCAGCGCCTCCGCCGCGGCGAGGAACGGCGCATAGGGCATCATGACGGCGGCGGCGTAGTAGCTGGCCAGCGTCATGCGGTAGAGCCGGCGCGAGGTGTCGTCGAGCGCGCCGGCGCGGCCGATGATGATCTCGAACTGCGGCAGGCACTCGGCCATGCCGAGTTGCACGGCGAGCTGGAAGGTGCGGCCGGGCCCGTCGACCAGCTCGGAGATCAGCAGCTGGCGGCGGTGGCGGTCGTAGCGGCGCAAGGTCTCGCGCATGACGTCGACCGGCATCACCCGGGTCTGCACAGAATGTTTTTCGCGCAAACGCGCCGCGAGCGCGGCGTAAAGTCCTTCGGCCGGCACGTCGAGCGCGTCGCGCAGGGCTTCGGCCTGCTGCTCGAGCTCGGCGAAGTAGTTGCGGTTAGCCTCGATCAGGTCGCGCACCCGCTCGATCGGGTTGGCCTCGAAATGGCCGCCGGCGTTGCGGTCGGCCATCTGCGCCGCAACCAGGGTCTCGCCGCGCCGGGCCTCCGCATAGGCGGCGTACAGCCGCTGCAGCGCGTGGGTGACGCCGGGGCACAGCTCGGCGAGGTCGCGCAACTCCTGCTTGGGCAGCTCGATCTGGCGGAACAACGGATCGGAGAAAATCTCGTTGAGCTCGGCGAAGAAGCGGTCCTCGTCGGCGGTGGCGAGGTCGCGCAGGTCGAGGTCGTAGACCTCCGCCAACCGCAGCAGGATCTGGGCGGACACCGGGCGCTGGTTGCGCTCGATCAGGTTGACGTAGCTCGGCGAGATGCCGAGCCCCTCGGCGAGCTGAGTCTGCGACAGCCCCAATTGCTGGCGGATGCGCCGGAAGCGTGGGCCGACGAACAGCTTCTTTCCGGATTCGCCGGGCATTGCGTTCCCCTCGGAGCCGTCCGGCTCCCGATTTGTGACAAAATTTACAAAATGACATTTATGACAAGTGATGATGTTACATGACATCACCATTCGAAAACAAGGCCTCTATACGAAGCTGCCGGTTTCGCGTTTATCTCTGGTCACGCAAATCGCAATGCACTGTCAAAGTTGTGACGGTTGATGGAGGGTCTCATGACCAGCAATTTCTGGGTGATCGGCGGCGAGTTCGGCTCGATGAATTTCCACAAGCTGGTGGAAGGCTCGGCCCAGGTGAAGGGTCCGTTCAAGTCGCGCAAGGAAGCCGAGGACTGCTGGCGCGAGGTGTCCGAGGAGAACCGCCACAAGGCCGGCGTCCGATTCTCGATCGTCGAGGAGCCGCAGCGCGCTCCGGCGGCCTGAGGCGGACAGCCAAAGAACACCTTGCCGGGTATCTGAATAAAGCTCGAGGAAGAGCCCAAGGACGGGGCGGTCTCAGCCGGGTCACACCGGAGGAGGCCGCCCACGTCCGTTCTGCAGCCCTGGTTTGGGCGCTGATTATCTCACCGTGCGTATAAGTCTTTGAAGACAAATGGGGTTTGCGGAATACTCGGTTACTGATAGGTTAATGGGAGAAATCCTGGCGAAACCAGGGCCGAACCGTGAAAGCGTGAGCGATGTCCGAGGCCCCCGACAGCAGCACCGAACCGCGCCCCGTCCGCCTGCGCGAGGCGCTGCGCCAGGCCCGGATCGAGGCCGCGGACCGAACGGGTGTGGTGGTCGATCTGCGCGATGCCGAGGTGGCGCGGCTCGAGATTCTCAACGATGCGCTCGACCCGCTGTTCGCCGAGATCCCCAACCAGATCGACCTGTTCGATCGCGCCATCAGCCAGGGCGAGACGCCGCGGCTGTGGATCGACGTCGTCGCCCATGTCGTGATGGGGCGGGACAAGCGGCAGTACCGCTTCGTGCAGGACACCCGCAACGGCCGTATCGTGCTCGCGGAGTCGCACGAGATCGGCGCGATCGTGAAGGCCGTGACCGACTACGTCGCCCGCCGCATGGTCGAGCGCGAGCGCGCCTTCAGCGTCGCCCGCGTGCAGGCGCGCGCGGACGGCGGGCCGCCGCCGCGCGGCCGGCTCTGGCCGTTCGTGCTCGGCTTCGTGCTCGGCGCGCTGTCGCTGTTCGGGTTCGCGCTGTACGAGAGCCTGAAGCCGATCTCGTTCTGACGCATGATCCGGAACAGTCGGCACCGGTTTTCCGACCGGATCATGCGCAAGCGAAGCGAACGTCAGAGCAGGCGAATCTCGCGGATCTCGCGCACGCGCCGGGCGTCGTTCACAGAGCGCACGGTCATGTCGCAGCGCCAGTGATTGCCCTGGGGCGCGATGGCGAAGATGTTGTAGGCGGCGGCAGGGTAGTGACCGTGCGCCAGGGACGACGCGGAGGGGACGCCGACGACCGGAATCTTGCGCTCGGGGCCGTCGATCCAGATCGTCGAATGCACGTGGTCATGGCCGTGCAGCACCAGCTCGACGCCGTGGCGCGCGAGCAGCGCGATCAGCTCCTTGGAATCGGTGAGCCGCTTCATCCGGTTGGCCGAGCGCAGCGGGTGATGCACCAGCAGCACGCGGAACAGCGGCTCATGCGCCAGCGAGGAGAGCAGTTGCTCGAGCGCCGCGAGTTGCGCGCCGCCGATCCGGCCGGTCGCCATGAACGGCGCCGAGGGCACGGCGGAGGAGAGGCTGATCAGCGCCAGCGGCCCGCGCCGGCGCAGCGAGGGAAAGGTGGCGGGCGCGTCGGCATCGCCGCCGAAATAGGCGGCAAAGCTCTCGGCGAAGCGCAGCCGCGTCGAGCGCACATAGGCGTCGTGATTGCCAGGGATGGCAGTGACCTTGTCCGGCGGCCCGACCGTCCGGAGCCACTCCCGGGCGACGGGGAATTCGGACTCGAGGGCGAAATTGACGAGATCGCCGGTCACCGCGATCTGGTCCGGCATCTGCGCGTGCAGGTCGGAGATCAGCAGGTCCAGTATGTCGCGGCGGTGATATTTGTAGCGGTTGCGCGTCCAGTTGAGATAGCCGAGCGCCCGCTTGCCGGCGAGTTCGGACAGACGCGGCCGGTGCAGCGGCGCGAGATGCGGGTCGGACAGATGGGCGAGCGTGAAGGCGGCCATCACGCGTCTCTGCGCCGATGTCGGATGCGGGCGCGTCCAGCCGTCATGTCGTGCTATCCCTCATGTCAGGGGCTCTCATCGCAAGCCCCGCCCTCCAGCGCAAGACCAACCGGGACGACGAGATTTGACGACAACACGATTGAGCAGGTTGCGGATCCGGTTCGAGCCGGTGCTGCGGCGTGGATTCCACCTCTATTGGCGGTTCGCCCGCGGCATGACGCTCGGCGTCCGCGGCGTGGTGCTGGATGCCGACAACCGGGTGTTCCTGGTCCGGCACGGCTATGTCGCGGGCTGGCACCTGCCGGGCGGCGGCGTCGAGGTCGGCGAGACGTTCATGGAGGCGCTGCAGCGCGAGCTGTTCGAGGAGGGACGCATCGCGCTGGCCGGCGAGCCGGAGCTGCACGGCATCTTCCTCAACAGCCATGTCTCGCCGCGCGACCACGTCGCCGTCTTCGTTATCAAAAGGTTCACGCAGGACCGCCCGCCCGAGCCCAACCGCGAGATCGTCGAGACCGGCTTCTTCGCCCGCGACGCGCTGCCGGAGGGCACGACGCCCGGCACGCTCTCCCGCCTGCGCGAGGTGCTGGATGGCGTTAAGATCATTCCCACATGGCGGCCCGAAACGGCCGGACCATTATGAATTTCTGCACCGAAAGGCGGCACTCTCCCGGCCATGGGAGACGGGTTCATGAGTTCTCAACCGATGCGGATCGCCGTGCTGGTGCCCTGCTACAATGAGGAAGCGGCGGTCGCGACCGTGGTCCGCGACTTCAAGCAGGCGCTGCCGACGGCGACGGTCTACGTCTACGACAACAATTCCAAGGACCGCACCGTCGAGGTCGCCCGCGCCGCCGGCGCCGAGGTCCGCAGCGAGCGGCGGCAGGGCAAGGGCCACGTCGTCCGCCGCATGTTCGCCGACGTCGATGCCGACATCTACGTGCTGGTCGACGGCGATGCCACCTATGACGCGCCGAGCGCGCCCGGCATGATCGAGCGGCTCGTGGCCGAGCGGCTCGACATGGTGGTGGGCCTGCGGGTCGACCAGGAGCAGGCCGCCTACCGCATGGGGCATCGCACCGGCAACTGGATGCTGACGAGCTTCCTCGCCGAGGTGTTCGGCCAGGCCTTCAAGGACATCCTGTCCGGCTACCGCGTGTTCTCGCGCCGCTTCGTCAAATCCTTCCCCGTGCTGTCGGACGGCTTCGAGATCGAGACCGAGCTCACCGTGCATGCGCTGGAGCTGGCGCTGCCGGTCGCGGAGATCGCGACGCCGTACTACGCCCGGCCCGAGGGCTCGGTGTCCAAGCTCAACACCTGGCGCGACGGCTTCCGCATCCTGAACACCATCCTGAAGCTGTATCGCTCGGAGAAGCCGCTGCGCTTCTTCACCGCGATCGGCATCTTCCTCGCGCTGGTCTCGATCGGCTTCGCGATTCCCGTCTTCGTCACCTTCATCGAGACCGGGCTGGTGCCGCGGCTGCCGACCGCAGTGCTATCGATGGGCCTGATGATCATGGCGCTGCTGTCGGCTTCGTCGGGCCTGGTGCTCGATACCGTCACGCGCGGCCGGCGCGAAATGAAGCTGCTGGCGTATCTGTCGCAATCACCGGTGGGAGGCTGACGCTGCGATCGGGAGGCTGCCAGGACCGGACCGAAGCTTGTATCCGCCGGCCGTTCCGGCCATGGTTCGCGCTGGTCCACGTCCAACGAGAACATCGCCTCCCATGCCCATCCTGAACAGCATCGCCGCGCTCACCGACGACATGGCGGCCTGGCGCCACGATTTCCATGAACATCCGGAGCTGATGTACGAGGTGCACCGCACCGCCGGCATCGTCGCCGAGCGCCTGCGCGAATTCGGCTGCGACGAGGTGGCGACGGGGATCGGCCGCACCGGCGTGGTCGGGGTCATCCGCGGCCGCAAGACCGGTTCGGGCCGCATCATCGGTCTGCGCGCCGACATGGATGCGCTGCCGATCGAGGAGGCCTCGGGCGTGCCCTATGCGTCGAAGACGCCGGGGC
>NZ_CAFJ01000536.1 GCF_000239795.1 Bradyrhizobium sp. STM 3809 | reverse complement strand
GCTCGCCGATTGCGGCGTCACCGAACGTCTGGTGGCGTTCTGGTCGAACCATTTCTGCATCTCCGCCGGCAAGGGCGAACTGGCGCGGATGTGGGCCGGCGCGTTCGAGCGCGAGGCGATCCGGCCGCATCTGCTCGGCCGCTTCGCCGACATGCTCAAGGCGGTGGAACAGCATCCGGCGATGCTGTTCTTCCTCGACAATCAGGAATCCCTCGGCCCCGACTCGCGCGCCGGGCAGAACCGCAAGCGCGGCCTCAACGAGAATCTCGCGCGCGAAATCATGGAGCTGCATACGCTCGGCGTCGGCGGCGGCTACACCCAGGAGGACGTGACCTCGCTGGCGCGCATCATCACCGGCTGGAGCTTCGCCGGCCGCAACGCACGCAATGGCGCACCCGGCAGCTTCGTGTTCAATGCCAATGCGCATCAGCCGGGGCCGCAGACGCTGCTCGGCAAGGTCTACCAGGACGACGGCGTCGCGCAGGGCGAAGCGGCACTGGCCGATATCGCGCGGCATCCGTCGACCGCGAAGTTCATCGCCGTCAAGCTCGCCCGCCATTTCGTCGCCGACGATCCCCCGCCCGCGCTGGTGGCGCGGCTCGAGGCCGTGTTCAGGAAGACCGATGGCGATCTCAAAGCGGTCACGCTGGCGCTCGTCGACTCCGACGAAGCCTGGTCGGCGCCGCTGACCAAGATCCGCTCGCCCTATGAGTTCCTGGTGGCCGGCGGCCGGCTGCTGGCGCGTGTGCCCGACGATCCAGGCTTCTATCTCAATTCGCTGAACACGCTGGGCCAGCCGCTGTGGGCGCCGGCGGGACCGAACGGATTTGCCGACAGCAATGCGATGTGGGCCGCACCCGAAGGCATGAAGCTGCGGCTCGACATCTCGGCGCAACTCGGCGCGAAGCTCGGCAACAATCTCGATCCGCGCGACCTGCTCGATCTCGTCGCCGGCGATGCCGCCTCGACCGAGACCCGCCGCACCATCGAGCGCGCGGAATCCCGCCAGCAGGCGCTGGCGCTGCTGTTGATGTCGCCCGAATTCCAGAGGAGATGACGATGGATCAGATCAGGACGCGGCTGCAGACCTCGCGCCGCCATCTGCTGCTGGCGGGCGCATCCTTCGCCGCGTGGGGATATCTGCCGAAATTCGCCCGCGCGGCCGACCCGCGCGATCCGCGGCTCGTCGTCATGATCCTGCGCGGCGCTCTCGACGGGCTCGCCACCGTCGCGCCCGTCGGCGATCCCGATTACGCGGGGCTGCACGGCGCCATCGCGCTTGCCACGGCCGGACCGAATCCGGCGCTGCCGCTGGATTCGTTCTTCGCGCTGCATCCGGCGATGCCGGAGTTCGCGCGCATGGTTCGCGACAAGCAGGCTGCGGTGGTCCATGCGGTCGCGACGCCGTATCGCGAGCGCTCGCACTTCGACGGTCAGGATGTGCTCGAAAGCGGCTTCGCCGGTCCCGGGCGCGTGCAGTCCGGCTGGTTGAACCGCGCGCTCGAGGCTTTGCCGCGCGGGCCGCGTGTCTCCGGCGCGCTCGCGGTCGGGCCGACCGCGCCGCTGGTGCTGCGTGGCGCCGCGCCCACCGTGGGCTGGGCGCCGGTGACCTTGCCGCAGGCCGACGACGATACGGCGATGCGGCTGGTCGATCTCTATGCGCATCGCGATCCCGCGCTGGCCTCGGCGCTGTCGCAAGGTTTGAAGCTGGACAAGGTCGCGTTCGGCGACGACATGAAGCCGAAGCCGGGCGGCAACCAGATTGCGGCGATGCGCCAGGTCGCGCGCGGTGCGGCCAAGCTGATGGCGGCCGATGACGGTCCGCGCATCGCGGCGCTGGCGTTCGATGGCTGGGACACGCATGCGAACGAGGGCGGCGCGGTCGGCCGGCTCGCGCAGCTGCTGTCGGGCCTCGACGGTGCGCTCGCCGAATTCGAGAGCGGGCTTGGCGCACACTGGCGCGATACGGTGATCGTGGTGGCGACGGAGTTCGGCCGTACCGCGAAGATCAATGGCACGCAGGGCACCGATCACGGCACTGGCACGATCGCGCTGCTCGCCGGCGGCGCGGTGAAGGGCGGTCGTGTCATCGCCGACTGGCCGACGCTCAAGATGGCGAGCCTCTATCAGGGCCGCGATCTCGCGCCGACCATCGATCTGCGCGCGGTGTTCAAGGGCGTGCTCGCCGATCATCTCGGCCTGAGCGAGCGTGCGCTCGGCGAGATGGTGTTTCCGGAAAGCGCGGCGGTGAAGCCGATGAAGGGGCTGGTGGCGTAAGGCCCGCGCGCCGCTCATTGCCGCCTGCGATCACGCAAGGCATCGATCACGCAAGATTGCGATCGCGCAAGACTTTGACCGCACAAGACTTCGATCGCACCAGACATCGCCGCATCGGCGGCGATGTCTTGAGGCGCATCGCGACGTGAAGTCTGCTATTCCTGGGCCCAGCGGCATATCATCCAGGAGATCAGCATGTTCATCGCCATGAATCGTTTTCGCGTCGCCAAGGGCTCGGAGGCCGCCTTCGAGCAGGTCTGGCTGTCGCGCGACAGCCATCTGGACAAGGTGCCCGGCTTCGTCGAGTTTCATCTCTTGAAGGGTCCTGAGGCCGAGGACCACACGCTCTACGCCTCGCACACGATCTGGGCCTCGAAGACGGCCTTCGAGGACTGGACCAGATCCGAGGCCTTCCGCATGGCCCACAAGGGCGCCGGCGACAACAAGCCGCTCTATCTCGGCCCGCCGCAATTCGAGGGATTCGAAGTTCGGCAGACGGTGGGCGGAAAGAAGTAGGGCGACGGCTTCAGGTTGGACTAGGGACTGCCGCCGCATCGGCGGTGCAC
>NZ_CAFJ01000537.1 GCF_000239795.1 Bradyrhizobium sp. STM 3809 | reverse complement strand
AGCTATGAATTAGCAACCTTTCCTGCAGCGATGGCCAAATCTTCGAATGCAAAAGGCCTGCACGCGCGGCTCAAACAACCATCACGTCGCCGCCGCATCCGCCGGCGGGCGTTGCCGCAGCAGCGCGGCGCAGGCGAAGCCGAGCGCGACCATCAGGGCGGCGGCGATCAGCAGCGTCGGCTGCTTGCCGCCATGGACGACGCCGAAGCCGTAGGCGATGGGACCGACGGTCTGGCCGAGGAAGAAGAAGAACGAGTGCAGCGACATCGCGGTGGCGCGGGCGCCGATCGACAGCTCGCTGGCGAACACCTGCAGGCAGCCATGGATCATGTAGAAGCCCCAGCCCATCATCAGCATGCAGGCGACTTGCAGCTTCCAGCCGGGGCCGAAGGCCAGCGCGCCGAGCTGCAGGGCGACGAGGCTCGCGCCCACGATCATCATGCCCTTGACGCCGAGCCGCGGCAGGAAGCTCGACACCGTGAAGGTGTAGAACAGCCCGCCGACCGCGAAGCCCGCGATGACGATGCCGGCGATCGACAGCGAGGTCTCGCCGAGGTCGAACAGGAACGAGGCGATGAACGGAAACAGGCCGAACACGCAGCAGCCCTCGACGAACACCGCGGAGAAGCAGAAGCGCGAATTCGGATTGGTGAAGATGGTGCGGTAGCCCTTCCTCAATGCGGCGAGATCGGTGGTCGGCACGTGGGTGACCTTGGCGCCGCGGAAGCCGGCCGCGACCGCGAGCGAGGCGATCAGGCCGAGTGCGCCGAGGATGGCGAGCACGCCGCGCCAGCCGATGAGATCGCCGATGATGCCCGACGCGGTGGCGCCGAGCAGGTTGCCGGCCATCGAGCCGGCGAGCGTCCGGCCGATCGCGACCTGGCGCTTGTCGGGCGCGACCAGGTCGCTGGTCAGTCCGAGCGCCACCGGAAACACGCCGCCGGACGCGACGCCGGCGAGGATACGGGTCGCGAACAGCATGGGAAAGGAGCTGGCGAGCGCGCCGAGCAGGCTCGCGACGCCGAGCAGCGCAAGACACAGCGTCATCAGCCGCGCCTTGCCGAACAGGTCGGCGGCGGCGCCGATCGCCGGCTGGACCAGCGCGTAGATCAGCGCATAGCCGGCGGCAATGCCCGCCGCGGTCGCGATGCTGATCGAGAAATCCTCGGCGACATGCGGCAGCACCGGATCGAGCGCGCGGGTCGACAGCGCCGCGGAGAAGCCGGCCAGCGCGATGATGTTCACGGCCGGGGGAAACGTGTTGTCAGGCTTGGCGACGGGCTGGTGCATCAGCTGATGGCGTCCGCCGCCTGCCCCTTCGCGAGCTGGTCGAACGCCATCAGCGTCCGCAGCAGCCCCTCGAACTGCGCCAGCGGCACCATGTTCGGCCCGTCGGAGGGCGCATGATCCGGATCGGGATGGGTCTCGATGAAGACGCCGGCCACGCCGACGGCCACCGCCGCGCGTGCGAGCACCGGCACGAATTCACGCTGGCCGCCCGACGAGGTGCCCTGCCCGCCGGGCTGCTGCACGGAATGCGTGGCATCGAAGATGACCGGCGCGCCGGTCGTCCGCGCCATGATCGGGAGCGACCGCATGTCCGAGATCAGCGTGTTGTAGCCGAACGAGACGCCGCGCTCGGTCGCCAGCACGTTGGGATTGCCGGCGCCGGTGATCTTGGCGACGACGTTCGCCATGTCCCACGGCGCCAGGAACTGGCCCTTCTTGACGTTGACGACCTTGCCGGTTGCGGCCGCCGCGAGCAACAGGTCGGTCTGCCGGCACAGGAAGGCCGGGATCTGCAGGATGTCGACCGCCTGCGCCACCTCGGCGCATTGGCCGGCATCATGGATGTCGGTCAGCACGGGCAGCCCGAGCGACGACCGGATCTCGGCGAAGATCGGCAGCGATTGTGCCAGCCCGAGCCCGCGCGCGGCCGCGCCAGAGGTGCGGTTGGCCTTGTCGAAGGAGGTCTTGTAGACGAGGCCGATGTTCAGCTTTGCCGCGATCTCCTTCAGCGCCGAGGCGACCTCGAGCGCGTGGGCACGGCTCTCGAGCTGGCAGGGACCGGCGATGACGGCGAGCGGAAGCTGATTGCCGAAGCGGACGGAGCCGGCAGTCACGACCGGTGCGGCAGAGATCGGAGCGTTCACGGCATCATCCTCGTTGTGAGCGCGCGACCATGGCCAATCCCGTCCGCCGGATCAACCCGGCAGAAACCCGCGAATATCAGGGTTGCGGGGACAGTCATCCCCGCATCCCTGCGCTTCCCCTCATTTGAGGGCCGAGAACGCGGTCGGCACCAGAAACTGGCTGGTGATGTTGGCGACGATCTGGCCGTCCTCCTCGCTCTTGGCGCGCGCCGCGATCCACTCCGGATTGGTCATGAACGCGGTCCATTTGGTTTCGCGTTCGGCCAGCGATTCCCAGGCGAGGAAATACGTGAGGTCCTGGTTGGATTCGCCGATCAGGGTGGTGAAGAAGCCGACCGGGCGGATGCCGTGCTTCTCCCACAATTTCAGCGTCGTCATCTCGAAGCGCTTCAACAGCGCTGGCAGCCGGCCCGGAATGCAGCGATAGATGCGGCTCTCGTAGATCATGCGATCCTCCCTGATCTGTTCTTCTCAACCAGGGAGCGTTGTCGCAACAATCGCTGCGGCCGTCAAAGGCGGCGTGGCCGCTGGATTTCGCGCCGGCTGGAACGACGTTCGCCCCTTACTTTCGCCCCTCACCCTGAGGAGCGCGCCCTTCGGCGCGCGTCTCGAAGGGCGAGGCCTCGCTGGGGCCTCATGGTTCGAGACGCGCCGCGAACGACGACGCTACCTCGAATTAACAGAATGGGCGCGGCGCTCCTCACCATGAGGTTTGGGTTCGCAGATCGGCGCAGTACATCGGCCATGAGCAGCGTACTCTCGCCCCGCGCAGCCGGCTCACACCAGCCGGCTCTGCACCATCGCCGCCTGGATGAACGACGCGAACAGCGGGTGCGGCTCGAATGGGCGCGATTTCAGCTCGGGATGGAACTGGACGCCGATGAACCAGGGATGGTCCTCGTACTCCACGATCTCCGGCAGCACGCCGTCGGGCGACAGGCCGGAGAACTTCAAGCCATGCTGCTCGAGCCGGTCCTTATAGGCGGTGTTGACCTCGTAGCGATGGCGATGCCTCTCCGAGATCTCGGTCGCGCCGCCATAGACCTCGGAGACGCGGCTGCCGCGCTTGAGCATCGCGGGATAGGCGCCGAGCCGCATCGTGCCGCCGAGGTCGCCCGTCTTCGAGCGCTTCTCCAGCTCGTTGCCGCGCAGCCACTCCGTCATCAGGCCGACCAGCGGCTCCTTGGTCGGGCCGAACTCGGTCGAATTCGCCTCGGTGATCCCGACCAGATTGCGCGCCGCCTCGATGACGGCCATCTGCATGCCGAAGCAGATGCCGAAATACGGCACGTCGCGCTCCCGCGCGAACTGCGCCGCACGGATCTTGCCCTCGGCGCCGCGCTGGCCGAAGCCGCCGGGCACGAGGATGCCGTTGACGTGCTCGAGGAACGGCGCGGGGTCCTCGTTCTCGAACACCTCGCTCTCGATCCAGTCGAGCTTGACACGGACCTTGTTGGCGATGCCGCCATGCGACAGCGCCTCGATCAGCGACTTGTAGGCGTCCTTCATGCCCGTGTACTTGCCGACGATCGCGATCGTCACGTCGCCTTCCGGATTGCGGACGCGCTCGTTGATCGTGTGCCAGCTCGCCAGCGCCGGCGGAATCCGCGGCTCGATGCCGAACGCGGCCAGCACTTCGTCGTCGAGGCCGGCGGCGTGATACGCCTCCGGCACCGCATAGATGTTGTCGACGTCGCGCGCCTCGATCACGGCGCTTTCGCGCACGTTGCAGAACAGGCCGAGCTTGCGCCGCTCCTCCTTCGGGATCTCCCGGTCGGTGCGGCACAGCAGGATGTCCGGCTGGATGCCGATCGAGCGCAGCTCCTTGACCGAATGCTGCGTCGGCTTGGTCTTCAGCTCGCCCGCGCTCGGAATGTACGGCAGCAGCGTCAAATGGATGTAGATCGCGTGATCGCGCGGCAGGTCGTTCTTGAGCTGGCGGATCGCCTCGAAGAACGGCAGGCCCTCGATGTCGCCGACGGTGCCGCCGATCTCGACCAGCACGAAATCGTACCCGTCGTTGCCCGACAGCACGAAGTCCTTGATCGCGTTGGTGACGTGCGGGACGACCTGGATGGTCGCGCCGAGATAGTCGCCGCGGCGCTCCTTGGTCAGGATGTCCTGATAGATCCGCCCCGTGGTGATGTTGTCGGCCTTGGTCGCGGGCCGCCCGGTGAAGCGTTCGTAATGGCCGAGATCGAGATCGGTCTCGGCGCCGTCATCGGTCACGAACACTTCGCCGTGCTGATAAGGCGACATCGTGCCTGGATCGAGGTTGAGATAGGGGTCGAGCTTGCGAAGCCGGACCTTGTAGCCGCGGGCCTGCAGCAGCGCGCCTAACGCGGCTGAAGCCAGACCCTTTCCGAGCGAGGAAACCACGCCGCCGGTGATGAAGATGTACCGCGCCATGGGACCCTACCTTTAATGCCGCGCGCTCGATTCGCCAAAACGAATCGTGACCGGCCCGCAACGCTGTCACGGGCCTGTGGGTTACGTCAAAATGTGAATGGTCTCAGATGGTTGAGACCGCCTTTTGATGCAGGACGCCAATTGCGTTCCTGCATGGCTTCCCCGCGTTATTGCGACTGCGGGGCGGATGGCGCGCTCGGCGCCGCCGGGGCCTGCTGCTCGTCGGCCTTCTTGAGCTGGTCGAGCACGCCGCCAGAGCCCGGCGCCACCGGCGTCGCACCGCCGGACTGCGTCTGGCCGGGCATGTTGCCGAGGATCGAGCTCGGCTTGCGATCGTATCCGGCCAGCCAGGTCAGCAGCAGGCTGGTGACGAAGAAGCCGACCGCGAGGATCGCCGTCGTCCGCGTCAACAGGTTCGCGGTGCCCCGGCTCGACATGAAGCCGGCGCCGCCGCCCATCCCGAGGCCGCCGCCTTCGGACTTCTGCAGGAGCACCGCGCCGATCAGGACGGCGACGATCATGAGATGGATGACGATCAAGACAGTCTGCATGGTGACCTTCCGTCACAAGCCCTCGCAGGCCCCGACCGGAGGCCGGGATCGCGAGAGCTTCGCGGGCTATTCGGAAATTTGCGCGGTGTTACACGATCATGTCGGGCAACGCCACCCCGCAGATAATCGCACGCGCGCTTCACACAAGCGCTGTTGCGCCGCCTCCCGGGACCGCTTGCCGGCTCCGCCAATTTCCATTATTAGAGACGAATGGATCAAATCATAGACGATTTCAGCCAACGTCTCGCCCGCCGGCTGCAGCTCGAGCGCGACAGCCGCGGCTGGTCGCTCGCCGACCTCGCCGAGCGCTCCGGCGTCTCCAAGGCCACCATCAGCAAGATCGAGCGCGCCGAGGTCAGCCCCACGGCGGTGGTGCTGGTCAAGCTCGCCAGCGCCTTCGATCTCACCCTCGCCGGCCTGATGCTGCGGGCCGAAGCGCAGTCGGAGCGGCTGTCGAAGGCCGAGGAGCAGCCGGTCTGGCGCGATCCCGACACCGGCTACATCAGGCGCCAGGTCTTCCTCCGGCCGGACCATCCGATCGAGCTGGTGACGGTCGAGATGCCGGCCCACCGCAGCGTGACGCTGCCGGCCTCCTCCTACATCCACATCCGGCAGCTCGTCTGGGTGCAGAGCGGACGCCTGACGATCACCGAGGGCGCGGAGCGCCACGAGCTCGGCACCGGCGACTGCCTGGGCTTCGGGCCGCCGATCGACACGACCTTCGCCAACGAGATCGACACACCCTGCGTCTATGTCGTCGCCCTTGCCCGGAGTTGAAAATGAGCCCGATCCGAATCGCCCCCCTGTCCGACACGCCGGAGGTTCGCGGCGCGCTGAGCGCGATGCTGATCGAAACGGTCGCGCATGGCGGCTCCGTCAGTTTCATGCATCCGCTCGGCGAAGGTGATGCGGACGCGTTCTGGCGGGATTCACTCGCCGCGGCGAATCGCGGCGAGCGAATCATATTGGGGGCCTTCGATGATCAGGACCTGATCGGCACGGTGACGCTGCAGCTGAAGCTGCCGCCGAACCAGCCGCATCGTGCCGAGATCGCCAAGATGATGACCCGCGTCAGCCACCGCAAGCGTGGCGTCGCGCGCGCTTTGCTGGATGCGGCCGAAGCTCTCGCGCGCCGGCATGGGCGCACGATGCTGGTGCTCGACACCGCCGAAGATGGCGGCGCCTCGTCTCTCTATGAAGGCGTCGGATTCCAGCTCAGCGGCATCATCCCGGA
>NZ_CAFJ01000538.1 GCF_000239795.1 Bradyrhizobium sp. STM 3809 | reverse complement strand
GGGCTCGCGCTGCGCGCGCCCCGGAATGACAGCGAGTGTGCAGTGACGGCAAACCAAACATGAATCATCATCCTCGCCGCGCCTCCGCGCCCGAGCTGTGCCCATCAAAACCCTCTTCGAGAACAGAGGGCGCAGGGAAGGCCGGGTGCGGGTCGCACCCATGGTCCGCGTGCAGCAAAAAGCACGCGGCAGAACCACAGGTACGGACCGGACATCCGGCCCTCCCTGCGCGATGGCTTTACGGCTTACTCCGCGCTCTCCCCGGGGACCGGCGTTCTTGCCCCCGTCGCGAGCGCGCTTCGTCGCAAGCGCCCGCTTGGCCTCAGCTTCGGGAGGCCAGGACCACACGGCTTCACCGTGCGCATCAGGATGTTCGTCCGCGCGGCCAAGCCACGCTGCACCCCGACACGCCCACCGCAACCCACCTCACGCTCGTGACGATCGCGATGCGCCCCTCGTGGCGAGATGGGATGGATGAGGTGTAGCATGAGTTCTGAAAAAAAGAAACAAGAATTTTTTGGCGAGAACGGTCGATGGCGCTGATCCGCCCTACGGACCTCATCAGTTCGACCTACTCGCCGCGAAGCTGTGAGAGTTCGCGGAACATCTCTTGATTTTACGGGAGATCGGTGGTATCAAAATGCCCATGAGCAAATCGATGCGCCACGTCAACCACGCAGACATGAACGGCTTCGGCCGGGTCGTGGGGGGAGACGCGCGCTAGGAGTTCGACGACGCGATGTTTCTACCAGGCCCCGCCAGCATCGGACGGGGCCTTTTGATTGGTCCCGCTCGCTGCCGGCACAACAGCAGGAGCGAGCGATGCCACCTCATCAGATCGACCTCACGGCCGAGACCGCGAGCCATGCTCCGGTGCTCGGTGCAAGCTTGCCGATCGCGCAAGACGCGCCCGTCGCGTCACGTCCCGATGTGATCGTCGCGGCGCTGGCGGACGCAGCATCGGAAAAAGACGCCGCAGGACCGCCGGCTTCACCGACCTGGCTGATCATTCGCGTGATCGTGCATTGTTGGCGCGCCTTCCACGCCTGGCGTTGGCGGGAAAGCCTGCGCGCGAGCTTCCATGACATGAGCGAGCGGGAGCTCACCGACATCGGCATCACGCGCGGCGAGATCGACTGCATCGTCGCACACCGCGACCTCGAGCAGCTGAAGGACCGTGCCCTGACCATGTCGCGCGGCGTGATGTAGTTGATTGATGCATGTCAGTAGGGCGGATTAGCGGAGCGTAATCCGCCACTTCGTCGCGCGGGGAGGGATGGCGGATTACGCTAGCGCTAATCCGCCCTACGGGTCTAACGAACGCGTCGTTCGTCGCCATGTCAGCGCAGCGGTGATCCATGCGCCTTCCGCGG
>NZ_CAFJ01000539.1 GCF_000239795.1 Bradyrhizobium sp. STM 3809 | reverse complement strand
GCGCCGAATTGTGGGGCGGACGCATCCTGAGCGCGCTGGTGATCCTGTTCCTGCTGTTCGACGGCACGATCAAGCTCATCCCGCTTCCGGTCGTCACGCAGACGATGGATCAGATGGGCTATGGTGGCAGCGATGCGATGGCACGCATGCTCGGGCTGATCACGCTGCTCTGCACCTTGCTCTATGCGCTGCCGGCGACCTCGCTGCTGGGCGCGATCCTGCTCACCGGCTATCTCGGCGGCGCGATCGCCTCGCATGTCCGCATCGGCAGTCCGCTGTTCAGCCACGTGCTGTTCGGCCTCTATCTCGGGCTGATGGTGTGGGGCGGATTGTGGCTGCGCGACCGCCGCCTGCGCGCGCTGCTGCCGTTGCGCTGACGCCTGACATTTCCAACCAAGGAGGATGACATGATCTGCCCCTATCTCACTTTCAACGGCGATTGCGCGCAGGCGCTCCAGCATTATGGCGAAGTGCTCGGCGCCAAGGTCGACATGATGATGCGCTATGGCGAAGCTCCGCCGGAGATGCCCTGTGCGCCGGAGCACAGGGACAGGATCATGCACGTCCGGTTCTCGATCTCGGGCGATGTCATCATGGCCTCCGACTCGCCGCCCGAATACTACCAGGGCAAGCCGAACGGCATTTCGGTCTCGCTGCAGATCAACGATCCCGCCGAGGCCGAGCGCAAGTTCAATGCGCTGATCGCTGGCGGCACCGTCACCATGCCGTTCGGCCGGACGTTCTGGTCCAAGGGCTTCGGCATGGGCGTCGATCGCTTCGGCATCCCCTGGATGATCAATTCGCCCGCCGACGGCTACGCGGCGTAACGCCGCTAGCGGCAGGGCGCGTACATCGCCTTGAGTTCGCGCCCGCGTAGTACCAGGAGCCGCGACGTCAATCCGCCGCGGCGGATGATCCAGCCGCGCACCGGCGCGGGATAGGTCTGCAGCACCAGCTTGGAGGCCTCGGGCTCGGCATAGCTGCGGCCGCGGCGGTCGACCGAGCGGGCGGCGTGGAAGCCGAGCACGGCGCGCCGCGTCACGCAGATGCGCTCCTCGGGCACCAGGCTCAGCACCAGCGTGCAGGCCGACAGGCAGGGGCCATCGATGATGACGCGCTCGCCGGAGGCGCGCACCTTCTCGAACAGATCGAGGAACGGGCCGACCTCGCCGCCGGGCGAGGAGATGATCCGGACATCGGCCCGTGCCAGCATCGTGGCGATGCCCCACAGCACCACCGCGAGCAGCAAGGTCAGGATGATCCGCATCCGGCTCGGCATCGTCTCATGCGTTCCTGCGTTGGCCGCGCAACGTCGGCAAACCGATTCCGGCAGCATCGAAGCCGCCGTCCACGGCGAGCACCTGGCCCGTGATGTAGCTCGACCGCTCCGAGCTCAGGAAGAAGATGGCCTCCGCCAGCTCCTCTTCAAGCCCGTAGCGATTGAGCGGGATGGCGTCGTGATAGTCGGCGCGGATCTCCGGCGTGTGCACGGCCTTGGCCATCGCGGTCTCAACCGGGCCGGGCGCCACGGCGTTGACGCGGATGCCGGCCGAGGCGAGCTCGACGGCGAGCTGCTTGGTGAGGTGCGCCAGCGCCGCCTTGCTGGTGCCGTAGGCGGACCGCAGCGTCGAAGCGCGCACCGCCGAGATCGAGGTGATGTTGACGATCGCGCCGCCATATTCGCGCATCAGCGGCACCGCGGCGCGGGTGCAAAGGAACGGTCCGGTCAGGTTCACGTCGAGGATGCGCTGCCAGTCGGTCTCGCTGGTTTCCATGATCGGCGCGAACCGCGCGACCCCGGCATTGTTCACCAGCGCATCGAGCCGGCCGAACCGCTTGGCGATGCGCTCCAGCGCATCCGCCACCATGGCGGCATCGGAGACATCGCAATGCAGCGCCAGCGTGCGATCGGGAGATTTGAGCGCAGCAGTCGCATCGGTTAACAGCTTGGCTTCGATGTCGAGCAGGGCCACGCGCCAACCTTCGTGAAGAAAGCGCTTGGCGGTCGCGAGCCCGATACCGCGCGCGGCGCCGGTGATCAGGGCGACCTTCTCGGTGAGCTCGGGTGATTCCGTCACGATTTTCGGCTCCTCGGGCCGGCGTTCCGGCTCTTGCTCTGCGTTGCGTCCTAACACGGGCTGCGCGCAGCAGCTGTGAAGGCCGTCACATTTGTCAGTGTGCGGTCAATCGAACTCCGCGGCGGAATAGCGCAGCGAAGCGCAGTCGTTGTCAAACAGCCAAGGGTAGTAACAGGCGCATCAGTTCGCGTTCTCGCGGCG
>NZ_CAFJ01000540.1 GCF_000239795.1 Bradyrhizobium sp. STM 3809 | reverse complement strand
ATCTCCCCGGTGTCCGGCTTGGTAGCCACCGTCGTCCAAGGGGTCATCATCCCCCAGGACTTGGCGCCAGCTTCGGGGCGCCAGGACCACGCGATTTCACGTCCGCGACCGGTTGTTCGTCCGCACGCATCGCGCGCGCTGCAGCCCGCCGCGGCCACCGCTCCCCGCGCCCAACGTCCGTGACGATCGCGATCCGCCCCTCTCGAGGAGCACGGGATGCGGGCAGTCAATCATGAAATTCGGAAAAATGGAAGCAAAATATTTTCACGCCGGGGACTGGACAGCGGTGATCGCCTTGAGCGGCCTGATGAAACGCGTGTCTCGGCGCATCCTCTCGGCCATCCCTGCTTGAAAGCGCAGCGCCGTCGCACCATGGTCCGGTCTCCGCCCTCATGGATGCCCGGATGCCATTACAACCGGAGCGGGCATCGATCGCGCCACCACGATCTTGAACGTCCACGGACTAATAGACGAACGCGACTGTGTCCCGCCAGCAACGTAGGTCGGTTTTTGTTAGTCGTTCTATTCCCCCCGAGGTTGCAGCTATTGTTCGCCGGATCGGGCCTTGCTACCCCAGGCGTCAACGACAGTGGGGATACTGTGTGGGGGCTGAAATGAACTGTTCGCGTTGGCTGGCGACCTGGCTGGCCATCCTCGGAGGGGCGTGTCTTGGCGGCTGTGCCGCGCCGCTCGCGGTCAACAATGTGACCGACATCAGGTCGACCACGGGCAGCCGCGGGATCGACGTCTACGAGCAGAAGCGCCGGACCGATGCAAGCGTGCCCGAGTTCGCGGGTGACCAGCTCGTGGAGGTGCGGACGTTCCACAATCCCAACCAGAGCGGCGAGGTCGAGATGGCCGGGGCCTCCTGCCTGCTGGAAGCGAGCGGCTTCACTGCCTCCATGACCAGCCCCGCAAAGGTGCGCGTGCCGCTGTATCGCGGCCAGTCGAGCACGCTCGCCGTGACCTGCCAGAAGCCCGGCTACCAGAAGCGCATGATCACGGTCGCGCCATTCGACGCCACGCGCCAGGCCCGCCTGGCCAGCGGCGTCAACGGCGGCATCCTCGGCGCAGTCATCGTAGCCGGCATCGACGCCGCCGCCGACAACACGAAGAACGACTGGCGCTATCCGGTGGCGAAGGTCGTGCTGGAGGCGGATGCCTC
>NZ_CAFJ01000541.1 GCF_000239795.1 Bradyrhizobium sp. STM 3809 | reverse complement strand
CGCCGGCAGCAGTCGTTCCGGCCGCTGCGGTTCCACCCGTCCCGTTGGCGATGTTCGGTGTCGCCGTGACCGGAATGGTGCCGTGCGCCGTCCCCTTGATGGAGGTCGCCGCCGAGACCGTCGTGGCGGTGCCGACATAGGTGCCGCCATTGACCGGGATGTTGTTGCCCGACACGTCCATGGCGTCGGCCGCAAAGCCCTGGCCTGCGGCTGCGATCATCGCCTTGTCGGCGGCGAGCGCTGCACCCGTGTCGCCATTGAGGATACCCTGCAAGCCCTTCACAGCTGCTGCCGTGTCGGCCTCGAGCGTACCGCTGAGCAGCTCGTTGTCGAAGCGGCCCTGGAAGACGGCGCCCTGGGCGGCGTCGAAATTGGCGCCGAACTGTTGATAGTTCTGGATCTGCGTGATCAGCGCGGCGCTCGCCTGGGCGCCACCGGTCGCGATATGCTGCAACGTCGTGTTGATGGTGTTGGCTTCGGCGAGGAAAGCCGCCCAGAAGTTCGTCTGCGCCTGGTTGTCCTGGAACTTGGTGACCGTTCCTTTGAGCCCGCCCGGATCCTCGGCGAAACCGCCGGCGTGACCCGCATTGCCGTTGCCACCCGCCGCCATGTTCAGGTTGGTGTCACCCTGAACGATGTCGATAATGTCGAGCAGGTTGTCGGCGGTGCCGCGCAGAGCAGCCTGGTTGCCGGTGGTCGCGGCCTGATCATACTTGTTCAGTTGCAGGTTGATCTGGCCGAGCGCCGTTTGCAGATGGATCGTGGTCAGCGCGGCGGCGTTGGCCGTCTCGCCAGCTTCGATCTGCGCGAGTTGGGTCTTGTTGTTGAGGATGGCCGTCAGACCGTGTGACACGGCCGTGAGGTCAGCGGTCACCTCGGCAAGATTGCCGGTGTTGATGCCGCCGGAGGCGACCTCGACGACCTTGTTGAAGACCAGACCGACGTCCTTCAGGCTGTTGCCGGCGGTGGCTGCAGCAAGGCTCGCGGGATCATCGGCGCCCGCGGGCGACGTCTGGAAGGCAACGTCCTGGCCGCCGGTGTTGGCGAGGAAGGGGACGTTGTTGAGCGCGTTGGCGAGATGCGCGTCGTTGTGGATCTCGCCGAGGATCTCCTGCTGCAGCGCGTGGATCGTCTGGCTGGCCGCGGCCGACGTGCTGGCGTTGGCGAACTGGCCGGCAGCCTGCAGCAATGTGCCCAGCTGCCCTTCGACATTGGTCAGCACCGCCGTGTCGGTGGCGTTCAACGTGAAGGTCTTGCCGCCGAGCGTGACCTGACCCGGGTTGGCCAGCATCGCCGCAATGTCGGTCTGCACCGCCGTGATGTCGGCCTGGTAGCTGGACAGGAAGGTCGGCGAGTTGCCGCTGTTGGCGAGGCTGAACAGGCCGAGCGAGGCGCGGACGGCATCGTTGAAGACGACACCGGCCTGCACCAGGTCGGTCGAGTGCTGGATCGCGGTGGCGCGGGTCAAGAGATTCGACGTGCCGTTGGCGAGCGCCGTCGGGTTGAAATTGACGGCAACCGGCGCCGGCGTGGTGGTGGACGAAGTCGTCCCGCCGGTGCCGTTGGCGATGTTCGGCGTCGCCGTCACCGGGATGGTGCCGTGAGCGAGACCATGCACGGATGTCGCGCCCGACACCGTGGTCGCCGTGCCGACATAGGTCGCGCCGCCGATTGCGATGTTGTTGCCGGACACGTCCATGGCGTCGGCCGCAAAGCCCTGGCCGGCCGCTGCGAGCATCGCCTTGTCGGCCGCGAGCGCGGCACCCGTATCACCGTTGAGAATGCCCTGCAGGCCCTTCACCGCCGCCGCCGAGTCCGCCTCGAGCGTGCCGCTCAAGAGTTCGTTGTCGAAGCGGCCGCGGAAGACGTTGCCCTGCGCGGCGTCGAAATTGGCGCCGAAGGCCTGGTAGTTCTGGATCTGCGTGACCAGGGCCGCGCTGGCTTGCGCGCCGCCGGTCGCGATCTTCTGCAGGGTCGCGTTGATGGTGTTGGCTTCCGCCAGGAACGCGGCCCAGAAGTTGGTCTGCGCCTGATTGTCCTGGAACTTGGTCACCGTGCCGGTCAACCCGCCCGGATCTTCGGCGAAGCCGCCGGCATGACCGGCCATGCCATTGCCGCCGGCGGCCGTGTTGAGGTTGGCGTCGTTCTGAACGATGTCGATAATGTCGAGCAGGTTGTCGGCGGTGCCGCGCAGCGCGGCCTGATTGCCGGTCGTCTCAGCCTTCGCGTACTGATTCAGCTCGAGATTGATCTGTCCGAGCACCGTCTGCAGATGGATCGTGGTCAGCGCGGCGGCATTCGCCGTCTCGCCGTTCTCGATCTGCGCGAGCTGCGTCTTGTTGTTGAGGATGTTGGTCAGGCCCTGCTGGATCGCGGTCAGGTCGGTCGTGACCTCTTGCAGATTGCCGGTGTGGATGCCGCCGGACGCGATATCGACCACCTTGTTGAAGACGAGGCCGACATCCTTGAGCGTGTTGCCGGCGGTCGCTGCGGCCAGGCTCGCCGCGTCGTCGGCGCCTGCCGGGGTGTTCTGGAAGGCAACGTCTTGTGCGCCGGTGTTGGCGAGGAAGTTCACCTTGTTCAGGGCGCCGGACAGATGCGCGTCGCCGTTGATCTCCTGCAGGATCTCCTGCTGGACCGCGTGCAGCGTCTGGTCGGCGGCGGTGATGGTGCCTGCGTTGGTGGTCTGACCTGCGGCGGTGATCAGGGTCGAGATCTGCGCCTGCACATTGTTGAGGACGGCGGTGTCGGTGGCGTTCAGCGTGAACGTCTGGCCACCCAGCGTCACCTGGCCGGGATTGGCGAGCATGGCAGCGATATCATTCTGCACGGCGTGCAGATCGGTGGTGTAGCTGCCGAGGAATGGATTCGAGTTGCCGCTGCCCGCCTGCGAGAACAGGCCGAGCGAGGCGCGGACGGCATCGTTGAACACGACGCCGGCCTGGACCAGGTCGGTCGATAGATTGAGCGCGGACGCGCGCACCAGCAGGTTCGACGTTCCGTTGGCCAGAGCCGTCGGGTTGAAGGTGTTATTCGCCATGGATCATCTCTCCCCAAGTTCATCCGACGCCCGGCAGGGCCTCGTACCGACACTGGCCAGTCGATGCGGAACTGCATCGGCCCTGCCGCAGGACACGCCGCGCGCGAGATGCGCCTTGCGTCCGTGCGCCGCTGTGTCGCGCGGTCCCTCGCCGCGCGCTACTTTGTCGCACGCGGCTATATGGTCGAAGCAATCGGGCCAAAAGAGGCGTCGGGGAGTCCGCAAATATGTTGTTGTTCGGGCATCGCGGAGCTGTGATCCTTTTGCCGAACGCCCCGCCAAGTGATTGATTTTTGGCGGCAAGCAACAAATGCGGGTAATGGCCGTCCGAGCCGATGCACATTTTCTCGTCAAGATGCTGCCAGCATCTCGCCGATGACCGGACGCTACTGCGAATGGTTCGCAAAGTGTGTCAAGACTCGGCGGACGAATCTGCGAGTGACAATCAGTCACGCGACGCGGCTCGTGCGCCGGAGAGCAGTCATCGTGCTGACAGATTGAGTTGCCTGCCGTGATTTGCCGAGCCGCGGGCCGTTCAGGCCGGTGGCGCGACTTGGCGCTGCGCGAGCAGGGCAGCCCGGATCTTCTGGAGCAGGCTGGTGTAGAGCGCGTTCCAGCCCGGATCCTGCCCGTGCGCATCGAGTTCGCGCTTGGTCAGGCCGAGGCTGATCCGGTAGACGGTCAAGGCGCCATCGATATTGCCGAGCGGAAGGAAGGCGTCGCCGAGATTTTGGTAGGACGTTGCCAGCGCCCGCTGCAACGTTGAATCATCCGGTGCGGTGTTGGCGAGTTGCGTGATGACCGCTGCATTGTGGCGACGCTGCTCGAAGGCTTCGGCATGGTGGCCCTGGGCTGTGAGCACGTCGGCCAGCAGGGCGTGGCACCAGGCGAGATCGCGCGGAAAACTGGGATTGCCGGGATGAGTGGCCGTCAGCTTCTGGATGACGGCCAGGCTGGCGGAGTAGGCCGCATGTGCGCCTCTGAGATTTCGCTGAACGAACAACACGGCGCCGATGCGGTTCAGGGCGACCGACAGGCTACGTTGGAAGCCGGCATTGTCGGGGTCGGCCTGGGTCAGATACCGGATGGCATCGACGCCTTGCTTGTAGTTCTGCAGCGCGCCGGCGAGATCGTTGCTCGATGCGTTGCGGTCGCCTTCAGCGATCCGTGCGGCGGCGAGATCCAACAATTTGCCGGCGGCGACGGTCACGCCGACGGCGAGGCCGCCGCGCACCACGTCGCCGTGTGGACGCGCCAGCAACGCAGCCAGCGCGACCGGCTCCTCCTGGTCAGTGGAGCCGGATGGCGCGACGGCGGTACGGGCTGCCGCATCGGCCCCCGGCTGCTGCGCGGTCGCCAGCTGGCGCGGCTGGGGACGCATTCCTTGCCCGAAGCCGGGGATCCTGCGGAGCGTTCCGACGACCTGATCGGCCTTGATCAGGCGCGTGCATTCGAACTGCCGAGGCGTGTCCTTCCATCGCGGACACCACAGAGCGTCCCTGTGGTCGAAGCGATGGCGCGCATCGTTCCAGCAGCTGTTGCAGGCGTGATGGTTGATGATGCGGTAAGGCGTCGCGAACTCGTTGGTCGGATGGGTGAAGCCGCTGATCAACACGACCGGCGTGCCGACGGCCCAGGCGAGCCAGGACAGTCCCGAGGACAGGCCGATGAAGACGACTGCGTGCCGCAGCCAGCGCGCGCGCTCCTGCAGCGGTCTGTCGCCGGTTTGGTCCTCGGCCTCGGCGGGAATGCGCGTCTGAAAGTCGCCGCGGCGGCTCTCCGCCTTCTGGTCGATGCAGATCACGCGATAGCCCGTCGCCTTGAGGAAGCTCACGATGCTCTGCCAGCCGTCCGGATTATTCCAATGCTTGCATTGGGTCGTTG
>NZ_CAFJ01000542.1 GCF_000239795.1 Bradyrhizobium sp. STM 3809 | reverse complement strand
TGCTGATCGACGAGATTGACAAGTCGGATGCCGAGTTCGAGTCGCTGCTGCTGGAGATCCTCTCCGACTTTCAGGTCACGATCCCCGAGCTCGGCAGCATCGCCGCTGCGAAGGCGCCGACCGTGATCCTGACCTCCAACTCCGAGCGCAATCTCGGCGACGCCTTGAAGCGGCGCTGCCTGCACCTGCATATCGGCTTCCCCGAGCAGCGGCTGGAGGAGCGCATCGTCGAGAGCCGCGTGCCCGGCATCTCGCAGACCCTGCGGCGGCAGCTCGTCGCGTTCATCCATGACATCCGCTCGCTCGACCTGAAGAAGCAGCCCTCGGTCAGCGAGACCATCGACTGGGCGCGCGTGCTGGTGCTGCTGCAGGCCGCCGAGCTCGGCCACGAGGTGGTGAAGGATACGCTGAACGTGCTGCTGAAATACGAGTCCGACATCGAGGTGGCGCTGCCGCAGGTGACGAGTTTCGTCGCCAAGGCGCAGCGCCAGAACATCTTCGGATAGGCGCCATGCAGGAGAACCTGCATCGGTTCTTCCGGGCGGCACGCGGCGCCGGCGTCCACGTCTCGCCGGCCGAGAGTATCGATGCGATGCGCGCGGTCGCGAGCGTCGGTGTCGCCGACCGCGCGATCCTGCGCGACACGATGCTGCTGACGCTCGCCAAGAGCGAGGACGAGAAGAAGGCGCTCGGCGCCTGCTTCGATCTGTTCTTCGCCCATGTCGATCCGACGCAGGCCGAGGCGAAGGATGAGGCGTCGCAAGACGCGGCGTCGAGCGAGCCCCACGCTGCGCCAGCGTCGGGACAGCAAAGCGGCGGCGAGGCCAGCACCGAACTAGGCCCTCTCGCCCAGATGCTGCTGGCGCAGAACACCGCCGACATCTCGGCCGCGATCGCCAACGCCTCCGGCGCCGTCGGCCTGTCCGAGATCCGCTACTTCACCCAGCGCGGCCTGTTCTCCAGCCGCATGCTGGAGACGATGGGCATCCAGCGGCTGCGCGACGATCTCGACACGCTGACGGAGACCAACCCGGCGCTCGCCGAGCGGCTGCAGGCCGGCCTCGAGGCCTTGCGCGACACCGTGCGCGACGCGGTCGCGCAGGCGCTGGCGCTGTACGGCCGCGAGGAAACCGAGAACCTGCGCCACGAGATCCTGCGCAATGCGCAGCTGTCGCGGATCGAGCCGCGCCAGATCGCGGAGATGCGGGCGCTGATCCGGCAGATCGCCCGCCGGCTGCGCGAGCGCTACAGCAAGCCGCGCAAGCGCCAGCGGCGCGGCCATCTCGACGTTCGCCGCACCCTCCGCCGCAACGCCGCGTGGGGCAGCGTGCCCTTCCTCACCGCCTGGAAGCGGAAGCACCGCGACCGCCCGAAGATTGTCGCGCTGTGCGACGTCTCCGGCTCGGTCGCGCGCGTGTCCGACTTCTTCCTGCTCCTGATCCACAGCCTGCACGACGTCGTCAGCGACGTCCGCTCGTTCGCCTTCTCCGGCCATCTGATCGAGGTCAGCGAGATCCTGGAGCAGAAGCCGGCCGAGGAGGCCATGGCCGAGATCATGCACAAGGTCGGCTTCGGCTCGTCCGACTACGGCTCCTCGCTGGTCGATTTCGAGAAGCAGTTCATGGCGTCGGTGACGCCGCAGACCACCGTGATCGTGCTGGGCGATGCCCGAAGCAACAAGCTCGACCCGCGCGCGGATATCCTGAAAGCCATCTCCGAACGCGCCAAGCGCGTCGTCTGGCTCAACCCCGAGGGCCGCATGACATGGGGTTGGGGCGATTCAGAGATGCCGCGCTACCAGACCTTCTGCAACGTAGTGCGCCCGTGTGCCACGGCCCAGCAACTGGAGCGCGCCGTGAGCGACATCGTATCGTCGTATCGATAGGCCGCTGCCCTCTCCACGCGTCATTGCGAGCGCAGCGAAGCAATCCAGGGCCGAGTGCGCGACCCTGGATTGCTTCGTCGCTGCGCTCCTCGCAATGACGCCGGAGTTCGTAGCCGGAGTTCGTAGGTTGGGCAAAGCCGTCGGGCGGCGCAAGCCGCGCGAGGGCGTGCCCACCGGCGGACGATCCGCGAAGGACGGTGGGCACGGCGCGATCAGACAGTGCTCATAAACAACCACGACACGGGCGCGCCTTGCCCGCCCTACGCACCAAGACCGGAGCTACCGTCCTGCCGCCGCTCGCTTCAGCAACGCTGCGCGCTGCTGGTCCGTAAAACTCACGCCCGACTTCTTCTCGACCACCTTCACCGCCCACGACCGCATCGGATCATCATCCACCCGCGCCGGCTCGCGCAGGATGGCGACGCCGATCTCCAGCATCTTGGCGTCGGCCTGATGCTCGATGCCGCCTCCGGAGCTCGCCAGCGCGAAAGCGCCGGCCGCGGCGCCGATGGCGGCGGCCAGCGCCGTCGTCACGAAGAGTTTCCAGTCCAACTCCGCCCCCTGCTCTCACCGCCCTTGCGCGGCCACGTTCGAACAGATTGTTGTCTACGGCATGGCGATCCCGAGTCCGTCGTTCGGCGAGAGCTTCATCTGGCCACCACAATCGTGCGATCCGCGAATGGTGCGGCTCGTCATCTGTGACATGCTGCGTGACTGCCCGTCGCGTTACCTTGTCGCAGCACGAGAGCCTTGTGCCGTCGGGCAAATCAGCACGATGCTTGCGCCCAACCTGCCTCGTCGAAGAGGGGCGTACGCGTCGTCACGATACGTGGGGCAGGCTGCGGTGGACGTCGTGCATCATGCGCATCTCGCGCGGACGAGTGGTGCGAGGCGTCCGGTGAAGTCGTGATGTCCTGACACCCCGAAGCTGGTGTCCAGCGCAGGGCGCAAGCCTTGTCGCGACATGGTGGCCAACAAGCCCGGCGCACCAGGGAGACCACGTATAAGCCGACAAAACATCGCGCAGGGAAGGCCGGCATGTTCGGCCCACCTGTGGTTCCTGCCCCGTGCATTTTCATTCGCACGGGGGCCGCGGGTGTGGTGAACACCCGGCCTTCCCTGCGCCCTCGACATGTGAAGAGGGGGATCGACCAGCAAAGCTCGGACGCATCAGCGTCGCGAGACTGCAGATGCTCACGCCCGATCGACGTGAAGAACGCCTGAGGAGAAGCGGATGCACGCGCCCGCGCGCAATCGCGATTTAGCCCGGCGAGGCTCGATCCGATCGGCCCGTCACCGCCGCGACAGGTCCGCATCCACGAACAGACGCTGATGGGCCGCGATCGCCAGATTCGCCATCCTCAGCCGGTTGGTCTGGCCGCGATCCACCATGCGCGAGATCTCGGCGGCCAGGAACTGATAGGTCTCGAACTCATCGCGGACGGCGCCGGTGCGCCAGAGGAAGTCGAGCGCGATGTCGTAGGCCTCGGCGGCCGCGGGCTGTCGGAAGTCACTGAAGATCAAGCGTGCCATAGAGGAGAAGGCGCGGAGGCGGGTGTGGTTCCTATGGCGGGACATCATCTCGCGACCTCCGTGCCGGCGCGGCCCTCAGCGCGGCACCACCGCAGTGGCCTCGATCTCCACCCGCGCGGCCTTCTCGACCAGCCTGACGACCTGCACCAGCGCCATGGCTGGATAGTGGCTGCCGAAGATCTCGCGGTAGATCCGGCCGAGTTCCTTGAGGTTGCCGAGATACTCGTCCATATCGACGACATACCAGGTGAGCCGCACCAGATGCTCCGGCCGCGCGTCGCCCTCCGCCAGAATCGCGGCGATGTTCTGCAGGGCCTGCCGGACCTGCGCCACAAAACCCTCGGCGAGCTTCTCCTCAGCATCCCAGCCGATCACGCCGCCGGTGACGACGATGCGGCCCTCGGCGCTGATGCCGTTGGCATAGCCCTTCGGCATCGGCCAGCCGCTCGGCTGCAGCACGCGCAGGCTCGAATCGTCCCGCTTCACCACGGCGAGCGTGGGCGCTTTGGTCGTGCTCACGAACGTCTCTCCTTATCCTTGCGACGCAGCCGGGCCCGACGCGACGGCGGCCTGCGCGATCTGCCGCAGGGCGAAGCGCTTCAGCTTGCCGGTCTCGGTCTTGGGCAGTTGCGTGACGAACTCGATCGCGCGCGGATATTTATAGGGCGCAATCTCGCGTTTGACATGTTCCTGCAATTCGGCGACCAGCGCGCTGTTGCCTTCGGTGCCCGGCGCCAGCACGACATAGGCCTTCACGACCATGCCGCGGGCCTCGTCGGGCGCACCGACCACGCCGCATTCGGCAACGGCCGGATGGGTCAGAAGCGCCGCCTCGACGTCGGTGCCGGCGATGTTGTAGCCCGACGACACGATCATGTCGTCGGAGCGCGACTGGTACCAGAAGTAGCCGTCATCATCCATCACATAGGTGTCGCCGGTGACGTTCCAGCCGTTCTGGACATATTTGCGCTGGCGCTCGTCGGCAAGATAGCGGCAGCCGGTCGGGCCGCGCACCGCGAGCCGCCCCATCGTGCCCGGCGGCACGTCACGGCCCTCGTCGTCGACGATCTTGGCCTCATAGCCCGGCACCGGCTTGCCGGTGGCGCCGGGACGGATCTCGTCCTCGATCGCGCTGATGAAGATGTGCAGCATCTCGGTCGAGCCGATGCCGTCCATCAGCTTGAGACCGGTCGCCTTGAGCCAGGCGTCGAAGGTCGGCTTCGGCAAGGTCTCGCCGGCGGAGACGCATTTGCGCAGCGAGGAGATGTCGCGCCCGGCGAGCTTGCCCAGCATGGCGCGGTAGGCGGTCGGCGCGGTGAAGCAGATCGTCGCCTTGTAGCGCTCGATCGCGGCGAGCAGATCGTCCGGCGCGGTCTTTTCCAGCACGACATAGGAGGCGCCGATATGCATCGGAAACAGCACGCCGCCGAAGCCGAAGGTGAAGGCGAGCGGCGCGGTGCCGATGAAACGGTCACCCTGGCTGGCGCGCAGCACATTGCGGGCGTAGCCGTCGCACACCGCGAGCATGTCGCGGTGGAAATGCATCGTGCCCTTGGGATCGCCGGTCGTGCCCGAGGTGAAGGCGATCAGGCACAGGTCGTCGGAAGCCGTATCGACTGCAGTGAAGTCGGGGCTCGCATCCGCAATCAGCGCTTCCAGCGCATCGGGCTGGCCGTTGCCCCAGTACACGACCTGCTTGAGCGCCGGCGCCACCGCACGGGTCTTTTCCATCTCGTCGGCCAGCTTGCCGTCGCACAGGGCGAGTGCGATCTGCGCCTTCTGGATCGGGTAGGACAACTCCTTCGCGCGCAGCAGCGGCATGGTCGCGACCACGATGCCACCGGCCTTGATCGCGGCGAGATAGGTCGCGACCATCATCGGATTGTTGGCGGACCGCAGCAGCACGCGGCCGCCGGGCACCAGGCCGAGCTTGCCGACGAGGACGTTGGCGATCTTGTTCACCAGCGCCTGCAGCTCACGATAGGTGTAGCTGACGTCGGTGCTGATGATGCAGGGCGCGTCGCCCCATCCCTCTTCCACCCAGCGGTCGAGGAAATGCGTCACGCAGTTCAGCCGCGGCGGATACTGGAATTCGGGGCGGCTGAACACGAAATCGGGCCACAGCTCGCGCGGCGGCAGATTGTCCTGGGCAAAGGTGTCGACGTGGGCGCTGTGCGCATGCGCGCTGGCGCTCTCCGGCTGCTGAACCTTGGCGGCAGTGGCCATCACACGCTCCTGTCTCATAGGGAAGGATGCCCGGCACGTTTCAGTCCTAAACATTTTAGACTTAAAACATCTGGACGCAAGAGCGGAAGAGGGCCGAAGCGAGCCGAAGATTGTGCACTGCCCGCAAATTGTTTAAGCGTTTGCCCTGCGCCGCGGCCTGCGGCGAGTTGTCAGGCCGGCATCAGTCCTGCCGGCGCTGCACGGCTTTCTGCGCCGAGCCCTTGGTCTTGGCGAGCAGCCGCATCAGTTCGCGCACGTCCTTCTCGGTGAGATCGCCGAAGATGTCCGCGATCCAGGTCTCATGCTCCGCTGCCATCTTGCGGAATTCGGCACGGCCGAGCTTGGTCAGCCGGATCACCTGGACGCGGCGGTCGGTGTCGGAGGTGCGGCGATCGAGATGGCCGGATTCGACGAGGCGTTCAACCAGACCGGTGACATTGCCGTTCGACACCATCATGCGCTTGGAGACGTCGGACAGGGTCATGCCGTCGGGCGCCTTGTCGAGCTGCGCCATCAGGTCGAAGCGCGGCAGGGTCACGTCGAAGCGCTCGCGCAACCGGCTGCGGATCTCGCCCTCGATCAGCGTCGTGCAGGTGAGCAGACGCAGCCACAGCCGCAGCTCATCGGCATGGTCCTCGGGCAGCTCGACGGCCTTGGTCTCGGAATCAAGCGTCATGACGGAATCACTTGGCGCGTTCAGCCTCATCGGGCGAGGCTCATGAGTTTGACCTTTGGGCCCTGTTGGGAGCAAGGAAAAACGTACCGGCATTTGCGCCGGGCGATCAGGACGGCAATTCCTTTAACCTTCAAGCAATTGGCGCGACGCTTGCATACGGTCGAAACTGCCCTTTCCGCAAGCAGCTCGCTTGCGGCTGGGGCCGTCATCGGACTAGGCTTGGGACCAAGCTGCGGTCTGACCCATCAATCGGTCAGGTGCAAGAAACATAAACCTGAATTTCCGCATCCCGGGGGAGTTGTCATGAAAGTGAGTTCGAAGCTGGCCGGTCTTGGTGCCGGCCTTGGCATTGCCGCGAGCCTGTTCGCCCAGCCGGCGCTGGCCGCCGACAAGATCAAGATCGGCGTCATCGTGACCCTGTCCGGGCCGGCCGCCGCGCTCGGCGGGCAGGTCCGCGACGGCTTCAACCTCGCGATCAAGGACCTCGGCGGCAAGATGGGCGGCAAGGACGTCGAGGTCGTCGTCGCCGACGACGAGCTCAAGCCGGACGCCGCGATCACCAAGGCCAAGGGCCTGCTCGAGCGCGACAAGGTCGACTTCGTCGTCGGCCCGATCTTCTCCAACATGCTGCAGGCGATCCACCGCCCGATCACCGAGAACAAGACCTTCCTGATCAGCCCGAATGCCGGTCCGTCCAGCTACGCCGGCAAGGAGTGCAGCCCGTTCTTCTACGTGACCTCGTACCAGAACGACCAGGTCCACGCGGTGCTCGGCAAGGTCGCGCAGGACCGCGGCTACAAGAAGATGTATCTTCTGGTGCCGAATTATCAGGCTGGTCGCGACAGCGTCGCCGGCTTCAAGCTCGACTACAAGGGCGAGATCGTCGAGGAGTCCTATGTTCCGCTGAACACGCTCGACTTCCAGCCCGAGCTGTCCAAGATCTCCGCGCAGAAGCCGGATGCCGTGTTCACCTTCATGCCCGGCGGCATGGGCGTGAACCTGGTCAAGCAGTTCAAGCAGGCAGGCCTCGCCGACACCGTTCCGGTGCTCTCGGCCTTCACCGTCGACGAATCCACCCTGCCCGCGCAGCAGGATGCCGCGGTCGGCATGTTCGGCGGCGCCAACTGGGCGCCCAATTTCGACAACCCGCAGAGCAAGAAGTTCGTCGCCG
>NZ_CAFJ01000543.1 GCF_000239795.1 Bradyrhizobium sp. STM 3809 | reverse complement strand
CTCCGGGATCGCCAGACCTCGTCATCTGACGACATGATGGACGCGCCGGCGCCTGCTTCAACGCGCATGATGTCACAGGCCCCGGGTCGGGGTCATGCCGATCCGGGCCCGATAGTCCCGTCGTACTGTTGCAAAAGAGTCCACTGAAAAACCCGACGGCCGGCGTGCGGGACGCGCGCTCAGGCGCTGATGATGTCGTGGAGATCGAGCGGCTTGTCGACCTGGGCGAACCATTCGGCCCGGTTGGCGGCGCGCCGGCGGCCGCGCTCGTCGAGCGGCAGCTTGAGCTGGCGCAGCAGGCTCGTGACCTCCTCGCGCGCCGTGACATGGCCGAGATTGGGGCGCGTGCCGAGCGTCGCCTCGTCGATGTCGTCGAGCGCCGTCAGCCCGCGCGGAAAGAACTCGCGATACACCACGCGCTCGGCAAAGCCGTCGATGGCGCGGAAACCGAGCCGCAGCGACAGGTCCTTCAGCCCTTCGGCGACCAGCTGCTTGTTGCGCGAGCCCAGCATCGACAGGCGATTGCGCACCACGATCCAGTCGGTCATGGCGCCATCGACCTGGCGGCGCTTGCGCCGGACGTCGCGCACCATCTCGGCGTAGTGGCTCTCCCCGGTCACGGCATAGGTCGCGGGATCCACCGTGCCGAGCACGTCGAAATCGAGGAAACTGTCGTTGATCGGGGTGACCAGCGTGTCGGCCATCGAGTGCGCCAGGCGCATCAGATAGCTGTCGTTGCCCGGCGTATCGATGACGATGAAATCGAACGACCGTTCGACCGCGCTCACCGCCTCCATGAACTGCTGGAACTCGGTGTTCTCGTTCTCGTCGATCTGCAGGGTCTGGCCGAGCTGGATGCAGTAGTGCGTCGGCAGCTCCAGGCGCAGGCCGGTGCGGCGCGCCCAGGCGCTGCGGTTGTTGATGTAGTGGGTGAAACTCTGCTGGCGGCAGTCCAGATCGATGGTGGCGACACGCTGGCCGGCCTTCAGAAGCGCAACAGCGATGTGCAGGGCGGTGGTGGACTTTCCCGACCCGCCCTTCTCGTTTCCAAGCACAACCACGTGGGCCGAGCCCGATTGTCCTTGGCTAGTCTGCACCAGCATGTTTTCGACCTCTTACGATCATCTTCGAGTCACGGTCGTCTGCGGTCAAGTGAAATGCATCATCATCGTGAATCTCACGGGGGATGCGCCCTCCGCTACTACTTGGCGCGCGCGTTTACCAACTCCGCATGAGATGCGGAGACGTGCTAACAGGCGTATTCAAGTAGGCTGAGCGGTTGGCTTCGCTGTTGTGAGAGGCGGTCCGCCGAGCGTCAAGGCCGAACAGAAGACCTGCGATTTTTCGCTGCGAGATCGAGCAAAAATGTCACGACATCCGCGTATCGCCCGTACCGTCCCGGCCCTCCGCCGCGAGCTCGACAGCTTGCGCGCGAGAAAGGCCAGCATCGCTCTCGTGCCGACGATGGGCGCGCTCCATGACGGTCATCTGTCGCTCGTTCGCCTGGCGAAGCGCCGCGCCGACAAGGTCGTCGTCTCGATCTTCGTCAACCCGACTCAGTTCGCGCCGACGGAGGATTTCGGCTCTTACCCGCGGACCTGGAAGGAGGATGTTGCAAAGCTCAGCGCCGAGCGCGTCGATCTGATCTGGCACCCCGATGCCAAGGCGATGTATCCGGAGGGCTTCGCGACCCGCATCCTGCCGGAAGGCCCGGCGCTGGCCGGGCTGGAGGATCGCTTCCGCCCGCATTTCTTCGGCGGCGTCGCCACCGTGGTCGCCAAGCTGTTCACGCAATGCCGGCCCGATGTCGCGATCTTCGGCGAGAAGGATTATCAGCAGCTGCGCGTCGTGACGCAGATGGCGCGCGACCTCGATCTCGGCGTCCGCGTCGTCGGCTCGCGTACGGTGCGCGAACGCGACGGTCTCGCGATGTCCTCACGCAATGTCTATCTCAGTGCAGACGAGCGGCTGATCGCCCCGACGCTGCACCGCGTGCTGAAGCAAATTGCAACGCGCTTGCGTGCCGGCGACGACATGCAGCAGGCGGTTGGCGACGGCGTCATGACGATCACCGAGGCCGGTTTCACTCTGGACTATCTCGAAGTCCGCCACGCCGAGACGCTGGCGCCGCTGGCTCCGAACGAGTCCGGACCGAAGCGGATCTTGGTTGCGGCCAAGATCGGAACCACACGGCTGATCGACAACATCGCGGCGTAAAGGCGCGAGAGAGCAATGCCTGCCGAAGCATCGGTGCCCTCGGGCCGTCGCAGCGAGTGATCGGGCCAGC
>NZ_CAFJ01000544.1 GCF_000239795.1 Bradyrhizobium sp. STM 3809 | reverse complement strand
TGACGCTTGTGGAGATGCTCTAGCCCGAAACTCCAATCGGTATCTGCGGTAGCTCAGCCTCTTGATGCGTCCGACGCGCCGGTGAATCAATCGGTCGCGATGATGACGAGCATGGAGAAATCGATATGAGCCGATGGAGCTTTCCCGCGCGCCTGCTGGCGGTGGCGGCGACGGCGCTGCTGCTCATGATGGCGTGGCAGACGTTCCCGCTGATCCAGGCCGAGCTGCTCGGCCTGCGCGCGAAACCCCGCGACATCACGCCGCGCGGCGATCTCGCCGCCGACGAAAAGAGCACGATCGCGCTGTTCGAGAGCCGAAGCGGCTCGGTCGTGTTCATCACGACCGTTCAACAATCCGTCAACCCGTGGACCGGCAACGCGCAGCAGGAGCGCTCGGGCACCGGCTCAGGCTTCGTCTGGGACGAACTCGGACACGTCGTCACAAACTATCACGTCATCGAGGGCGCCACCGAGGCGCTGGTGAGTCTGACCGACGGGCGCTCGTTCCGCGCAGCGCTGGTCGGCGCCAGCCCGGAGAACGATCTCGCGGTGCTCGTGATCGGCGTTGGCGTCGACCGGCCGAAGCCGCTGCCGGTCGGCACCAGCGCCGATCTCAAGGTCGGGCAGAAGGTGTTCGCGATCGGCAATCCGTTCGGCCTTAGCAGCACGCTGACCACCGGCATCGTCTCGGCGCTCAACCGCAATCTGCAGGTCACGCAGGAGCGGACCTTGAACGGGCTGATCCAGACCGATGCCGCCATCAATCCCGGCAATTCCGGCGGCCCGCTGCTCGACAGCGCAGGACGGCTGATCGGCGTCAACACCGCGATCTACAGCCCGTCCGGCGCCTCCGCCGGCATCGGCTTCGCGGTGCCGGTCGACAAGGTCAACCGCATCGTGCCGCGGCTGATCGCGAGCGGCCGCTATGTCAGCCCGAGCCTGGGGATCAGGACGGATGCAAAAGCCAACGAGGCGCTCGCCGCGCGCCTCGGCCTGTCCGGCGTGTTCGTGCTGGATGTGGAACAGGACTCCGCGGCCGAGAAGGCCGGGCTGATCCCGGCGCGGCTCACGCGCGACGGCGGCTTCGCGCTGGGCGACGTGGTAGTGGCGGTCGACGGGCAGGCGGTGGACTCGCCTGACGACATGACGCGCGCGCTGGAAACCAAGAACCCCGGCGATCGCGTCGTGCTGCGCATGCTCCGCAACGGCAAGACGATCGAGGTTCGCGTCACGCTGGATGTCGCGCGGTGAGTTCATCGTGAAGGGCGAGACGTCTCCGCGCGTCATTGCGAGCGCAGCGAAGCAATCCAGAGTAGTGGACGGGACTCTGGATTGCTTCGCTGCGCTCGCAATGACGTGGACGGAGTGGTGACTCTCTTGGGAAGCGTAGCCCGCATGAGCGAAGCGACATGCGGGGACAGTGTTCCCGGGTGTCGCTGCGCTCACCCGGGCTACACCTTCTCTCTCCGCCGTCATTCCGGGGCGCGCCGAGCGCGAGCCCGGAATCCATAGCCACAGCCCGGCGTGTGGCGCGAGATGGCTGTGGCGCATGTCTTCGCCACATCAACGCTCGGGGTTATGGATTCCGGGCTCACGCTTCGCGTGCCCCGGAATGACGGTCCGAGAGAGGGGCTTCTCGTCGAAACAGAAGTGCCCAGCTCTCGCGGGGCACTCTGGTGATCGCAAAGAACGCTGGCGTTATCTGACTACTTCGCCGCCGTCTTCTTCGCCTCGTCATCCAGCCCGACCGTGCGGCCGGGGAAGCCTGCGGCGTCGAAATAGCGCTGGCTGCCAACGCGCTGCAGCTTCAGCACCGTGCGCAGGCCACCGGCCGGGTCGGACTTGATGACATCGGTCGTGGCCTTCGGCGTCGCGCCGTTCGGCATCGCTTCCGTCATCACGCGGCCCACGAGCCTGCCCTTCGGCGCGACCTTGAGGTCGAGCAGCCTGGCGGCTGTGGCGCCGACGTCGGCGTTGCTGACGGGCAGGGGATCGACGAAGCCCGCCTTGAAGTCGGGGCCGATCGCGGCCATGAAGTTGTAGGTGTCGCCGCGGCCGAACGAGCCGTGCATGCCCTGGCCCTGGCGCAGCACGGTGTCGGCGACCTCGACCTGGCAGTTGGTCGGCTGGTCGCAGCCGGATGCGACGTAGGAGCGGAAGTTGACGACGATCGCCGGATGCGGCGTGACCGCCTTGCCCTGCAGGTTGATCTCCGACAGCGGCAAGGTGCCGGGGATCTCGCCGAGCTTGTCGTCGACGAAGATGCCGGAGACGTAGTCCTGCGCCAGCAGCGCCTTGACGGTCCGCTGCGCCAGCTTCCTGTCGCCCTTCGGCAGGTAGATCAGGTCGGAGCCGCCATTGGTGGCGACGACGAGATCGGGCTTGGTCGGATCCTTGCCGAGCACGCCGTTGCCGGCCTTGGGATGCTTGCCCTCGGGCACCGCGGCGTTCTTGTCGTTGGGATCGAACAGCGGCAGGTCGAGCGCCTTGGCGAGGTCGAGCGCCAGGAAGCCCATCGGCAGGAAATCCTTCGGCGTGTCGTCATAGCTGACCTTGGCCGAGGGCGAGGTCTTGCTCTCCTTGGAGATGGTCGAGAAGCCATGGTCGGCCTGGACCATGATGTTGGTCGACGCAGACAGGCCGAGATCGTCGAGCGCCTTGCGCAGCGACGCAAGGTTGTCGTCCGCGTTCTTGATGCTGGCCATCGAGGTCGGGCCGTTGATGCCCGGGGTGATGGTGTTGAGGCTGTCACCCTGATTGTGCTGGCTGCCGTCGGGGTCGCGCGACCAGAACACCAGCACGAACGGCTTGTTGCGCGCCTTGAACATCGGCAGCACCACCTTGGTGGCGACGTCGACCATGTAGGCCTGCTGGGCGACGTTGGCCGAGGTCGTGCCCGGCGTCTTGGCGTCGCCCGCCTTGCCGTTGTCGCCGCGCGACGGCGTCGCCAGCGGCAGGCCGGCCTTGGTCAGCGCGTCCTTGATCTCGTCGGTGATGGGCACGCCGGCCTTGCCGCCGGTGGAATCGTCGATCACGATCGAGGAGGTCGCGCCGGGCTTGCAGGGGCAGCCGGTGTGGTCGAACAGATAGGTCGGACCGAGCTTGCCGATCGCGGCGGTGGAATAGCCGGCCTTGCGGGCGAGCTTCAGGATCGTGTCCTCGTTGAGGTAGTCGCCGTTGAAATGCTCGTCGATGTCGCCGAGCACGGCGTCGTTCTCGATGAACGGCACCACGGTGTCGCCGGCCGGGACCGAGGTGTAGCCGGTGAAGATCGTGTTCGAGAACGTGCCGGTGTCGCCGAGGTAGTGGCCGGTCGCCATCGCCGAGCCGTTGGCCATGGTGAAGGTCGGAAACAGCGAGTGCGAGTTCTTGAAATTGACGCCCTTGTCGCGGACGGCGGCCATGGCCGGCGCGGTCTCCGGCGTCACCTTCGCCGCGCGCAGGCCGTCGGGAATGAACAGGATCAGGTTACGGGGCGTGGCGTTCTGCGCAAATGCGGCACTGGACGACAAGAGGGTCAGTCCGGCGCACAGCAGCACGAGCGGGCGGCGCATTGAAAACTCCTGAAGACAATCATCGGAATCGCGGCGTCTCGCCGCAGGGAAGAGCTTTAGTTTTGCCGGGTGACGGTTTTGTTACAAGAGGCTCGCGGAGCCACCGATGCGGCTTCGGACAGGATTTTCGTCCGGCGGTAGTCGGTGGCAGGAACCTGGGTGTGGCTTTCCGGTTGTCGGCTCGCAACAACCAGGGAGCACACCATGCCTGCAGAGAAAGACCTCAACGAACTCTTCCTCGACACGCTCAAGGACATCTACTACGCCGAGAAGCAGATCCTGAAGACCCTGCCGAAGATGGCCAAGGCGGCGCAGTCGGAGAAGCTGTCGGCGGCGTTCGAGAAGCACCAGGAGGAGACCGAAGGCCAGATCGAGCGCCTGGAGCAGATCTTCGAGCTGCTCGGCAAGCCCGCCCGCGGCAAGCGTTGCGATGCGATCGAGGGCATCATCGACGAGGGCAAGGAGATCATGACGGAGTACAAGGGCACGGCGGCGCTCGATGCCGGCCTGCTCGCCGCCGCGCAGGCGGTCGAGCACTACGAGATCTCGCGCTATGGCACGTTGAAATCCTGGGCCAACAAGCTCGACCTCAAGCAGGCCGTCAAGCTGCTCGACCAGACGCTCAACGAGGAGAAGAAGACCGACGACCTGCTGACCAAGGTCGCCGAGAGCGAGGTCAATTACGAAGCCGCCGCCTGATCGATCCGATCTCTAGGACAGGATCGCCGCCGCCAGCGCTGCCAGCAGCGCGGGCGGCGTCGCCACGAGTCCGATCTTCAGGAACTGCCAGGCCGACACCTCGATCTTCTCGCGCCGCAGCGCGGTGAGCCAGAGGATGGTGGCGAGCGAGCCCGTCACCGAGATGTTCGGCCCGAGATCGACGCCGATCAGGATCGCCCGGATGACCTGTTGCGGCAGGTGATCGCTGGCCGCGACCGAGCCCGCGACCAGGCCGACCGGCAGATTGTTGGCGATGTTGTCGGCGACCGCCGTGATCAGGCCCGCGGCCCAGGCCGTGCCGGCCGGCGAGCTGGCGACGCCCTGATGCAGCCAGGCGCTGAGCTGGCCGATCGCGCCGGCGCGGCTCAATCCCTCGACCATCACGAACAGCCCGCCGACCAGCGGCAGCACGCCCCAGGAGACGCCATTGACGATCGGCCAGGGCGACTGCCGGCTGACGAGCAGGATCGCCGCCGCCGTCACCACGCCGCAGACGAAGGTCGGCAAGCCCAGCTGGATGTCGAGTGCCGAGGCGGTCAGCAGCACGGCGGCGATGGCGATGATGCCCATCGCTGCGAGCCGGCCCTCGCGGCTGAGATGCGGCTTGTCGACATCGGTGCGCAGCGTCTCGTCGCTCAGCGCACGGCGCTGGGTCAGCCACAGCGCGACATAGGTCAGGGCGATGGCCGCGATCGAGGGCAGGGTGAACTGGCGCAGCCACTCGCTCAGGTGCGGCATGCGCTCGCCGAACACCACCAGATTGGCCGGGTTGGAGATCGGCAGCACGAAGCTCGCGGCGTTGGCGATGAAGGCGCAGACAAAGAGATAGGGCAGCGGCGAGGCGCCGGCGGCGCGCGTCGCGGCATAGACGGCCGGCGTCAACACGATCGCGGTGGCGTCGTTGGAGAGCAGCACGGTGACCAGCGTGCCGACCGCATAGACCAGCAGGAACAGCAGCTGCGGCGAGCCGCGGGCATGCTCCACCGCGTAGGCGGCGAGATAGTCGAACAGCCCCTCGCGGCGGGCGAGCTCGGCGATCAGCATCATGCCGATCAGGAACAGATAGACGTCGACGCCCTTGCGGATGCCGGCGAGCGCATCCGTCGCCGGCAGCAGGCCGAGTGCGACCAGCAGGATCGCGCCGGCCACGGCCCAGATCGCTTCGGGCAGCCGGAAGGGGCGGATGATGACGCCGGCGGTGGCGGTGATGATGATGGCGTAAGTGATGAAGGTCGGGTGTGCGAGCATGATCGGGGATCGTTAGAGCAAATCATTCGGCGGGGATAGCGGGCGCGGTGGCCGCGTCCGGGCGTGCGGCCTCCGTGCCGCCGGTCTCGGGCAGCAGCAGCCAGCACACGACGACGGCGATCGCCGCCGTTGCGCCGAGCACCAGGAACGCGGCGCTGTAGCCGCCATGGACCACGACGAGGCCGGCCATCGCGGTGGAGAGCGCGGCGCCAATGCTCTGCGCCGTGATGACCGCTCCTTGCGCGACGTTGAACCGGCCGGTTCCGCGCATCAGGTCGGCGACGATGACCGGCATGATCGCGCCGAAGATGCCGGCGCCGACCCCGTCGAGCAGCTGCACGCCGACCAGCCACGCCTTGTCGTCCGACAGCGTATAGAGCACCGCGCGCAGCGGCAGGATCAGGAGCGCCGCCAGGAAGAAGCGCTTGTGGCCCCAGCGGTCGGCGCGGGCGCCGACCAGAAGCGCCATCGGCACCATCACGAGCTGCGCCGCGGCAATGCAGGCCGACATCAGGCTGGTGCCGAGATTCTTGTCCTGCAAGGCGAGCTTCTGACCGACCAGCGGCAGCATCGCCGCATTGGCCAGGTGAAACAGCGCGACGCAGATCGCGAAAATGAGCAGCGGACGGCAGGTGAGGAGGATGCCGAGGCCGGAGGGTTGCTCGCCACGCTCTGCCGGTTCGCTCGGCTTCCGCCGGGACAGGCCGCGCGCGACGTCATGGTCGATGGCGCGCTCGGGAATGGCGAGCACGCTGACGAGGCTGCCGGCAGAGGTCAACGCCATCAGGTAGAACACGGCGGAAGGTCCGAGTGCGTAGGCGGCCGCCCCCGCGATCACCGCGCCGACCGCATTGCCGGCATGGTTGAAGGTCTCGTTGCGCCCGATCCGCGCGGTGAAGGCCCGGGCGCCGACGATGCCGAGCGACACCGCCGCGATGGCCGGCGCGAAGATCACGCCGGCCGCATTGGCGATGCTCTGCGAGATTGCGACCGGCCAGAAGCTCGACATCAGCGGCAGCGTCAATGACGCTGCCGTCACGATGATCGCGGCCGCGATCATGATCATGCGCTTGGCCCTGATGGCATCGACCAGCGCGCCGGCCGGCGTCTGGGCGACGATGCCCGCGATCGTCGCGAGCGACATCACCACGCCGATCGAGGCCTCGTCCCATTTCTGCTCGGTCAGCAGATAGATCGCGAGATAGGGGCCGAGGCCGTCGCGCACGTCGGCCAGGAAGAAATTGGCGGCGTCGAGCGCGCGGCCCGCGCGGCGCGTGGTGGTTTCATCCTGGGACATGCGTTCGGCCTCGGCTGCTTGCGATGACGGGCGCAGGCGATCACGCGCGGGCGTGATCGGGCTTCGGTCCGTGTTTCGGCCCGTGCTTATGCTTCGGCCCGTGCTTGGGACCATCGGCGTGCTTCGGCTCGGGCTTTCCGTGCCTGAGCGGCTTGAGCGCCGTCAGGCTCGCGCCGGCCTCGCGGGCATGAATGACGCGGCCGAAGCGGGTGTCGATGCCGTCGCCGCGCACGGCGAGCGTGGCCTTCGGCGCCAGCAGGTCGGCGACGTCCTTGGCTTCCTTCGGCCCGATCCGGACGACGGTGCCGTCAGCGAGCAGGGCGCCGCGCAGCTCGCCCTTCGGCCCGAACAGCGACAGCCGCACCGTGCCTTCCGCGTCCATCTTGTGGTGCTCGTGATCGGGATGCTCGCGCTCGTCGTCCGGTCCGTGGTCGATGATCCCCAGTCCGTTCGCCGCGACCACCGCCACGGCGGCGAGCAGATCCGCGCCGCGCGGCTTCACCGCGTGCACGCCGACCGTCTCCCCGGCCTTGATGTGACGCGTGAGCTCCGCCTCCATGTGCGGAGGGGTATGGACGAGCACATCCTTGTCGCCCGCGCGCATGACGAAGCCGTCGACCTCGCCGTGAGGATTGAGCACGAAGCGCTCGAGGATGCCGGTCACCGCCGGCAGGCTGTCAGGGTCGATCCAATGCATGATGGTCTCCTTTGTGTTCAACGTTTGAGATCGAGGCCGGCCACCGCAGTTCGACTGACCAAGTGATCGACCATGCCTCGTTGCCGTCCTTCGAGACGCACGCCTGCGGCGTGCTCCTCAGGACGAGGTCTGAAGTCCGGGCGGATTCGAGACCCTCATGGTGAGGAGCGCCGCGCGCGGCGCGTCTCGACCCCATGAGGCCCCGACCGCCCGCGACCCCCTGGGCGTTCGAAGCGAACGCCATCAGCCGCGCGGCGGAGGCGGCGGCGGTGGTCCGAGCCTGTCCGGGCCGCCCTTCGGGCCGCGCGGCGGCGGAGGGCCTTCGATCTCCGTCAACTTGTCCGGCGTGGTGCCGATCGCCCTGACGTCGACGAGCTTGCCGAGCGCGGTCTCCAGCAGGTCGCCGCGCACCGAGATCGTCTGACCCACGCGCAGGGTGTCGGCGAGGCGCTCCGCCTCCGGCGGCGGCAGCCGCAGCTCGGTGCCGTCGTCGAGCACAGCGCCGTTGACCTCGCCGCGCTTGCCATGCAGCAGCGTGGCGATGCGTCCGCTGATGGTCTGATCGCTGCCGCGCCGGCCGGGACCGTCGGGCGGGCCATTGTCGACCACGCTCTTGCCGGTCGCGATGTTGGTGACCTGGCTGGCATCGACCAGCGGCAGCGCGCGGGCGCGCAGGCCGCGCACCGAGACGCCATCACCCGGCTTGATCGTGAACACGATCTGCGCGGTCAGATGTGGCGGCAGCTTCACTTCGGTGCCGTCGTTGAGGATCAGCCCGTCGACGTCGCCGCGCGGCGTCAGCGTGTACTGCTTGACGATGCCGCGCGTCTCCGGCAGCTGCGATGCATCCCATGTCGCATCGGACCCGGTGAGCGGCCCTTGCGCGGAGGCGCTGCCGAGGCCCGCGGCGGCGAGCGCGAGCACGGTCGCGATCGGCGTCATCTTTCGCGTCATCCTGGAACTCCTTGTCGAGGTTGGTGACGCGATCGGTTTCGCAACGGCCGTGCCAGTTGCGAGATCACGAGAAATCAACGGGTTGCATGATCGCGAGACGGGCTAGGCGTCGTCTTTCCCGACGGCGCGTGTCAGATTTCCTGACGCCTCTTCGCCCAGACCGTAGCGCTGCATCTTGGTGTAGAGCAGCTGTCGATTGATGTTGAGCTGCCGCGCCGCCTCGGTGCGATTGCCGCCGCAGTCCACGAGCGCACGACGGATCAGCCGTTCCTCCAGTCGCGCGACGGCAGTCGGCAGATCCGATGCAGTCTCGATCTCCGCGTCGATCGGGGCTGTTGTGACGTCGATGTCGTCGGCATCGATCAGGCCGCCGCGCGTCAGCACGCAGGCGCGCTCGATCACGTTCCGCAGCTCGCGCACATTGCCGGGCCAAGGCGCATGAACCAGCTTGTCGCCGGCAGCTTCGCTCAGCCGCGGTCGCGAACGGCCATCCGAGCTCTGCGCGAGAAAGTGATGGGCGAGCGGCAGGATGTCCTCGCTGCGCTCGCGCAGCGGCGGCAGCTCGATCGGGATCACGTTCAGCCGATAATAGAGGTCCTCGCGGAAGGCGCCGCTCGCCACCTGACTGGCGAGATCGCGATGCGTGGCGACGACGACGCGCGCGGCCACTCTCACCGGCTTGCCGCCGACCGGCGTGATGATGCGCTCCTGCAGCGCGCGCAGGATCTTGGCCTGCATCGCAAGCGGCATGTCGCCGATCTCGTCGAGGAACAGCGTGCCCGCGCCGGCATCGCGGAAGGCGCCGGACCGGTCGGAGGTCGCGCCGGTGAACGAGCCCTTCACGTGACCGAACATTTCGCTTTCCAGCAGATCCTGTGGGATCGCCGCGCAGTTCACCGCGATGAACGGGTTCGCGCTGCGCCGGCTGTGGACATGGAGCGCGCGCGCGACCAGCTCCTTGCCCGTACCGGTCTCGCCGCGGATCAGCACGGTCGCCTCGGAATCGGCAGCGAGACCGATCGTCTTCTGCACACGCCGCATCGCCTCGCTTGTGCCGATCAGGCCGCCATCCTCTGTGCCGCGACCGTCCTGCTGCGGATGGACCCGTGGCGGCAGCCGCTCGATCAGCTCGCGCAGCGCGTCGCGGCCGATCGGCTTCACCAGGTGATCGAAGGCGCCGAGCCGCATCGCCTCGATGGTGTTCTCCGGGCTCGCATAGGCCGTCAGCACGATCACCGGCGGCGCGTCGCCACCGTCCTGGATGCGGCGCAGGGTTTCGATGCCGTCGATCCCCGGCATGCGCAGATCGAGCAGGATCGCGTCGACATCGGCCGAGACCATGCCGATCGCCTCGCGGCCGGAGGCGGCGGTCTGGGCCCGATGACCGAGATCCGTCACCGTTTCCGCAAGGCCGTCGCGCAGTGCGGCATCGTCGTCGACGATCAGGATGGTGGCCATGGCAAGGAAATCTCGACGCTGGTGCCGGTGCTGACAGGGGCAAGTCTCGCCTCGCCGCGATGGGCGCGGGCAATCTCGCGCACGATGGCGAGGCCGAGGCCGGTGCCGTCGGCGCGCGTGCTGACGAATGGTTCGAACAGACGATTCCTGATGCCGGCGTCGATGCCCTGGCCGCTGTCGGTGACGCGGAACAGCAGGCGCGCATCATGGATTTCGGCGGCCAGCACGATCTCGCCGCCCTCGGGCGTATTCTGGATCGCGTTGAGGATCAGATTGTCGAGCGCACGCTGCATCTGGGCGGGATCGAAGCAGGCCGCTTCAGCGGAGGAGGGGACGACCATGCGCAGCCTCAGGCCGCGACGCGCGGCCAGTTCGCGATGCGTCTCGATCGTCGTTTGCAGGAAGCCTGCGAGATCGACGGGGCGTGTGGCGGGTCGGCTCGCGTGAGTCATCGCGAGCAGATCGCGCAGCAGCGCGTCGAGCCGCGCGACCTGCTGCAGGATTGCTTCGAGCGCCCCGCTCTTGCGCGCGGGATCGGGCGAGGCGAGGGCATTCTCGGCCTTCAGCCGCATCGCTGCGATCGGATTGCGGATCTCGTGGGCGAGGTTCGCCGACAGCCGGCCCACCGCGGCGAGCCGTTCGGCCGCGGTCGCGCGCTCGCGCTCCGCCGCGAGCCTGTTGCCGGCGTCGTTGACGGCATCGACGAGGCGGTCGAGCTCGCGGGCGCCGGTGCGCGGCAGTTGCGGCAGGTCGGCGGCCGCGGTCGAAGCGCCGAGCGCGCTCTCGATCATCGCGATGCGGCGCGACCATGAGGCCAGGATGAAGGCCAGCCAGATCGCCGAGCCGAGCAGGGTGAGCGCCAGGACGGAAAGACCCGTCAGCAGATGCGTGTAGGCCGGACCCTCGGCGGTAGCGGCGCGCGTCATCGTCCACGCCGTGACGTTCTGCAGCGGACCACGCAGCGGGCAGGCGTGGACGATCAGGGTCTGCGAGCGTCCGGCATTTTCAGTCGTCGCGGGGTGGCCGCTGCGTTCGGCGCTGGCGTTGACCTGCTGGATGACACTGAGCTCGGCGGCGGGAAGATCGGTCTTCGGGCCCGTGCCCTCGTAGGTCGGATAGGCATAGGCGAGCGAACCATGCTCGGCCTGCCAGATGCCGCCCTCGACGCCGGGCGAGGCGGCCAAGGCGGACTGCACCACGGGAATGAGATCGTGCTTGATGCGATCATCGATCGGCGCGCCGCGCCAGCCCGAGACGAAGAACTGATAACGGTCGGCAATGTCGCGGCAGCCGCGCACGACCAGATCCTGCGCCCGCCCTACGCGTGCCTCGGACGACTGCTGGAACGACTCGACGAGGAGATAGGCCGTCGCCGCGCCTGATAGCGCCAGCATGAGCCAGAGCGCCGACAGCCGCGAGCGTAGGGAGCGCATCGATTGGTCCGCAATGACCCGGGAATGGTGAGGATGCATCGGGACGCGTGTCGCCGATCACCGCATCTGGTTCGCGGACCAGAACGCCTGAATTGAGATTTTGGTTCCCGCGGCCCGCTTCACCGCGGCAGCGGCGCCTTCTCGGCCATGGCCTTGCGCAGGATGCGCGACAGCGATTCCACCGAATAGGGTTTCTTGATCAGCTCGAAGCCGTGATGGGCGTTCTCGGCCAGCACGTGGCTGTAGCCGGAGGTGAGCACCACCGGCAGGCCGGGATAGCGGTCGCGAATGATGCCGGCGAGCTCGAGGCCGTTGATGCCGGGCATGATGACGTCGGAAAACACGAGGTCGACCGCGAACTCGTTGTCCGCGAGGATGGCGAGCGCATCGGCCGCGTTCGCCACGCGGCGCGTGACGTAGCCGAGGTCCTCGAGCAGCTCGGTCGAGAATTGCCCGACCTCGTCATTGTCCTCGACCACCAGCACGCGATAGCCGCGGCCGATGGTGGCGGGCTCGACCCTGCTGACCCCCGCTTCGGCGCCGGATTGCGGCGGCGTGGCCTGCGGCAGGTAGATCGTGAAGGTCGCACCGTGGCCGAGCCGGCTGTCGACCGCGATGTCGCCTTCGGACTGCTTGGCGAAGCCGAACGCCTGGCTGAGGCCGAGCCCGGTGCCCTTGCCGACTTCCTTGGTGGTGAAGAACGGCTCGAAGATCGCGTTGATGTTCTGGGGCGCGATGCCGGCGCCGGTGTCCGTCACCGAGATTGCGATGAAGGCGCCGGGACGCATGCTCTGGCCGCGCAGCGACGGGATGTTGTCTGTCCGCTTGACGCCGATCGTCAACCGTCCTTCGCCGTTCATGGCGTCGCGCGCGTTGACGGCGAGGTTGATCAGCGCCGTCTGGAATTGCGCGACATCGGCAAGCGTGAACAGCTTCGCGTCCTCGACGGCCGGCTGGATCTGAATGCGGCTGCCGACCAGCGGACGGATCAACTGCACGACGTTCTCGACCTGCTCGCCGACATTGAACACCTGCGGCGTCAACGGCTGCCGCCGCGCAAAGGCCAGCAACTGCCCCGTCAGCTTGGAGGCGCGCTCGACCGTCTCGGAAATCGCATCGACATAGCGCCGGCGCCGCTCTTCCGGCAGATCGCGGCGGCGCAGGAAGTCGGTGGCGGAGCGGATGATCGTCAGCAGGTTGTTGAAGTCGTGCGCGACCCCCCCGGTGAGCTGGCCGACCGCCTCCATCTTCTGCGATTGCCGCAGCAGCTCCTCGCCCTGGATACGCTCGGTGATGTCCACGGCCTCGGCGACCGCGCCCATGATCGCTTCATGCTGGTCGAACAAAGGCCGCATCGACAGCTCGAAATGGCGGTCGCCATTGGCAAATTCGAGCCGCACTTCGGTGCGGAAGCTGTCGCCGCCCAGCACGCGCGCGAATGCCTTGCGCAGCATTTCGCTGACGCCCGTCGTGTCGGCGAACCATGGCGCGTCCCAGAGCGCCTGGCCGATGACATCCACGCCACCCGCGCGCATGCCCATGACGGCGATGCGGTTGGCGTGGGTGATGCGGCCTTCGATGTCCAGAATGGCCTGGTACTGATTGCTGGTGTCGAAGATCGCGCGCATCCGCGCTTCGTTGGCGGCGAGCTGCGCGGTGCGGTCGCGGATCCGCTCCTCCAGCGTTTCGTTCATCCGGCGCAGCTCGATCTCGCCCTGCTTGGCAGCCGTCACATCGTGAGCGACCCCGATGAAGCCGATGTGCCGCCCGTCGGCATCCCAGCGCGGCTGCGATTCGGAGCGCAGCCAGCGCCATTCGCCGTCGGCACGGCGATAGCGCGCCTCCAGGAAGAAGGGCTTCAGCGAGCATTCGCCCGACTGCTGCTGCGCCCGGATGCGCGGCAGGTCGTCGGGGTGCACTGCATTGCGCCAGTCGAAGGCAAGCGCCTCGTCGCGGGGCAGGCCGAGAAAATCGATATAGGCGCGGTTGACGAAGGAGCGGGAGCGATCGAGCTTCGTCACCCAGATCGGCACCGGCGCGCTGTCGGCGATCAGTCGGAAGCGCTGTTCGCTCTCGCGCAGCTTGGCCTGCGCCAGCATCTGGTCGGTGACGTCGATATGGGCGCCGACCAGCCGGATGGCGCGGCCGTTCCAGTCGCGCTCGATGCGCGCGATGACCCTGATCCAGCGGATATCGCCGTCGTTCGGGCGGACGATCCGGTATTCTGTGGTATAGTCTTCCTGCTCGCTCTTCACCGCTGCGATGAAATCCTGCTCCGCCTTGGCGCGGTCCTCGGGATGAACGCGCTGGACCCAATCCTCGTGGGTCTCGTTGGCGGCTTCGGGCGGCAGGCCGTGAATGATCAGATATTCCGGGGAGCGGCGGTTGCGAAACCCCTCGCGAAGATCGACCTCGACGCCGCCGACGCGGCCGATCCGCTGGATCCGCGCCAATTCCGCCTCGCGCTCCTGCAGCGCGCGATAGGCCTGATCGCGATCGCGCGCGATCTCCTCGATGTGCTGGCGCAGCTCGGCCGCGCCTGCAGCTTCCGGGAAGATCTCGTCTCGTGAAGCATCCGCGCTGTTCATGCTGACCTGCACTGGAAGGGCAAGCGGTCGCCGGAGACTTTCACCGCAGGTGTTCGGAAGCGTGGCGACATCGGGTTCAAAGACAGCAAATTGGCCAGCAATTGAGGCGGGCAAACGCCCGCAGAACGAAAACGTGGAGGCGGATAAAAAGTTCCGCATCCCCGGAACGGACTGTTACTGTCAAGCGTCGTCAGGCGCTAGACACCGCAACGCGTAGGTCCATGCCGTGAAGCTCTTCGTCTGTCAGGCCTGCAGGAATATCCTGTATTTCGAGAATCGCAGCTGCGGCCGCTGCGGCCACCAGCTGGCCTTCATGCCGGAGCGTCAGACGCTCTCGGCGATCGAGCCGGCCGGCGAAGGCGTCCGGACCTTGGCCGATGGTGGGGAAGGGCGGTTCTTCTGCGCCAATGCCGAGCACGACGCGTGCAATTGGCTGCTCGAGGCCGGCGAGACCGCGGGCTTCTGTCGCGCCTGCCGGCACAATGGCACCATTCCCAATCTGTCCGATCCGGCGCAGCTTGCCAGCTGGCGCGAGCTGGAGGTGGCCAAGCACCGGCTGTTCTACTCGCTGATCCGCTGGAAGCTGCCGGTGAGAACGCGTCTTGAAGACCCGGAGCATGGGCTGATCTTCAACTTCCTCGCTGATGATCCGGCTGGCCAGCAGAAGGTGATGACCGGTCACGATAACGGCTTGATCACGATCGCGCTCGCCGAGGCCGACGATATCGAGCGCGAACGGCGCCGGCTGGAGATGGACGAGCCGTATCGGACGCTGCTTGGTCATTTCCGCCACGAGGTCGGGCATTATTTCTGGGATGTGCTGGTGCGCGATGCCGGGCGGCTCGAGCAATGCCGCGCGGTGTTCGGCGACGATTCGCAGGATTATGGCGAGGCGCTGAAGCGCCACTACGACGAGGGCGCACCGGCCAACTGGCAGGACAATTACGTCTCGGCCTATGCGACCACCCATCCCTGGGAGGACTTCGCCGAGACCTGGGCGCACTATCTGCACATCGTCGATACGCTGGAGATGGCGTCCGAGTTCGGCATCGAGATCGACCCGCCGGCGGACCAGATCGGCGGGTTGACGGCGCGCGTCACCTTCGACCCCTATGTCAGCGATGATTTCGACCTCATCGTCAACGCCTGGCTGCCCTTCACCTTCGCCATGAACAGCGTGGCCCGGGCGATGGGCGGCCGCGACCTGTATCCGTTCATCCTGACCCCGCCGGTCATCAAGAAGCTCGGCTTCATTCACGACCTGGTGCGGCAGGGTGCTCCGGCGGCCCCGGTGGCCCTGGCGCCGGACGCTTCGGACGTCGAACAGCAGGAGCAGGTCGGGGCGGCGTGATCCGCCTTGACTCCTGAGAACATAAAGTGAACATAGCGGCATGACCTGAGCCGAGGGATTGCCAGCACGCCATGCCAGCTGAATCGCATGCCACCCCCAGGCAGCCCGAGGACGCGGCGCTGGACGAAGCCGTGGACCAGGCGATCGCAGCCTGCGGTGGTGACCTCAGGGCGACCATTCGCGCGTTGATTGTTGCGAACGATTATCTCGAGACCGAGGTCACCGAGCTGATGAAAGCGGTGTCGCACGCCTACACGCGGGGACGTTTCCACAGCTATTCCGGCTGACGGCACGACGTGCGGCTGGCATGCCTGCCCATGCGGCCGGACGCGCCGAGAGTCGGGTTGCGCGCGGGCGATTTTGCTATAGACGAACCGCTAAGCTCGCGGAGGTCGCGCCTGTGCCGTGAGCGGGGAGCCCGCCCAAAGGTATCAAGAAAAAACATGTTCAAGACCATTCTGATCGCGAACCGCGGCGAGATCGCCTGCCGGGTCATCAAGACCGCCCGCCGCATGGGAATCAGGACCGTTGCGGTCTATTCGGAAGCCGATCGCGATGCGCTGCATGTCGAGATGGCCGACGATGCCGTGCTGATCGGCCCGCCCGCCGCCGCCGAGAGCTATCTCCTGATCGACCGCATCGTGGAGGCCTGCAAGAAGACTGGCGCGCAGGCCGTGCATCCCGGCTATGGCTTCCTGTCCGAGCGCGAGGCGTTTCCGCGCGCGCTGGCCGAGAATGGCATCGTCTTCATCGGCCCCAACCCCGGCGCGATCGCCGCGATGGGCGACAAGATCGAATCCAAGAAGGCCGCGGCCAAGGCCAAGGTCTCGACCGTGCCCGGTTTCCTCGGCGTCATCGAGGACGACAAGCATGCCGTGCGCATCGCCGACGAGATCGGCTACCCCGTGATGATCAAGGCCTCCGCCGGCGGCGGCGGCAAGGGCATGCGCATCGCGCATTCGACGTCCGAGGTGGCGGAGGGATTCAACCTCGCGAAGGCGGAGGCCAAGGCGTCGTTCGGCGACGACCGCGTCTTCATCGAGAAGTTCATCGTCGATCCGCGCCATATCGAGATCCAGGTGCTCGGCGACAAGCATGGCAACGTGATCTATCTCGGCGAGCGCGAATGCTCGATCCAGCGCCGCAACCAGAAGGTCATCGAAGAGGCGCCGTCGCCGCTGCTCGACGAGGCGACGCGGCGCAAGATGGGTGAGCAGGCGGTCGCGCTCGCCAAGGCCGTGAACTACGACTCCGCCGGCACGGTGGAGTTCGTCGCCGGCCAGGACAAGAGCTTCTACTTCCTGGAGATGAACACCCGCCTGCAGGTCGAGCATCCCGTCACCGAGCTCGTCACCGGCATCGATCTCGTCGAGCAGATGATCCGCGTCGCCGCCGGCGAGAAGCTGGCTCTGGCGCAGAAGGACGTGACGCTCACCGGCTGGGCGGTCGAATCCCGCGTCTACGCGGAAGATCCGTTCCGCAACTTCCTCCCCTCGATCGGCCGCCTCGTGAAGTACCGGCCGCCGGCCGAGAGCAAGGCTGACGGCGTCACCGTGCGCAACGACACCGGCGTGCAGGAGGGCGGCGAGATCTCGATCTACTACGATCCGATGATCGCCAAGCTGGTCACCCACGCGCCGTCGCGCGCCGCCGCGATCGAGGCGCAGTCCACCGCGCTCGACGCGTTCTACGTCGACGGCATCCGCCACAACATCCCGTTCCTGTCGGCGCTGATGAACCATCCGCGCTGGCGCGAGGGCCGGCTGTCGACCGGCTTCATCGCCGAGGAGTTTCCCAAGGGGTTTGCCGCGCGTGCGCCGGAGGGCGAGATCGCGCGCCGGCTCGCGGCAGTGGGAGCGGCGATCGACCACGTGCTCGGCGAGCGCAAGCGCCAGATCTCGCAGCAGATGATCGGCCGTCCGGTGAAGCGCCAGGGCCGCCGCGCGGTCTGGCTCGGACGCGACGAGATCCTGCTCGACATTACCAGGGACAACGGCGCGATCACGGTCCGCTTCGTCGGCGCCGACGGCAAGGTCGGCCCGGCGCATGCGCTCGTGTCCGACTGGAAGCCGGGCGATGCGGTGTGGCACGGCACCATCGACGGCTCCGAGATCGCGGTGCAGACGCGCCCGATCCCGAACGGCGTGCGGCTCGCGCATCAGGGCGTCGAGGCGCCGGTCTACGTCTACACCGAGTCCGAAGCCGCCGCGGCGCGGCTGATGCCGGTCGTCACCGCCGGCGACAGCGGCAAGAAGCTGCTGTGCCCGATGCCGGGCCTCGTGGTCTCGATCGCCGTGACCGAAGGCCAGGAGGTCAAGGCCGGCGAGACGCTCGCCGTGATCGAGGCCATGAAGATGCAGAACGTGCTGCGCGCCGAGCAGGACGGCACGGTGAAGAAGGTGCACGCCTCGGCCGGCGCCACGCTGGCCGTCGATGCGCTCATCCTGGAGTTCGCCTAGTCAGTCCAACCGCCGTCATTGCGAGCGAAGCGAAGCAATCCAGGGATCAGCACGCGACTCTGGATTGCCTCGTCGCTTCGCTCCTCGCAATGCCGAGAGAGGAGCCCGGAATGACTTTCCGTCTGCGTCGAGAGGCGCTTCGCACGATCCTCACCGGCGACCGCTGCGTCCACCCCGGCTCCGTCTACGACGCGATCTCGATCCGCATCGCCGAGGATCTCGGCTTTCCGCTCGGCATGTTCGGCGGCTCGGCGGCGTCGCTGGCCATTCTCGGCGATCCCGACATCGCGCTGATCACGCTCACCGAGCTCGCCGAGCAGATGCGGCGGATGTCGCGTGCGGCGGCGCTGCCCGTGCTGGTCGATGCCGACCACGGCTACGGCAATGCGATGAACGTCCGCCGCACGGTACAGGAGCTGGAGGCTGCCGGGGCCGCCGGCCTCACCATCGAGGACACGCTGCTGCCGCAGGCGTTCGGCGCCGCCAAGCCGCAGCTGATCTCGCTGGAAGAAGGCGTCGGCAAGGTGAAGGCTGCGCTCGGTGGCCGCGGCGATCCCTCGCTGGTCATTCTTGGCCGCACCGGCGCCGTCTCCATCACCTCGCTCGATGACGCGATTGCGCGCGCCAAGGCCTATGAGGCCTGCGGTGTCGACGGGCTGTTCTTCACGGGGATCGGCACCCGTGATCAGCTCGATGCCATCGCTGCGGCCACCAACTTGCCGATCGTGCTCGGCGGCGCACCGGAAGAGATGGCCGATCTCGGCTATCTCGCATCCCGCCGCGTCCGCATCGCGCTGCAGGGCCACGCGCCGATCGCCGCGGCGACGCAGGCTGTCTACGAGACGCTGAAGGCCTTGCGTGAGGGCACCCCGCCGAAACAGCTCAAGGGTCTTCCGTCGGCCGAGCTGACGTCGCGCGTCATGCGCGAGGCCGATGTGAAGCACCGTCTGCGCGATGTCCTGGGGCTGGGGTCATGAGCGATCGGGCCATCGTCCACGTCACCGTGCGCGGCCGCGTTCAGGGCGTCGGCTATCGCGCCTGGGTCGAAGATCAGGCCATCCTGAACGATCTCGACGGCTGGGTGCGCAACCGAACCGACGGCAGCGTCGAGGCGGTGTTCGCCGGGCCGCCCGATGATGTCGCAGCCATGGTCGCGGCTTGCCGGAGGGGACCGCGCGCTGCGCGGGTCGACGATGTGACGGACGCGCCGGCCACCGCCGATCAACTCGCGCTGCGCCGGCCCGGTGAGGAGTTCTCTGTCTTGGCGACCGTGTAGTCGCGGCGTTCATCGCGCCGAAATCACCAGCGCCTGTATTTGGCCCACGACGGGTCCACTGCCGAACCGTTGCCGAAGCGCGTCCGCGGCCGCTTGCGTCACGGTCGCAAGATCCGGCGCGCCTCGCGACTCGATCTCGCCGCGCATCGGCGTGCCCTGGCAGTAGGCGATGGCGGGCTCTTGCGCGGAGGCGGCGCGGCTGCGGTGGGGCAGCGTCTCGATGATGATATCGGAGAAGCCGGCCTCGCTCAGGTCGGCCCGGATCTTCACCGGGTCGAAATAGCCATGTGGCGCGCGGGTGAAGAACTGGGGCGGGTTGTCCGGGAAGATCTGCTGCAGCGTCTCGTGGACGACATGCGCGAACTCATTGTCCTCGATCCGATCCCAGACATTGAAGACGAAGCGTCCGCCCGGACGTAGCACGCGGCGGGCCTCGGCATAGCCCTTGATGCGATCGGGGAAGAACATCACGCCGAACTGGCAGGTCAGCACGTCGAAGCTCGCATCGGCAAAGGGCAGCGCCAGCGCGTCGGCCTGCTGGAACCTGATGCGATCCGCGTCGGCGAGATGCGTCCTGGCCTGCATCAGCATGGGCTCGTTGAGGTCGGTGGCGGTGATCCGGGCCTCGGGCGGCAGCTGCGCGTGCAGCGCTCTGGTGACGACGCCGGTGCCTGCGGCGGTCTCCAGCACCTCGCGCGGCTGGTGACGCGTGATGCGGGCGGCCAGATCCTGCGCATAGGGGGTGAAGATCAGCGGAACCAGCAACTGATCGTAGATCTGCGGGATCGATCCGGTGAAAGCCTTGTCCGATGCCGTCATGGCTTGCTCCTGTTCCAAGGGCTGGGCCGGTCGTAGCCGGGCGAAGCGCGGGTCTCGATGTCCGTCTCGCCAATCGTCCATCCGGTTCACCGCGCGACGCTCTTGACATTCATCTCCATCAGTCAGATATTTCTGTCATGACAGAAATAACCGGCAAGAAAAAACTTCCGCCTGCCGTCGAGCGCTTCATCCTCAACTGGGGCGACATGGGCGACCAGTGGGGCGTGAACCGCTCGGTGAGCCAGATCCACGGGCTGCTGTATCTCGCCGACAAGCCGATGACGGCGGAGGACATCGCCGACACGCTCGGGATGGCGCGCTCCAACGTGTCCAACTCGCTGAAGGAGCTGCTCGCCTGGGACCTGATCCGGCGGGTGCCGATCCTCGGCGACCGTCGCGATCATTTCGAGGCGGAGACCGACATCTGGGAGGTCGCGCAGCGCATCGCCGCCGGTCGCAAGCAGCGCGAGATCGATCCCGCGATCGCGGCGCTGCGCGCCTGCGTCGCGGATGCGACCGCCGATCCCGCGATCAGCGCGGTCGCAGCCAAGCGGCTGAAGGACATGCTGGCGTTCACCGAGCTGGTCGACCGCTGGTACGCGCAGATGCTGAAGGTGCCGCGGCCGCGCCTGGTCGCGCTGATCAAGCTCGGCGAGAAGATCGCAAATCTGCTGCCGTCGGGCCGATCCAGGTCCGGCAGCGATTAGGTCGGAGGAGGGCGTCATGGTGAGTCTACGACAACTCGGATCAACAACGCCCTCCAACGCCAGGCTTCACGACGATCACAGGTTCCGGGCGCTGCTGTCGCCGGAGGATTGGGGCCGGCTGCCGGTCTCGATTTGGCGCCGCTTCTCCAAGCGGCTCGCCGAAGGCGCCACCGTCGTCTATGTCGGCGAGATCGATCAGGCCGAGATGAGCCGCGCCGGCTTCTGGTTCGCGCAGGCCGCGCGGCTGATCGGCGGCCCGCTGCCGACCACGGCGAACACCGGCGTGCCGATGATCGTCGCTGTCACTGAGGACGCAGCCAGCGGCGGCCAGATCTGGACGCGCATCTGCGGGCGCCCGCACGGCTTTCCCCAGGTCATTCACTCGGCCAAGCGCTTCGCCGGGCCGACCGGGCTCGAAGAGTATCTCGGCTGGGGCCTGAGCATGAGCCTGCGCGTCTGCGTGAGCGACGGGGCACTCGCCTTTCACAGTGCCGGCTACACGCTTGCATTCGCCGGCCGGCGCTGGCCGCTGCCGTCCTGGCTGACGCCCGGCGATCTCACCGTCACACATTCCGATCTCGGCGGCGGCGCCTTCCGCTTCACGCTCGAGATCGTCCATCCCCGCTTCGGCCGGATCATCCGGCAGAGCGCCACGTTCCGGGAGTCCGCACCATGACGCCGCTGCTCTGGTCCCTGATCGCCCTGCAGGTGGTGATGGGCGTGTTCGACACGTTCTATCACCATGAGTTCACCGAGCGGCTGGCCTGGCGGCCGTCGCAGCGGACCGAGCTGAAGCTGCACGGCGTCCGCAATCTGCTTTATGCGCTGCTGTTCGCCGTCCTCGGCTGGTGCGAGCCGCATGGCCTGTTCGCAATACTCGTGCTCCTGGTGCTGGTCGCGGAGATTGCGATCACCCTGACGGACTTCGTCGAGGAGGACCTGACCCGCAAGCTGCCGCCGAGCGAGCGCATCAACCATACGCTGCTCGCGATCAACTACGGCGCCATCCTGATTTTGCTGGTCCCCGTGCTGATCGACTGGGCGATGCGGCCGTCGGCGATCTTTCCGGCCTATGCGGCCTGGCTGAGCTGGATCGCCGCCGCCGCTGCGGTGGGCGCCAGCCTGTGCGGCGTGCGCGACTTCGCCGCCGTGGCACGTCTCGCGCGGATGTCGCAGCCGGATGCCGGCGGGCTGGTCGCAGCGCTGCCGCCGGCGCAGAGCGTGCTGGTGACGGGCGCGACCGGTTTCATCGGCGCGCGCGTCGTTGCGAGCCTCACCGCCGCGGGCCATCACGTCATCGCGCTGGTGCGCGATCCCGGCCGCGCCGCCGCCTTGCCGCCGCCACTGACGCTGATCACCAATCTCGATCAGATCGCGTCCGACACCCGTATCGACGCCATCGTGAATCTCGCCGGTGAGCCGATCGGCAATGCGCCGTGGACGGCTGCGAAGCGTGCTGCGATCGTCCAGTCGCGGCTTGCCACGACCGAGGCGGTCGTGGCCCTGATCGCGCGGCTCGCGCGCAAGCCCACGGTGCTGGTCAACGGCTCCGCGATCGGCTGGTACGGCCTGTGGCAGGACCAGCCGCTGACCGAGTCCGCGAAGTCGCATGCTTCGTTCAGCCACGACCTCTGCGAGGCCTGGGAGCAGGCGGCGCGTAGCGCCGAGGCGCATGGCGTGCGCGTGGCGCTGCTGCGCATCGGCCTCGTCGTCGGCCGCGACGGCGGCATCCTGGCGCGCATGCTGACGCCGTTCGAGTTCGGGCTCGGCGGGCCGCTCGGCTCCGGCGTGCAATGGATGTCGTGGATCGAGCGTGACGATCTCATCCGCCTGATCGCGCATGTCGTTGCGACCGACGGCATCGCAGGTCCGATCAATGCGACGGCGCCGCTGCCGGTGCGCAATCTCACCTTTACGGCCGAGCTCGCGCGTTGCCTGCGGCGTCCGGCGCTGCTGCGCGTGCCGGCGGCGCTGCTGCGCCGGATCGGCGGCGACTTTGCCGAGGAGCTGCTGCTCGGCGGCCAGCGCGTGGTGCCGAACAAGGCGCTGGCGAGCGGTTTCGTGTTTCGGCACCAGAGCCTGCGCAGCGCGCTCGAGTCCATCCTGTGAGCCGCGCGCCTGCGTCATCTCCGCTCGGCGCGCGCCATCGTCGCCGATGGCAGCTCGCCGAACGTGGCGCGGTAATAGCGCGCGAAATGCCCGGCATTGGCGAAGTTGCAGGCCGCCGCCGCGGTTGCCACGGTCACGCTGGGATCGCCAGAGCGCAACATCTCATGCGCCCGGCGCAGGCGCACCGATTTCGCGAACGCCATCGGCGAGTAACCGCGCACGCGCTCGAACACGCGGAAGATCGAGCGGGCGCTGACGCCGGCTTCCCCCGCCAGGCGCTCGATCGTGATCGAGTCGCGCCAATTGGCCTCGATATAGTCCTCGAGACGCTTGACGAGACCGAAATCGGGCATCGGCGAGGGATCGACCAGGGCGTCGCGGAAGCGGTGCCGGCTGGCGCAGAGGAAGGCGACGTGGACGGCGTCTTCGAGCTCGCGATACACGGCTGCGGGAAATGCGGCGTCGTGCTCGCTCAGCTGGGTGGTGAGGAAGTCGAGCAGCCGAAGCAGGCTGCGGGCCTGGGGATCGGACGCGGGGATGGCGGGGTCGATCGCATAGTCGGCGCGCGGCTGCACGCCGACCAGCGCTGCGAGCCGCTGCCGCAGCGTCTGCGGATCGAGCCGCAGCGTCAGCCGGCGATGGCCGCCCTGACAGGCCATCTGCCAGGGCATGCCGGCCGGCGCGACCGCGAACTGATGCTCATTGACGTCGGTCGCCTCGCCGCGGGCGCAGCTCACGGCGCGTCCTCTCATGGCGATCTGCACCCGTATGAAGTCGGCCGCGCGGTGATCGGAGACCATGTCGCAGGTCGTCGTGCCGAAGGCGAGGCCGATGGTCTGCAGCTCGATCAGGTTGACGATCGCCTCGAAGCGTTCGGCGTTTCGGAAATCGACGCGCTCGGCGCCGAGCTTGCGGCTGGCGAGATCGCGCAGCGCTTCGGCGCTGGAGGTACGGATCAGGGCGTGACGATGCAATGGTTCGAGGCCGATGTCGCCCGTCATCGCCGGGCCCGGCCGTGGTGCAGCGCTGACGACGTCAGCTGCGGTCAAGAGACGGTTCAAGCCGCGACTCCTGAGCTCCAAACGTTAACCTATGCTACATCACGTTCGATGGCCGTCAATCAGTTCGACGTCGCAGCGCTTCGGAACGCCGCGGCCAGGACGCGCAGCGCCGCGCGCTTCGCGGCGTCCCCCACCTTGGCATGCAGGATGACCTTCGACCGTCCGAGCTTCGGCAGCCCGAGCGTCGGCCCGATATCGAGCAGACCAGCCGCGGCGATCCGGCGCGCCAGCGGCGCGACGGCAAGGCCGGCCTGCGCGGCGGCGACGACCGCCGCCACGCCGCCGCCAACGAATG
>NZ_CAFJ01000545.1 GCF_000239795.1 Bradyrhizobium sp. STM 3809 | reverse complement strand
GTGTGATGCTGGAGGTGTGGGGCGAGACGCAGAAGCTCGATCTCGTGGCCAGCCGCAAGCTGACCCTGGCGGCGCAGGACTCCGGCGTGACCGCGCTGCTGCTGCGCGTCGCCGCCGACCCCGAGCCCTCGACCGCGGAGACGCGCTGGAGGGTGCGCACCGCGCCGTCGCCGCCCGCTGCGCCATGGATGGCGTGGGGCGCGCCGCGTCTCGACGCCGAGCTCATTCGCAACCGTCACGGCCAGACCGGACGATGGATCATGGAGTGGATGCCCGATGCGTGCCGTTTCAGCGAACCGGCGGCGGATCCTCAGCCTGTGGCTGCCGCGCCTGCCCATCGAGCGCATCAAGCGGAGCCGCGTCGCCGATCCGCTTGAGCAAGGCAAGCCGCAGGTCGTCGTCATCAAGGACGCCAATGCGCTGCTGATCCATTCGCTGGACGAGGCGGCCGCGCGTCACGGCGTGTCGCTCGGCCAGCCCCTGGCGAATGCCCGCGCGGTCTGTCCCGACCTCGTCGCGCACGAGGCCGACCTCGCGGCCGACGCCAGGCTGCTGGAGAGCATCGCTGACTGGTGCGACCGCTTCACGCCGCTGGTGGCGCTCGATCCGCCGCACGGGCTGGCGCTCGACATCACCGGCTGCGTGCATCTGTTCGGCGGCGAGACGAAGCTGATGCAGTCGGTGTGCGATGCGCTGACCGCCCATGGCCTCACCGTATCGGCGGCGATCGCCTCCAATGCGGTCTGTGCGCGCACGCTGAACCGGCAGGTGCATGGCCGCATCGTGCCGGATGGCGAGGAGGCGGCGGCGGTCTCGGCCCTGCCGGTGGCCGCGCTCGGCGGCAGCGAGGCCATCACGCTCGGCCTGCGCCGCGCCGGCCTCAAGACCATCGGCGACGTCGCGTCGCGCGGCCGCAACGAGATCACCGCCCGGTTCGGCGCCGCCTTCACCCGCGTGCTGGCGCAGGCGCTGGGCGAGGCGGATGCGCCGATCAGCCCGCGAAAAGTGCCGCCGGACTACATCGTCGAGAAGCGCTTTGCCGAGCCGATTGCGACCGACACCGTGATCGCGGCGAGCCTCTCCAGCCTCGCCACGATGCTGATGGCGGCCATGGTGCAGCAGGGCAAGGGCGCGCGGCGGCTGGAGGCCTGCTTCTTCCGCACTGACGGACTGGTGCGCGTCATCGCCGTCGACACCGGCCAGCCGGTGACGGACGCCGCCGTGATCGACCGGCTGTTCCGCGAGCGTCTGGAGGCGCTGAGCGATCCGCTCGATCCCGGCTTCGGCTTCGACATGATCCGCCTCGCGGCCGGCCGCAGCGAAATCGTGGTGCAGCAGCAGCGCGACCTCGACGCGCATGTTCACGACAATGACGAACTGTCGGCGCTGATCGACCGCATCGCCGCGCGCATCGGCGGCAAGCGCGTCGTCGTGCATCTGCCGGTCGACACCCACGTCCCCGAGCGCGCCGCGATGGCATTGCCGGCGCAGCACCATCTCGCGGCCACCAGCACTGCCGCCTGGCCCGAACGCCATGACGGCGAGCCGCCGCTGCGTCCCTTAAGGCTGTTCGCGCGCCCCGAGGCGATTCAAGTCATCGCCGGGGTTCCCGACGGCCCGCCCGCGCGCTTCGTCTGGCGCCGCGCCGCGCATGCCGTGGTGCGCGCCGAAGGCCCCGAGCGCATCGCCATGGAATGGTGGCGCCCGGACGGGCAGGGCCTGACCCGCGACTATTTCCGCGTCGAGGACGAGCACGGCCTCCGCTTCTGGCTGTATCGCGACGGCCTGTACGACCGCGAGCTTGAGCAGCCGGAGAATGGTTTGCCGGTGCAGCCCGCCTGGTACATGCACGGGCTGTTCGCATGAGGGCAGGAAAGAATGTGTATTCGGTGATGACCGCTTCGGGGCCTCATGGTTCGAGACGCGCCGCAAGCGGCGCTCCTCACCATGAGGGGTTGAGATATCGCCTTACACTCAGACCTCGTCCTGAGGAGCACGCCGGAGGCGTGCGTCTCGAAGGACGGTGGCTGGCGTACTGCCTCTTCCGAGCAGCCCCGCCATGACTTCGATTCCCTACGCCGAGATCGGCGTCACCACCAATTTCTCCTTCCTGCACGGCGGCTCGCATCCGCAGGATTATGTGCACCAGGCCGCCGAATATGGCCTCACGGCCATCGGCATCGCCGATCACAACACGCTCGCCGGCATCGTGCGTGCCTATAGCGAGCTGAACAACGACCGGCTGAGCTACAAACCGAAACTGCTTTACGGCGCGCGGCTGGTGTTCACCTGCGGCACGCCGGATATCCTGGTCTATCCGCGCGATCGCGCGGCGTATGGCCGGCTGTGCCAGCTGCTCACCCACGGCAAGCGCGGCAGCGATCTGGACAAGGTCGCCAAGGGCGACTGCCGCCTGACGTTCGAGGATCTGTTCGACTTCATTGACGGCCAGCTCCTGGTGCTGATGCCGCCGCATCGTTTCGACGAGGACGCGCTCGGCAACATCCTGGCGCGGCTGAAGCACAGCGCCGCCGAAGGCGTGTGGCTTGCCGGCAGCCTGCTGTATCGCGGCGACGACCGCCGCCGGCTGGCGAGGCTGGCGCGCCTGGCGGCATCAGCCAAGGTGCCGCTGATCGCCACCAACGATGTGCTGTATCACCATCCGCAGCAGCGCATGCTGCAGGACGTGCTGACCTGCATCCGCGAGAAGGCCACGATCGAGAGCATCGGCCGAAGACTGCAGGCCAATGCCGAGCGCCACCTCAAGCCGGGACACGAGATGGCGCGGCTGTTCCGCGATCACCCGGACGCGATCACCGAGACGCTCCGCTTCACCGACCGCATCGTCTTCTCGCTCGACCAGCTCAAATATCAATATCCCGACGAGCCGGTGCCGCCCGGCAAGACCGCGCAGGGGCATCTGGCGGATCTGACCTGGGCCGGCGCCAAGACCTGTTTCGGCGATCATCTCGATGACAGGCTGCGCGCCGTCCTCAACAAGGAGCTGGCGCTGATCGCCGAGCTCAACTACGCGCATTATTTCCTCACTGTCCACGACATCGTCCGTTATGCGCGCAGTCAGGGCATCCTGTGCCAGGGCCGCGGCTCCGCAGCCAATTCCGCCGTCTGCTACGTGCTCGGCATCACCTCGGTCGATCCGACCAAGATCGACCTGCTGTTCGAGCGCTTCATCTCCAAGGAGCGGCTGGAGCCGCCGGATATCGACGTCGATTTCGAGCATTCGCGGCGCGAGGAGGTGATGCAATATGTCTATCGCCGCTACGGCCGCCACCGCGCCGCCATCATCGCCACCGTCATCCATTATCGCCCGCGCAGCGCCATTCGCGACGTCGGCAAGGCGCTCGGCCTGACCGAGGACGTCACCTCGGTGCTCGCCGACACCGTATGGGGCAGCTGGGGCGACGGCCTCTCGGACATGCAGGTGCGCCAGGCCGGGCTCGATCCTCATAATCCGATGATCCGCCGCGCGGTCGAACTGGCCTCGGAGCTGATCACCTTTCCGCGCCATCTGTCGCAGCATGTCGGCGGCTACGTGCTGACCCAGGACCGGCTCGACAGCTACGTGCCGATCGGCAACGCCGCGATGGACGACCGCACCTTCATCGAATGGGACAAGGACGATGTCGACGCGCTCTCGATGATGAAGGTCGACGTGCTCGCGCTGGGCATGCTGACCTGCATCCGCAAGAGCTTTGATCTGATCGAGCGGCACAAGCAGGTCCACTACGATCTGGCCTCGGTGCCGCGCGAAGATCCCAAAGTCTACGACATGCTGTGCAAGGGCGAGTCGCTCGGCGTGTTCCAGGTCGAGAGCCGGGCGCAGATGAACATGCTGCCGAGGCTCAAGCCGCGCGAGTTCTACGATCTCGTCATCGAGGTCGCGATCGTCCGGCCCGGACCGATCCAGGGCGACATGGTGCATCCGTATTTGCGCCGGCGAAACAAGCTTGAGAAGGTCACTTACCCCTCGCCATCGTCGGATCATGGCCCGGAGGACGAGCTTTACAAGGTGCTACACAAGACACTCGGCGTGCCGCTGTTCCAGGAGCAGGCGATGCGGATCGCGATCGAGGCCGCAAAATTCTCGCCGGAGGAGGCCAATGGCCTGCGCCGCGCGATGGCGACGTTCCGTAATGTCGGAACCATCGGCTCCTATGAGGAGAAGATGGTGAGCAGCATGATCGCGCGCGGCTACGATCCGGCTTTCGCCAAGAGCTGCTTCGACCAGATCAAGGGATTCGGCTCCTACGGCTTCCCGGAAAGCCATGCCGCGAGCTTCGCGCAGCTGGTCTATGTCTCGTCCTGGCTGAAATGCTTCCACCCCGATGCGTTCTGCTGCGCGCTCTTGAACTCGCAGCCGATGGGCTTCTATGCGCCGGCCCAGATCGTCGGCGACGCTCGCAAGAACGGCGTCGAGATCCGCAACATCGATGTCTCCCACAGCTTCGCCGACAACACGCTGGAGGAGACCGACGGAAAATACTGCGCCGTCCGCCTCGGCTTCCGCCAGATCGACGGCTTCCGCTGGATCGACCGCGACGAGGAGCGGATCAAGAAGTTGTCGGAGGCGGTGCGGAGGGAGGCGAGGGTGGTTTCCTCACATTCCTTGCCAGCCATCCCCTCGGTGTCATTCCGGGGCGCGCGGAGCGCGAGCCCGGAATCCATAACCCCGGATCGTGGTTATGGATTCCGGGCCTGCGCCCAAGAGGGCGCATCCCGGAATGACGGCGCGGAGGGAGCCGTTTCTCACTCGCAAACGCTTGATGCATTTGGAGAGCACGACGCAAATGCGTTAGCCAGGAATGACAACGAACAACAAACTCACATGTTGCTCTCGAACACCGACCGCGAGGACGACTGGGCCGACCGCATCATCCGCGCGCGCGAGCGCCGTCCGTTCACCTCGCTGGAGGACTTCGCCCGCGACACCGCGCTGCCCAAGCGCGCGCTGCTGCTACTCGCTGATGCCGACGCGTTCCGCTCGCTCGGGCTCGACCGCCGCGCCGCGCTGTGGGCCGTGCGCCGGCTGCCCGACGACGTGCCGCTGCCGCTGTTCGAGGCCGCGATCGCCCGCGAGCAGCCGGACGAGGGCGCGCGGCCGCTGCCGGAGATGCCGCTGCCGGAGCACGTCGTTGCGGACTATCAGACCATCCGTTTGTCGCTGAAGGGCCATCCCATGGAGTTCCTGCGCCGGCGCTTCGCCGCCGAGGGCGTGCTGGCCTGCCGCGACGTCAACGACGCCAACGACCGCCGCCGCATCCGCTGCGCCGGCGTGGTGCTGGTGCGGCAGCGGCCGGGCAGCGCCAAGGGCGTCGTGTTCATGACCCTGGAGGACGAGACCGGGATCGCCAACATCGTGGTGTGGCCGAAGGTGATGGAGACCTTCCGCAAGGAGGTGATGGGCGCGCGCCTCGTGCTGGTCGAAGGCCGCATCCAGAGCAGTCCCGAGAAGGTCGTCCATCTCGTCGCCGAGCGCCTCATCGACCGCACCGCCGATCTCGCGCTGTTGTCCGACGATCGCCTCGGCGCCATCCCGCACGGCGCCACGCCCGCCGAGCCCCTCAACGACGACCGAAGAGATCACCCCGACAATCCCTCCCAGCGCGTGGGCCACCCCCGCAACGTCCGCATCCTGCCGCGGTCGCGGGATTTTCATTGAGGGGTTTATGGTGAGACGGTGGGCACGCCGCTCCGTACGATGCTTCGCATCGCACGGAGCATCTTTGCCCACCCTACGGCTCATTATTAATATCCGTAGGGTGGGCAAAGGCACGGCGCGTCAAGCGCCGTGACGTGCCCACCGGCCGCGGGCGCGATGGAGCTGATCATGCCGAACTACCGCAGAGCATCCATCAAAGGCGGCATGTTCTTCTTCACAGTGGTCCTGGAAAACCGCTCGAGTCGTTTGCTCATCGAGCAGATCGACCGCTTCCGCGCCTGTTATCGCGTCGCGCGCGAGCGCCGCCCGTTCGAAACGATCGCGATCTGCATATTGCCGGATCACCTTCACGTCATCTGGGCGTTGCCGGACAACGACAGCAACTATCCAATCCGCTGGAGCATGATCAAGAGCGGCTTCTCGCGTGGCCTGAAGCCTCACACGCAATCGTCCAGTCTGTCCGCAAAACGCGAGAAGGGCATCTGGCAACGCCGCTATTGGGAGCATGCCATCCGTAATCAGGCGGATCTCGAACGTCATATCGACTATATCCATTTCAATCCCGTCAAACATGGTCATGTGTCCCGGGTTGCGGACTGGCCGCACAGTAGCTTCCACCGCTTCGTCGAGCACGGCTGGCTTGCGCACGATCGGGGAGGGGACGTGAAGCGGATCGATGGCTCGTTCGGCGAGTGAAGGCGGTGGGCACGTCGTCTCGGACGATGCTTCGCATCGCCCGAGACGCCTTTGCCCACCCTACGGCTCGGCATGAAGGTCGCGTAGGGTGGGCAAAGGCACGGCGCGCAACGCGCGTCGTGACGTGCCCACCGGCCGCGGCATGACACTCTCGGCTATTGCCGTCGCCGACAGTTGTTCAGAAATCCAGAAAAATTCCCGCTACACTCCAATTCTCTATTTCATTTTTTCAGAAATCATGTTCTATTT
>NZ_CAFJ01000546.1 GCF_000239795.1 Bradyrhizobium sp. STM 3809 | reverse complement strand
ACGCCCAGCATGATGCGGGGATCAGGACATGGACTTCTCCATCGAATGGCCGGCCGACTTCGCCGATTACGAATGGGAGGTGACAGCAAAGGGCTGGCTCACGCTGACCATCACCGTTTCTGATCAACGATATCGTTTGAACGTCTATGATCCCGCTCGCGTCGGCCAGGAGATTCAATCCGACCTCGAACGCGGGCGGCCGTTCTTTGAACCGAATCTGGTTATTGTGAAATCCGTGACGCGCGTTGCGATCGAACAGGCCGTCCACGAGCTCGTGCGATCCGGGCGCGCCGCCGAATTGATCGAAGAACGGATGGGCTCGAAGGCAGGGTAAATCACGGTCAGGCGATCGATCCGGCGTCGCCGCCGAACACCCATTCGAGCGCGGCGTTCTGCGCGTGCAGCAGAAACGCCTTGGCCTGTACCGACCGGCACGCGTGATGCAGCATGGCATCGCCAGAGACCTCCTGCCCCCGCGTCACCGGCGGGCACGGCAGGAAGTCCAGATCCGGCCGGAGGCGATCCAGCAGCGCTGCGGTGATCTGATAGTTTTGCACGGCGCCGGCCTCGTCATCACGCGGCCAGCAATCCGTGATGATCACGTCGACGTCCTGCAAGGCATCGAGATCGGTCGTCACGTGAAACCGTGGCGACTCTCCCGGTGCGTGCCATCGCGCCGGATAGACCTGAACGATTTCGATCGGGAGCATCTGCGCGGCCTCGATCCAGGAGCCAAGGATGTTCGCCGCCGGCGCCACCACGGCGATCTTCAAGCCGTCGATCGTGCCGCGGCGATGCATCAGGAAGGCGAGGTCGCCGAGCGTCTCGCAGGGATGATTCTGCCGCGTGCGCGCATTGACCACCGGCGCCTGCGCCCAATGCGCCAAGGCATACAGCAGCTCCAGTTCGGGCGTACGGCACACCACCGCATCGAACCAGTTGTCGAGATAGGCGGCGAGATCCTCGACGGCCTCCGTGGCGTTGAGGCGGATCGGGGTGTGCACGCAAAGACCGCCCATCGCTTGGATGCCGAGATCGAAGGCGGTGGTGTTGCGCCAGCCGCTGTCGTCGACCACGAGCGCGATGCGCCGGCCCGCCAGCGTTTGCGGCATCGCGCGCGCCCGCCAGCAGGCGGCGAGTTCCTGCGCGCGCATCAGCATGCCGAGGATGTCGGAGCCGTCGAGGTCCCCCAGCGCCAGGATGTCGCGCTCACCCACCATGAACTCTCATGCGCCGTTCGCAATTGCCCTGGCCCCACCACGAGCATAACCTTCGCGAAAAATCCAGGGAAGGAACCGCGCTGATGGCACAGATCGCGACGATCGAGACCGGGCTGTATCGCATTCCGCTCAGCGTCACGCTGACCGACAGCACGCATGGCGAGATGACGGCGTTCGAGCTGATCACCTGCCGCGTACGCGATGCCGACGGGGCCGAGGGCACAGGCTACACCTACACGGTGGGCCGCAATGGAACTGCCGTAGCCGACATCGTCCGGCGCGAGATTCCCGATCTCGTCGGGGGTCACGAGGCCGACGACACCGAGGCGATCTGGCACCGGGTGTGGTGGGGCCTGCATTATGGCGGGCGCGGCGGCCCTGTCGTGCTGGCGTTGTCGGCGCTCGACATTGCATTATGGGATCTCAAGGCGCAGCGCGCCGGCCTGCCGCTGTTCCGGCTGCTCGGCGGCTTCGACGCGCGCGTGCCATGTTATGCCGGCGGCATCGACCTCGATCTCTCCGTGGACGCGCTGCTGCAGCAGACCGACGGCAATCTCGCGCGCGGGTTTCGCGCGATCAAGATGAAGGTCGGGCGACCCGATCTCGGTGCCGACGTCGCGCGCGTCCGGGCGATGCGCCAGCACCTCGGTGACGGCTTTCCGCTGATGGCGGACGCCAACATGAAGTGGACGGTGGAGGAGGCGATCCGCGCCGCGCGCGCGTTGCAGCCATTCGATCTCACCTGGCTGGAGGAGCCGACGATCCCCGATGACATCGCCGGCCACGCCCGCATCCTCAACGCTGGCGGCGTGCCGGTCGCGGCCGGCGAGAATTTGCGCTCGCTGTGGGACTTCAAGAACTACATTGCCGCGGGCGCCGTGTCCTACCCCGAGCCCGACGTGACCAATTGCGGCGGCGTCACCGCGTTCATGAAGATCGCCCGGCTGGCGGAGGCGTTCAACCTGCCGGTCACGAGCCACGGCGCGCACGACATCACCGTGCATCTGCTCGCGGCCTGCCCCAACAGGTCATATTTGGAAGCGCACGGCTTCGGGCTCGACCGCTATATCGCGGACCCGCTGGTGCTGGACAATGGCATGGCGCTGGCATCGACGCGGCCCGGCCATGGCATCACGTTCGATTGGGAGGGGCTGGCGAAGCTCGCGGGCTGACCGCGACCTCAGCGGCGGCGAGGTCAGGCCTTCGCGCTCGGACGGCTTGCGACTTCGCCGTACCATCGCTTGAGATGGCGGAGATGATCGGGCGGGTCGAGCTTGGCGCGGCGCGCGAAGTCGACCGTCACCAAGGCGCTGATGTCGGCGACCGTGAACTCGGGGCCACAGACGAAGGCATGATCGGCGAGCTGCGCGTCGAGCCACTCGAAATAGTGCGCGGCGCGCAGGCGTCCGCGCTCGGCGAGCGCCGGGATCTGCGCGAGCGGCAGCGGGCCCGGCAGCGCACGCTGCTCCAGCCCCGGCGTGCTGTTGCGGAAGGCTTCCGCAATGGCGGAGATGCCGTCCCACTCGATGCGGCGGACCCAGCAGTCGATGAGGGCGCGCTGCTCCGGCGTACGACCCATCAGGACCGGCTCCGGGTGCAGTTCCTCGATGTAGCGGCAGATCGCGATGATGTCCGTAACGGCGGCGCCGGAGTCGAGCTCCAGCACGGGAACGGTGCATTGCGGGTTGAGCGCGCGGAACGACGGCGTGAACTGCTCGCCGGCGCGCAGATCGACCTGCACGGTCGGAATCGTCACTCCCTTCTCCGCCAGGAAGATGCGCACGCGGCGCGGGCTGGGAGCCGTCGGTGAATCGTAAAGCTTCATGGGCATCCTCTGTACTGGCTTGCGCGGTCGCGCGGAGCACCAGGCAACACGCTGGTGGCTACTGCGCTCCGAACACCTCATCGTCGTCCATCCGCACCGCGCGCAAGGCACGCGTCCGGCGCCAGTCCTCCCGTTGCGTGGCCACCGCGTAGGTGATCAACAGCGAGCGGCGGCGGGCACCGCTGCGGTTGCGGGTCGCGCCGTGCAGCAGGTTGACGTCGAACAGCAGGATATCGCCGGCCTCGCCCGCCGTGACGAACGGCGCGGCCTTGGCATCATCCGTGTCGCGGCGATGCGTGCCGGGCGCCACCTGGGTCGCGCCATTGTCGGGGCCGAAGCCATCGAGGAAGGCGAGCGCTGACACCGCATCGGTGCGCAGACGGTCGATGCCGTCGCGATGCAGCGGCTGCTGGCCGCCATCGGGGAGCGGCTCGCGGCCCTCGACCTGGCCCAGGAAGAACGGCGCCTTCAGGATGTGAGCGACGGCGCCGAGCATCACCGGCAGCCGGCAGCCGGCAGACGCGCTGCACGATGGGGTCGAGATCGACCATCGCGTGGCGCCAGTCGCGACCCCGCGGCACCGGCCATTGCTCGGACGGCCGCGTGCCCGCCTCGAACGCCTGCCGCAGCGGCTCCAGCCAATCGGCCGGGATCGCGCCATGCAGCAGCAGATAGCCCTCCGCATCGAGACGGCGCGCCTCGGCTTCGGGGAACTGGCCGACGCCAGCGCGCGTCAGTGCTGCGGTCATGGGCGGGCTCGCACCTCGAGAGCGGGGAGAGGCGCCATGTTCGGCGATCGGGCTTGGCTCGGCAAGCGGACCGCCGCGCCTCTGCCCTCCCGGAACGGTCTTGTCCCTGGAGCCAGGCGGCCATCGGCCGGTGCGCTGCCGCGCGACTGAGACGATCGGTCGCGCGATGCGCCCTCCGATCACGGCGCGGGGTTCACCCTTCGTTAACGCTGCCGGCCTACCCCTCGTTAGCATTACTCTGCAACGATCCGAAACATGGGGACAACGAGCGATCGAGCTCCTGGAAATCGCACATGGTGGCCGTCCAAAGCACGAACCAGATCTCGCCGGCAAATGAGCGGGTCTACCGCCAGAGCAACCTGCTCGGCGAATGGAAAGGCACCTGGACCGCCAGCGGCCAGGCGGTGAGCTTCAAGGTCGTCAATATCCGCGGCGCCGCGGCGACCGTGGAATACACCCATAATGGGCGCACCGAGCGCGGCATCGGCCAGGTCAACGGAACGACCATCGATTTCGGCCCGGTTACGATCGGCACCAAGAACGGCAAGACCGCGGTGCTGCTGTTCTCGGCCGGCGGCGGCAAGGCCACCGCAGTGCTCGACAAACAGACGCCCCCCGCCGACGAGAGCAACCTGGTCGGAAGCTGGGCCGGCTATTCCGGCGAGAACGGCATGGCCGCGAGCTTCCGGGTGTTGTCCGTCAGCGGCAAGGAGGCACAGGTCAGCGTCACCGCCAACGGCATCACGCGCACGGGTACCGGCCTCGTCTACAACAACGTCATCATGTTCGAGCAGACGCAGATCTCGACCGACGACGGCAAGAGCGGCAAGGTCATCTACCAGATCGGCAACAAGTCCTACATGGTGCCGGTGGACAAGCTGCCCAAGATCGCCTGAGCGAGACCCGAACTCGCACCGGTGATCGGCGCGAGCCCGGATCCGTTGGGGCTCAGACGCCCGCCATCATCACGTACTTGATCTCGAGATATTCCTCGATGCCGTGATGCGAACCTTCGCGGCCGAGGCCGCTCTCCTTGACGCCGCCGAACGGCGCGACCTCGGTCGTGATCAGGCCGGTGTTGACGCCGACCATGCCCGACTCCAGCGCCTCGGCGACCCGCCAGACGCGGCCGAGATCGCGGGCGTAGAAGTAGGACGCCAGGCCGAAGGGCGAGGCGTTGCACATCGCGATCACGTCGGCCTCGTCCTTGAAGCGGATCACCGGAGCCAGCGGACCGAACGTCTCCTCATGCGCGACCAGCGCATCCGCCCTGACGTCCCGCAGCACGGTCGGCTCGAAGAAGGTGCGGCCGAGCGCGTGACGCTTGCCGCCGGTGACAACCTTGGCGCCGCCCTTCACCGCGTCGGCGATGTGGCGCTCGACCTTCTCGACCGCCTCCTCGTTGATCAGCGGGCCCTGCACGACGCCGGCCTCGGTACCTTCGCCGATCTTCATCGCCGCGACCTTGGCGGCGAGCTTCTGGACGAAAGCGTCGTAGATGCCGTCCTGGGCGTAGATGCGGTTGGCGCAGACGCAGGTCTGGCCCATGTTGCGGTACTTCGAGACGATGGCGCCCTCGACCGCCGCGTCGATGTCGGCGTCGTCGAACACCACGAAAGGCGCGTTGCCGCCGAGCTCGAGGCCGAGCTTCTTCACCGTGCCGGCGGACTGGCGGTACAGGATCTTGCCGACCTCGGTGGAGCCGGTGAAGCCGACGAAGCGCACCGAGGGATGCTCACACAGCACCTTGCCGATCGGGGGCGCATCGCCGGTGACGATGTTGAGCACGCCTTTCGGGATCCCGGCGCGCTCGGCCAGCACGGCAAGCGCCAGCGCCGACAGCGGAGTCTCGTTGGCGGGCTTCAGCACCACGGTGCAGCCGGCGGCCAGCGCCGGCGACACCTTGCGGGTGATCATCGAGTTCGGGAAATTCCACGGCGTGATCGCGCCGCAGACGCCGATCGGCTGCTTCAGCGCCAGGAGGCGCGCGTCCGGCTTCTGCGTCGGGATGGTCTCGCCATAGACGCGGCGCGCCTCCTCGGCGAAGAACTCGATATAGGCCGCGCCGATGTCGACCTCGCCGAGCGCTTCCGTCAGCGGCTTGCCCTGCTCGGAGGTCAGGATCAGCGCGAGGTCCTCGCGGTTGGCAACGATCAGCTCGAACCATTTGCGCAAGGTGTTGGAGCGCTGCTTGGCTGTGAGCTTGGCCCATAGCGGGAAGGCGCGTGCGGCGGCCTCGACCGCCTCAGTCGTTTCCGCTGCGCCGAGCTGCGCGATCCTGGCGAGCTCCGCGCCGGTGGCGGGATTGTTGACCGGAAAGCCGGGGGTGCCCACCCAGGCGCCGTCGATGTAGCACTGCTCGCGCAGCAGCGACGGATCCTTGAGGCGGTCGCGCAGGCTGGGAACGGCGGCGGACGCGCGTGCGGCGGCGGGCGGTGTCATGGGCATCTCCTCGAAGCGGTCGGTCTCTTGCTCCGAATATAGCCCTGGGATGGCGCAGGCGCACGGCGTGTGCGCCTCACGAACGGTACATTCGACCGTTCCAACCGTGCCTTCACGGCACCAAATGCGGTGCCCCGCGATTGGACCCCCGGTTGGCGTGGCCTCAGGCCGCGCCGCTCATATAGGTCTCGCGCCGCCCGATCATGCGCTCCGCCGCGGCCTTGGCGTCAGCCTTGGTCGATGTCGCACAGGTGCGATATTCCAGGTCCGGCAAGGCGGCGGGATCACGGCGCCCGAACCAGGACTTCTGCCCGACCGGCAGCAGCGCCAGCGCCTGCGCGACATTGTCGACCGCTCCGAACGAATACAGCGCCCCGGTCGCGGCGATCCGCACCTCGTAGATTCCCGGGGTGATCGGTGCCTCGATATTGTCACCGCGCCCCGGGCGGGGATACCGCTTCCACTCGCTCCACTTCGAAATCATATCGCCCCCAACTGGCGGACGTTGCCGCCAAAATCATACCGTCGGCCCGAAAAGGCCGGTCGTTGAACTCTTTAGTGCAAAAATAGTTGCAACTCACAACAGTCCGAGGCCCGTGGTGGGAACATGGCGGCCATGTGACGGACTCGCGGCTCGATGGAACTAATCATGATTCTCTGAACATTTTGAAGCGCTGTTGCGCCGCCGCGCCCGTTCTCCCGCCTCTTTGATGTTCGCGCCGCATCATCACGAGATCGCGACCGGCTGCGTCTCCGCGGGTTCTTGCCGGCCGGATCGTGCCGGGGAACAATCCTGTACCGCCAACCAAGAGCGGAACGGAGGACACACCATGCAGAACAAGACCGACATCGATGGCGTATTGCGGCAGAAGGCCGAGGCGCGCGAGATTCCCGGCGTCGTGGCCGTCGCAGCCGACAGCAACGGCGTCATCTACGAAGGCGCATTCGGAAAGCGCGATCTCGGCCGCGACGATGCGATGACCACGGACAGCGTGTTCTGGATCGCCTCGATGACCAAGGCGATCACCTGCGCGGCAGGCATGCAGCTGGTCGAGCAGGGCCGGCTGTCGCTGGATGCACCGATCGGCACCGTCCTGCCGGATCTCGCCGCACCGCAGGTGCTCGACGGATTCGACGCCAAGGGCGAGCCGATCCTGCGGCCGGCGAAGACCGCGATCACGCTGCGCCACCTGATGACCCACACCGCCGGCTTCTGCTACGACATGTGGAACGGCGACATGGCCACTTACATGCAGAAGGCCGGCACGCCGGGGATCATCACCTGCAAGAACGACGCGCTGAAACTGCCGCTCGCCTCCGATCCCGGGACGCGCTGGGAATACGGCATCAACATCGACTTTGTCGGCAAGGCGGTGGAGGCCGCGAGCGGCAAGAAGCTCGATGCTTATCTGCGTGACAATCTGTTCGCGCCGCTCGGCATGGACGACACCGGCTTCAAGCTCGGCGCCTCGCAGCGCGCGCGTCTGGTCGGCATGCATGCCCGCGGCGAGGGGGGCACGTTGGCGCCGATCCCGTTCGAGCTCGAGCAGGAGCCGGAATTCCACATGGGCGGGGGCGGACTGTACGGCACGGCCGGCGACTACATCCGCTTCACGCGGATGATCCTCAACGGCGGCCGCGGCAATGGCAACCAGGTGCTGAAGCCGGAGACGGTGGCGCAGATGCGCGACAATCACATCGGCGAGCTCGAGATGACCCGCATGCCCTCGGTCGCTTTGGCCTATACCAACGATGTCGACCTCTATCCCGACATCGTCAAGAAATGGGGCCTCAGCTTCATGATCACGACCGCACAGACGCCCGAGGGCCGCAGCGCCGGCAGCCTCGCCTGGGCGGGCCTCGCCAACACCTACTACTGGATCGATCCCGCGCGCGACGTCACCGGCGTGATCCTGATGCAGCTGCTTCCGTTCGCGGACCGGCAGTGCCTGGAAACCTTCGCGGGCTTCGAGCGCGGCGTCTATGCCGGACTGGATGCGGCGGGCGGCAAGAAGGCGGCGTGATGATGTGATGCGACGCGAGCTGTTCCGCCGGAACTTGCTCGCGTGGCACGCGCGGTGCGCTCCCTCTCCCCGTTCTTACGGGGAGAGGGCTGGGGCTAGGGACAGCCGCTAGCACCGACCGTGCGGAGAGCCCCCTCACCCGGATCGTATCTACAAGCGGCGCCGGTCTCCTCCCACGAGATCCTTCGCGTTAGACCTTCAGCCCGTTCTGCGCCGCCAGCTCCTTCAGCGAGACCTGCGGCCTTGCGCCGATGTGCTGGATCACCTCGGCCGCAGCCAGGCCGCCGAGCTTGCCGGCCATCTCATAGCCGGTCTTGCGCACCAGCCCGAACAGGAAGCCCGCGGCGAACAGATCGCCGGCGCCGGTCGTATCGACCAGCGTCTCGATCGGATGCGCCGGCACCGCGATGACGCCGTCGTTCGACACCACGACGCAGCCCTTGTCGCTGCGGGTGACGATCCCGAGCGTGGCATCCTCGCGCAGCTGCTTCAGCGCGCCATCGAAATCCGAGGTCTGGTACAATGAATGCAGCTCAGCCTCATTGGCGAACACGAGATCGACGGTGCCGCCGCGCATCAGGTCGAGGAACTCCTCGCGATAGCGGTCGACGCAGAACGAATCCGACAGGGTCAGCGCCACCTCGCGCCCGGCATCATGGGCGATGGTCGCAGCCTTGACGAAGGCCTCCTTGGCGTCCTTCGGGTCC
>NZ_CAFJ01000547.1 GCF_000239795.1 Bradyrhizobium sp. STM 3809 | reverse complement strand
ATCTCCCGCCACCCGGCGCTGATGCACATCAGCAACATCGGCGCTCGCGAGAGCTTCCGGCACCATTCTTTCAGCGCCAAGGCCGCGTTTGCGTCAATTTCTGCCTTAGGGATCGACGACGGCGATCAGTTCCCGATCTCCGGCCCCGCTGCAAGGATTGGCGCTCCGACCGACCCGACCGACGTCACGGCGCAAGCCTGACATCCCACGCCCTCACGTCTCACAACGTTTCTGGATCACGATCATGGCGCCCCAGCCCGACGACAAGACCACGGCCAAGTCCACGGCACAGTCCGAAGACAGCCAGCTCATCCGCGAGTTGGCCTCGCTCCTGGATGAGACCAGCCTGACCGAGATCGAGCTCGAGCGGGCCGGCCTGCGCATTCGCGTCGCCCGCAACGTCACCGTCGCTGCCGCCGTGCCGTCGGCGATCCCGGCCGCCGCCGCGGCCGTTCCCGTGGTTGCCGCAGCCGCCGCCGCTGCCGCCGGCGCTGACCTCTCCAAGCATCCGGGCGTCGTGCCCTCGCCGATGGTCGGCACCGCCTATTGGGCGCCTGAGCCCGGCGCCAAGCCGTTCGTCGAGGTCGGATCCAAGGTCTCGGTCGGCCAGACCCTGATGATCATCGAGGCCATGAAGACGATGAACCAGATCCCGTCGCCGCGCGCCGGCACGGTGACTCAGGTCCTGGTCGAGGACGGCCAGCCGGTCGAATTCGGCGAGCCGCTGGTGATCATCGAGTAGGGGCGAGTGGCGAATGGCGAGCAGCGAATGGTCGCTGCTTCCCTCCTCGCCATTCGCTATTCGCCATTCGCTTCGTAGGACGCCATGTTCGACAAGATCCTGATCGCCAACCGCGGCGAAATCGCCCTCCGCATCCTCCGAGCCTGCAAGGAGCTCGGCATCTCCACGGTCGCGGTGCATTCGACCGCGGACGCCGATGCCATGCATGTGCGCCTTGCCGATGAGAGTGTCTGCATCGGTCCGCCGCCGTCGAAGGACAGCTATCTCAATATCCCCGCGCTGCTCGCGGCCTGCGAGATCACCGGCGCCGACGCGGTGCATCCGGGCTACGGCTTCCTGTCCGAGAACGCGCGCTTCGCCGAGATCCTCGCCGATCACAACCTGCATTTCATCGGGCCGAAGGCCGAGCACATCCGCCTGATGGGCGACAAGATCGAGGCCAAGAAGACCGCCAAGCGTCTGGGCATCCCGGTCGTGCCGGGCTCCGACGGCGCGGTCACGCCCGACCAGGACGCGATGGCGATCGCCAGGGCGATCGGCTTCCCGGTGCTGGTGAAGGCGGCCGCTGGCGGTGGTGGACGCGGCATGAAGGTCGCGCACACCGAGGCGGACCTGCAGCTGGCGCTGACCACCGCGGCCAACGAGGCCAAGTCCGCGTTCGGCGACGCCTCGGTCTATCTCGAGAAATATCTGCAGAAGCCCCGCCATATCGAGATCCAGGTGCTCGGCGACGGCCGCGGCGGCGCGATCCATCTCGGCGAGCGCGACTGCTCGCTGCAGCGCCGTCACCAGAAGGTCTGGGAGGAAGGCCCCTCCCCGGTCCTCGACGCGGCCGCGCGCGCCAAGATCGGCAACACCGTCGCCAAGGCGATGCAGGAGCTGAAATATATCGGCGTCGGCACCATCGAATTCCTCTACGAGGACGGCGAGTTCTACTTCATCGAGATGAACACCCGCATCCAGGTCGAGCATCCCGTCACCGAGATGATCACCGGGATCGACCTCGTGCTGGAGCAGATCCGCATCGCCGCCGGCGGCGACCTGCCGATGGCCCAGGATGCCGTGACCATCAACGGCCACTCGATCGAATGCCGCGTGAACGCCGAGAACCCGGTCAGCTTCCGGCCGTCGCCCGGCAAGATCCTGCAATACCATCCGCCCGGGGGCCTCGGCGTCCGCATCGATTCCGCCGTCTACCAGGGCTATGTGATCCCGCCCTATTACGACTCGCTGGTCGGCAAGCTGATCGTGCACGGCAAGAGCCGGGTCGAGTGCCTGATGCGGCTGCGCCGGGCGCTGGACGAGATGGTGGTCGACGGCATCGAGACCACGCTGCCGCTGTTCCGCGCCTTGGTGCGCGAGCCCGCGATCATCGACGGCGACTACCACATCCACTGGCTCGAGCAGTATCTGGCCGGCCAGAAGGCGGACTGACGAGGGTCCGTTCATAAAACCCTCATCTGAGGCGGAACCTTCCGCGCCCGGCCGCGTTTTGCTCGGTCGGATGAGTTCCGCCAGGGGGCAGTGATTTCCAAGACGTTGCGAGCGTACGGTGGCGCCTGAGGTGAGACGAAGGCGCACACTGGGACAGGTCCTGCTGTTGGCAGCGGGATTCCTGGTGCTGGTCGCCGTCAGTACGGCGTCGGTTCTCCTGGTCAACAAGGCGCGCAGCGACAGCGCCTGGGTGGTGCACACCGTCGAGGCCGAGAACCAGATCAACGCGCTGCTG
>NZ_CAFJ01000548.1 GCF_000239795.1 Bradyrhizobium sp. STM 3809 | reverse complement strand
TCGTAGCTGCGGTAGAGCTCTTCGAGCGGACGCCAATCCGACAGCACCGTGCGGTACATCCACCTGTAATAGTGCTTGTTGCGAGCGATCTCTACCACCCGGTCCCGTCCGGCAAATCGGGAGGTCGCCTCGATCTCCAGCCAGTTCACCAGCAGATGGAGATAGGTCGAATATTCGTCGTTCCCGCCCTCCGGGAAACCCACGGGCGCCCCGGGATAGCGGCGCTTCAATTCGGCGATCAGCGGGGACTCGTCGCCGGCAATCCCGAGCCTGGTCAGGTACCAATGCATCTGCTCATGCAGATACTCGCACAAGATCGCGGCCGGGTCGTACAGCTGGGTGTTCAGCGTCAAGACCGGATGGCTGTGAGGGGTTGATGTCGGCGAGACCCGCAGATGCCTCGTGTATTCGAACGGCCGCAGATCGTGCTCCGCCTGCCACCGCTTGACGCAGTCGATGATCTTCTCCGCGCGCGATTGCGCCAGGGACAGGTCGATCGAGTACTGGAATTCGTCAGTCATCGAACACACTCACATGAGGTGGAGTTCCGACATCAGTACCAACTCATGGCAAGACGCACAGAAACCAGGAGTGGTTTTTCTCGCCGTTTGAATCGAGTTCCGGCTGCATCGGGCAGATCGCCAAGTCGATCCTTAGGCCGACTGGCCGACAACGGCCCAGCGGATGCGCGGGGCCATCGACGCAGGCCGGCGGGATGATTTTCGATGGGCCGAAATTTTTTGTTTTCATTTTTTCAGAAATCATGTATAGCTCTCTCCGTCCTGCTTCCGCCT
>NZ_CAFJ01000549.1 GCF_000239795.1 Bradyrhizobium sp. STM 3809 | reverse complement strand
CAGTAACTAACGGCAGGATCGTTCGCCGAAACAGCTCGGCATCTCCAACTGCGATATCCCTGCGGAATGACGGAGACCTGACCATGACCATCTCCCGCGAACAGGACGTCACCCCCGCCGTGCTGGCGGTGATGGAGCAGACCTCCAACCCGCGGCTGCGCGAGATCATGGTGTCGCTGATCAGGCACCTGCACGGCTTCGTCCGCGACGTCCGACTCACTGAGGCCGAATTCCGCGAGGCCGCCGCTGTTATCGCCGAGCTGGGACAGCGGACCAACGACACGCACAATGAAGTCGTGCTGATGGCCGGCTCACTCGGCGTTTCGCCGCTGGTCTGCCTGCTCAACAATGGCGATGGCGGCAACACCGAGACGGCGCAGTCGCTGCTCGGCCCGTTCTGGCGGCTGAACTCCCCGCGCACCGAAAACGGCGGCTCGATCCTGCGCTCGGCGACGCCGGGCCCTGCGCTGTTCGTGCACGGGCGCGTTGTCGATCCAAATGGCGCGCCGGTCGCCGGCGCCGAGGTCGATGTCTGGCATGCGTCGCCGGTCGGCTATTACGAGAACCAGGATCCCGAACAGGCCGACATGAATCTGCGCGGCAAGTTCACCACCGATGAAGACGGCCGCTTCTGGTTTCGCTCGGTGATGATGGTCGGCTATCCCATTCCGACCGACGGCGTCGTCGGCCGTCTCCTGAAGGCGCAGGGCCGCCATCCCTATCGTCCCGCGCATCTGCATGCGCTGATCGTCAAGCAAGGCTACAAGGTCCTGATCTCGCAGGTCTACGACCCCAACGACCCGCACATCGACAGCGACGTCCAGTTCGGCGTCACACGCGCTCTGCTCGGCAACTTCATCCGCCACGACGAACCGCATCCGACCGAGCCCGACGTCACCGCGCCCTGGTACTCGCTCGACCACGTCTACCGCATGGAGTCCGGTGACACCGTGTTGCCGCGCGCGCCGATCAAGTAGCGCGTCGCAACATCCATGTTAGTGTAGGCGCAGCTGCAACCCTGAAGGGACGCTGCGCGCATGTCCTCAACCGACATATCCTCTACCGACGTGTCTTCCGCCGACTTGCCGTCCGCCGCCGCGCCCGGTGCCTTGACGTCCACCATGCGCGAGGCGGGCGTGCTCGTGTCCGGCGCGGTGACGAACGTCTCCGTCATCAGCGACCGGTCGATGCTGGTCTCGCGCATCATCCGTCTTGGCCTGACCTATGGCGGTGCTGCGCCGGATGCGCCGAAGACGCTGATCCTCAAGCTGCCGCTGCCGGCCTTTGCCAAGACGATGTGGCACGACGGCCGCCACGAGGTCACCTTCTATCGCGAGCTGGCGCGGATGATGCCGACGCGCCTGGTGCCCGGCTGCTACGGGGGCGCCTTCGACGAAGACGAAACCACCTGGCATCTGCTGCTGGAGGATCTCACCGACACCCATCAGACCGCGACGCAATGGCCGCTGCCGCCGAGCGTGCCGCACGCCGAAGCGATCGTGCGTGCGCTGGCGCGGCTGCATGCGGCGTGGTGGGACGACCCGCGGCTCGGCGTGACCATCGGCAGCCTCGCGACGCCGGAGGACACCACGAAGCACAGCGGGCTCTTTGCCGGCCACTACCAGCGCTTCGCCGATCTGCTCGGCGACCGCTTGAGCGCGGAGCGGCGCGCCGTCTATGATCGCTTCATCGCGGCGTCGCCGCGGCTGTTGCAGCGCTATCACGCGCGGCGGAATCTCAGCATCGCGCATGGCGATGCGCATGTCTGGAACTTCCTGGTCCCGTTGGCCGCAGGCGACAACGACGTGCGCGCGTTCGATTTCGACCGGTGGCGGATCAACGTGCCGGCGCACGATCTCGCCTACATGATCGCGCTGCACCAGTATCCCGAGCGCCGCGCCGTGATCGAGCGGCCGCTGCTCGACTGCTATCATCGGACATTGGTCGCGCACGGCGTCGCCGGCTACGACCGCGCGGCGCTCGACGCGGACTATCGCTTTGCCGTGCTGTGGCACATCACCAAGCCGGTTTGGCAATGGACGGTCAACATCCCGCCAGTGATTTGGTGGAATCATCTCGAGCGCATCTTCCTTGCGGTCGATGACCTTGGCTGCCGCGAACTGCTCGACTGATCGCGCGCATTCCCGGAATGCTTGCACGCAAGCGGCGAGCCTGCGTCGTGTTGCACGGGACTGCGACGCATTTGCTCCCGACGTCAGCCGCTCTCTTAACGATCACCGGAGATTGTTCAGCCGTCCACCAAACGCCCGACCGGATCGGCGCGACATATCGGCATGAGCAGGGTGTTCTTCGTGGTCACCGAAAGCTGCGGTCCTCTCCGACGGCCGGGAAGCTTGTCAAAGCACGTAAACTGTGCTTTTATGTTCCTCATGGCCGGAATCTCCTATGATCAGGCTGTTCGCTATCGTCTCCTGTTGTCCCCGGAGGCGCGGGACGCGATCGAGGCGACGTTCGCCGACTATGCCCGGATGATGGACATGCTCGACGAGATCGCCGCGGCGAAGGGCATCGGCGCCAATCTCGTCGCCCTGCACGGCCATGCCTATGAGCCGATCCGCAAGGCGACGCGGCTGCCGTCGCGCCTGGTGACGCTCGGCCTGCGCGACCGCATGGCCTATCGCGCCGCCTCGAACCCAAGGCTGCCGCTCGACGACCGATTGGTGAATGTCAGGGATGCCGGCACGCTGTCGCTCGGCACCGCGCTCGGCCGTTTCACCATCCCGTTCGAGGTCCGGGGTTATGAATCGGGCTGGACGCACGCGACGCCGGCGCAGCTCGTCCGCACCAATGATGGTGACTTCGAAGTCCATTTCGGCGTCACCGCGACCTCACACGCTCATATCCGCCCAACTCTCAGCCCACGAAAGGACAACGTCATGCTCGCCGAACACGCGCCGGCTCCCGACACGCTCCTGTCACGCGCCGGGCGGCTCATCGCCGGGATCGCCTATGGTGCGATCGAGAAGGCCGAGGACAACAACAAGGTTGCGCTGGTCAGGCAGGCGATCCGCGAGATCGAGCAGGCGGAGCGCGAGTCGCGCGACAGCCTCGCGTCCGCGCGCGCCGAGGAATACCGGCTGAACGCGCGTCGCGCCGAAATCGAGCGCGAGACGGCTGCGCTTGCGGAGCAGATCCACCTCGCCATCGCCGAGAACCGCGACGATCTCGCCCGCGCCGGCATCGCCCGGCAGATGGACCTCGAAGCCCAGTTCGAGGTGCTGTCGAAGGCGATCGACGAGAATGCGGAGCGCGTCGACGCGGTGCTGACGAGCCTGCGCGCGATCCTGTCGAGCCTGCAGGATGCGCAAGCGCGTCTCGCCGAGCTCGAGCGCAGCGAAGCGATGGCCAGGCAGCCGACAGCCGCCGCGCGCAAGGGCGAGGATGCCGGCCTCGCCAAGGCTACGCGTGCGTCGCGGGCGATCGCGCGCGCCACCGGTGTGCCGGAGGGCATCCCGCCGTCACCCGACATCGACGAACTCTCGAAGCTGAAGCGCGACAAGGACATTGCCGAGCGGCTGGCGCGACTGAAGTCGCAGCATTGAGCGGGCAGGGGCGCAACGTCCCATGACCATCATCGACCATTTCATGCAGCCCGAGGTGCGGCCGTTCGCGGTCGCCGCCGTGATGATCGTGCTGGTCGGCGGCGTCGAGGTCGGCTCGATGCTGATCGGCCTCTCGGTCAGCGAGCTGCTGGGCCAGAGCTTTGACCTCGGCCATGATGCCGGCGATACCAGCCTCGGTCATGTCCTGTCCTGGATCAATGTCGGCGGCGTACCGCTGATGATCTGCATCCTGCTCGGGCTCGGCATCTTCTCGATCTCCGGCTTTCTGCTGCAGGACGCCGCGCATCTCGTCGGACTGCCGCTGCCCGCACCGGCGGCGGGCGTGCTCGCCGCGGTCGTCACCGTGCCGCTGCTGCGCAGCTCGACGCGACATGTCGCGCGGCTCGTGCCGCAGGATGAAAGCTATGCCGTCGATCTCGCCGACCTCGTCGGCCGCACCGGCGAGGTCGCGGTCGGTCCGCTCGATGGCGGGCTGCCCGGCCGCGTCCGCGTCAAGGACGTCCATGGCAATTGGCACACGGTCACCGCCACGGCCGCGCCCGGCTCGCCGGCGCTGCCGAAGGGGGCCGCGGTTCTGCTCGTCGACCGCAAGGACGGCCGCTTCCTCGCGATCGCGGCCGCCGACGAGCTCACGGACTCTCACAAATCCTCAACCCGAAAGTAGCTCCCATGTTTGATCTGGTTCTGCCCGCATCAATCGGCGTCGTGCTGCTGGTCGTTCTCGGCACCGTGTTCGCCGTTCTCTACCATCGCTCGACCCGTGACGAGGCCTTCGTCCGCACCGGCATGGGCGGCAAGAAGGTCGTGCTCGACGGCGGCGCCGTGGTGCTGCCGATCTTCCACTCGATCGCCCGCGTCAACCTGAAGACGCTGCGGCTGCGCGTCGAGCGCTCCAAGAAGGATTCCCTGATCACCAAGGACCGCATGCGCGTCGACATCGACGCCGAGTTCTATGTCCGCGTGAAGCCCGACGTAGATTCGATCGCGCTCGCCGCGCAGACGCTCGGCGCCGTCACCAACAATGCCGAGCTGCTGCGCGACCAGGTCGAGGCCAAGTTCGTCGACGGCCTGCGTTCGGTCGCAGCCACGATGGAGTTGTTGGATCTGCAGGAGAAGCGCTCGGATTTCGTCAAGCACGTCCAGGCCGCGGTCGAGGCCGACGTGCAGTCGAACGGCCTGGAGCTGGAATCGGTCTCGCTGACCAAGCTCGACCAGACCGACATCTCGTTCTTCAACGCCGAGAACTTCTTTGACGCCGAGGGCCTGACGCGGCTGAAGACCATCACCGAGACCCGCCGCCGCGACCGCAACGCGATCGTGCGCGACAACGAGGTGGCGATCGCGCAGAAGGATCTGCAGGCCCGGCAGCAGACGCTCGAGATCGAGCGGACCAAGAAGGAGGCCGAGCTCAGCCAGGAGCGCGACATCGCCAACAAGACGGCGAGCACCCGCGCCGAGGTCGCAAGCGCGACGCAGACGGCGCGCCTGACCGAGGAGGCCGCGCGAATCGATACGGATCAGGCTGTCGCGCAGAAGGAGGCCGAGGCGCGCAAGCAGAAGGAGACGGCGGTGATCGAATCCAATCTCGCCATCAACCGCCGCAAGACCGACGCCGATCGCGAGATCCAGCTCGCGACCCAGGACAACGACATCCAGATCGCGGCCAAGAGCAAGGAAACCTCCGAGGCCCGCGCCGTCGCCAAGCAGGCCGAAGCGCTGGCGGTGGCTGCGGAGGAAAAGGTGACGACCGCACGCGCGATCGAGATCGCCGACCGCGAGCGCCAGACCGCGGTGATGTCCGCGCGCAAGGAGGCCGAGCAGCGCTCCACCGGTATCACGGTGGCGGCGGAAGCCGAGAAGCGCGCCGCGGTCGATCGCGGCGAGGCGGCCAAGACGCTCGCCGAGGCGGAGGCGCAGGCCAACAAGATCAAGGCCGCCGGCGTGCGCGAGATCGGCGAGGCCGAGGCCGCGGTGATCCTGTTGAAGAACGAGGCGCAGAACAAGCTCGGCAGCAACGTGATCGATTTCGAGCTCGCCAAGCAGCGCATCGCCACCATGCCGGCCGCGCTCGGCGAGATGGTCAAGCCGATCGCCAACCTCAAGGACGTCCGTATCCTGCACACCGGCGGCGCCTTCGGCGGCAACGGCAATGGCAACGGTATCGGCGGCGGCAATGTCGGCTTCGGCGAAGGCCTCGCCGGCGAGCTCTTGCGCGTGCATGCGCTGAAGCCGCTGATCGACGAGATCCTGGTACAGTCCGGCTTCAAGCCGGGCGACGACCCGGTGCAGGCGCTGGCCGGCGTGATCATGCCGAAGCCGGAGGCGAAGACCGCCAACGGCGCCGCCACGATCGAGCCGCTCCCGGTCTCGGCGCCGTCGCCGTAGTCGGGCGTGGTCGCCGCGATGGCGCGTCATTCTCCGCTGTCGTCCCGGCGCACGCCGGGACCGATAACCATCGGCGGAAATGTGGCGCGGAAAGTTCAACGATCAGCGTGCCTCAAGATAAATCACGCGGTATGGATCCCGGCGTTCGCCGGGACGACAGCGGAAGGTGGGGCTGGCAGCGAGGGCAAGCCAATGCTGACGCGCGGCTCATCCCGGGACGTCGCGACCGGCGAGAACAGATCCATGGCGTGCGCGGGAAAAATTCCCCGGGGCTGGGGGGCGGCGCTGGAGGAGCCACCGCCCCCGCCCGGCACATCACGAGTGGGGCGCTCATGAGGTGCAGTCCCTGCGCGCAACTCATACGCAGAGCACCGAGTGGGGTGAGCTAAAGATAGCCGGATGCGCGCCGGATTGAAGTTACAAATCCATCACGTGGCGGTCACTCTTTTGCTACTCCCGCCACACTGCGTCCGAACAGCGCACGCATTTTCCGCGGCGGGAACATTCATCTTGGATTAACTACTCTATCACCGCGTGATCGGCCGGCGCGGACTGCTGGCGCAGCGCCGTGCGCGTCGAGCCGATCATCACCGCGAGCGGGATCGACACCAGGATGAACGTCATCACCAGCTGGTAGTCGTGCGAGAAGGCCAGGATCTGCGCCTGCACGTTGACCATGGCATCGGCCATCGCGCGCCCGGCATCGGTGGAGAGGTTCAGCAGTCCGGCGACGTTGGGCATCTGCAGAGCGTGATTGAACGGGTTGATGTGCTCGACCAGGATCGCATGGTTCCGGCGCGCGCCCTGGGTGAGCTGCGCGATGGCGATGGAAATGCCGATCGAGCTGGCGACATTGCGCACCAGCGTCAGCATCGAGGTTCCGTCGGTGCGCAGCGCGCCCGGCAGCGTCAGGAACGCCACGGTCGAGAGCGGCACGAAGACCAGGCCGAAGCCGAAGCCCTGCATGATGCTGATGGTGACGATCTCGGGCACGCCGGTCTGGTCGGTCCAGCCGGTCATCTGGAACAGCGACAGCGCCGTCAGCGACAGCCCGACGATGATCAGCGTGCGTGCCTCGATGTAGCGCAAGAGCCGCCCGACCAGCATCATCGCCACGAAAGTGCCGCAGCCGCGGGTCGCGAGCAGCACGCCGGCGGTGATGATGGGATAGCCGATGACGTTCTGCAGATAGGGCGAGGACAGCGCCATGGTCGAGAACAGCACCAGGCCCATGACGGTCATGAACACGCAGCCGCCGACGAAATTGCGGTCCTTGAACAGCGCGAACTGGATGAACGGCCGCTTGGTGGTCAGCGAATGCGCCAGGAAGTAGTAGAAGCCGACAGCCGCGACGATGAACTCGATGATGATCTCGTTGCTCTCCAGCCAGCCCTGGTCCTCGCCGCGGTCGAGCGCGATCTGCAGCGAGCCGATGCCGATGGCGAGCGCGACGAAGCCGAACCAGTCGAAGGTCAGTTCGGCGTTCGGCCTGGTCTCCTCCATGAACGCCATCAGCCCGAGCACGGTGACGGCGCCGAACGGCAGATTGACGAAGAACACCCAGTGCCAGGAATAGGTCTCGGTCAGCCACGCGCCCAGCGACGGCCCCATGATCGGGCCGAGCATCACGCCCATGCCCCAGATCGCCATCGCCTTGGCGCGCTCGTGCAGCGCGTAGGAGTCGAGCATCACCGCCTGGGACAGCGGCACCAGCGAGGCGCCGAATACGCCCTGCAGCAGGCGGAACAGCACCATCTGGGTGATGTCCTGCGCCAGCCCGCACATCACCGAGGCGATGGTGAAGCCGGCCGAGCAGATGATGAAGGTGCGCTTGCGGCCGAAGCGGTTGGCGATCCATCCCACCGGCGCGGTCATGATCGCGGCCGCGACGATGTAGGAGGTCAGCACCCAGTTGATCTGGTCCTGCGACGCCGACAGCGTGCCCTGCATGTAGGGCAGCGCGACGTTGGCGATGGTGGTGTCGAGCGCCTGCATGATCGTCGCCGTCATGGCGCAGATCGTCACCATGTTCCGGCGCAGGCCGGGAACCGCGGATGAGACTGCCGGCGCGGTCATCGCGCTACTCGTCCTTGTTCGCAGCGTGCGCCGATCCGAACAGGCCGGCGAGCGTGCGCTCGTGCCCGGTGTCGATCGACACGTTGACGCTCATGCCGGCCTTCAGCCTGGCGACGAACTTGTCATTCTTGTCGAAATAGATCCGCACCGGCACGCGCTGCACCACCTTGACGAAATTGCCGGTCGCGTTCTGCGGCGGCAGGATCGCGAACTGCGCGCCGGTGCCCGGCGACAGCGAGCCGACCGTGCCCTTGAAGCGGTGGTTGGGGAAGGCGTCGACGTCGAGCTCGACCGGCTGGCCGACCGCGACATAGGTGAAGTCGCTCTCCTTCGGATTGGCATCGACCCAGGGATTGCTGATGTCGATCACCGAGAACACCGGCGTGCCCGCGGCGACGAAGCGGCCGAGCTGGATCTGGTCGACCTGGGTGGCGATGCCCGGCATCGGCGCGCGCAAGGTGGTGTGGTCGAGGTCGCGCTGCGCCTCCTCGAGCTTGGCCTTGGCCTGGACATAGGGCGGGAACTGCTCGAGCGGCAGCTCGGGATTGCCGAGCAGCTGCGTCCTGGCGTTCGACAGCTGCTGCTTGATGAACTGCGCCTGCGCGCCGGCGGTCACCAGCGCGTTGGCGGCGTTGTCGAGATCGAGCTGCGAGCCGAAATTGTTCTTGGCGAGCGTCTGCTTGCGCTCGACGTCCTTCTGCTTGAGGTCGATGCCCTGGTTGGCGAGGTCGAGCATCTGGCCGTAGATCTTGATGTTGGCGACGAGATTGTCGTACGCGGTCCGCGCCTGTTCCAGCGCCGCCTTGGCCTGGTCGACCGCGAGCCGGTAGGGCACGGCGTCGATCTCGAACAGCTCGTCGCCCTTCTGCACCTGCTGGCCTTCCTTCACCAGCACCTTGACGATCTTGCCGGAGATGTCAGGCGTGATGAGCACCTTCTGCGCGCCGACATAGGCGTCGTCGGTCGTCACGTAGCGGCCGCCGTTGAGATAGAGCACGAAGCCGCCGATCGCGGCCAGCAGCGGCAGCACGACCAGCAGCAGCGTGCGGCGATAGCGGCGCAGGACCCCGGGACGCTTCGGCTTCGCGGCAGCGGCGGCCGGCGGCGCCGCGTCCGGGCTGGCTTTCTGTTCGGGGGCGAGTTTCAGGGCGGGCTCAGCCATAGCGCTGCTCCTTTCGCTGCTCGTCGCAGAGCGACTGCAGGGCGTTCCTCACATTGTCCTTGATGGTCTCGAGCTGGGCCGTCAGTCGCTCGGCGTCCGCGGCACTGATGCCGTCCAGCGCGGTCGCGGTGATCTCGCCGCGCAGCACCGCGAGCTTGGCGAGCAGCGGGCGCGCGGCCTTCCGCAGATACAGCCGGTTGACGCGGCGGTCGGTGTCGTCGCCGCGGCGCTCGATCAGCCCGGCATCGGCGAGCTTGTCGATCAGCCGCGTCAGCGTGATCGGCTGCATCTCCATCTGCTCGGCCAGCTCCGACTGCTTCATCCCCTCGTTGCGCTCGACCTTGGCGAGCACCGCCCATTGCGCCCGGGTCATGCCGAAGCGCGCCGCCTCCTTGTCGGCATAGGCGCGCACCAGGCGCTGCAGCTCGCCGAGCGTAAACAGAAAATTCACGTCCACGGACGTGCGGGTCATGGCGGGTCTCGATTCGGGAACGGAGGGGAAGCTGAGCCTGGTCTGCAATAAGTCTCGTATATGATAAGCAAGCTTATGAATTTTTCATGCCGAAACTGTCGCGCATCCGCTCCGACCGGAACGCATGGCTCGGCCGCGCCCTTTGGCGAGCGGGCCCGGAAATGCTAGATTGTCGACAATGACCGTCGCAAAACCCATCTTTCCGGCGCCCGACCACGACCATGGCCGTTGCACGGCCGACGCCCTCGACCATGCCGAGCGGGTCTGCGCCCAGCGCGGCCAGAAGTTCACGCCGCAGCGCCGCCAGGTGCTGGAGGCGCTGCTGTCGAGCCACCGGCCGCTCGGCGCCTATGAGATCATCGAGGAACTCGCCAAGGTCGCGGCGCGGCCGGCACCGATCACGGTGTATCGCGCGCTCGAGTTCCTGATGGCGAACGGCCTGGTGCACCGCATCGAAAGCCGCAACGCGTTCCTTGCCTGCGCCCATGACCATGAGCAGACCGCGCTGGTCGCGTTCCTGATCTGCGAGAGCTGCGGCGCAGTCGGCGAGGTTCCCGCCGCGCCGATCGCGGAAAGCCTGAAGAGCGCCGCCGCCGCATCGGGCTTCCTGCCGAAGATGTCGGTCGTCGAGATCACCGGTCTCTGCGCGCATTGCCAGACGCCGGCGTGAGGTCAGTCACTGCCGGGCAGCTGCACAGACGTCACTGCTGTGGTCAGCGACGGCAGCGCCCTCCCNGGACGCGATCGCATAAGGCGCCTATAGAGCTATCCGGACGGCAGTCCGCTGATTTGTTACTCC
>NZ_CAFJ01000550.1 GCF_000239795.1 Bradyrhizobium sp. STM 3809 | reverse complement strand
GGATGAAGGGTTTCTTCTGGCCGCGCGAGGCGGCGGGGGCGCCGTCGGCGCCGTAGCCGGAGTTGAAGACGCCGGGCTTGCTGGCGTTCTCGGTCGCGGTGTCGGCCGGGGCGGCCGAGAGCTGCGGGGCCGGCGGGGAATTGGCGGGCAGGTCCAACGGGCCCTTACGGCCGCAGGCGGCCAGCAGCAGGGCGGACGCGCCCAGGACGAGCAGGACCCGGGCGGCGGAGGTCGGACGGCGAGCGCAAATCACGTGTGAAATCCCCATGCGGGCGGCACCATACAGAGAACGGCGGGCCATGACGAGTGCCGGAGTGCCACGCCGGTCCGATCAAATTTCGGACCGGAGCCCTACTTTCGCTGCTTTTCCAGCCGCTTCAGCCAGGCCTTGGCCTGGCTCGCCACGTTCTTCGGCGCGGTGCCGCCGAAGCTGGTGCGGCTCTTGACGGAGGATTCCACCGACAGCACGCCGAGCACGTCGGCGGTGATCCTGGGCTCGACCTCCTGCATCGCCTTGAGCGGCAGCTCGTGCAGCGCCACGCTCTGCCTGGCGGCGAGCGCGACGATGCGGCCGGTGACGTGATGGGCCTCGCGGAACGGCATCTTCAGGGTGCGCACCAGCCAGTCGGCGAGGTCGGTGGCGGTGGCGTAGCCCTCGCCGGCGGCGGCCTTCATGCGGGCCTCGTCCGGCACCAGGTCGAGCGCCATGCCGGTCATGGCGCGCACGGCGAGCGACAGCGCCGCGAAGGCCTCCATCGCGCCCTGCTTGTCCTCCTGCATGTCCTTCTGATAGGCGAGCGGCAGGCCCTTCATCACGATCAGGAGCCCGTTGAGCGCGCCGATGACGCGGCCGGTCTTGGCGCGGACCAGCTCCGCCGCATCCGGGTTGCGCTTCTGCGGCATGATCGAGGAGCCGGTCGTGAACTTGTCCGACAGCTTGATCAGGCCGACCAAGGGCGAAGTCCATATCACGATCTCCTCGGCGAAGCGCGACAGATGCACGGCGCAGATCGACGCGGCCGAGAGCGTCTCCAGCACGAAATCGCGATCCGAGACGGCGTCGAGTGAATTGGCCATCGGGCGCTCGAAGCCGAGCGCCTCGGCGGTGGCGTGGCGGTCGATCGGGAACGAGGTGCCGGCGAGCGCGGCGGCGCCCAGCGGGGATTCGTTGAGGCGCTTGCGCGCGTCGGCGAAGCGGCCGCGGTCGCGGCCGGCCATCTCGACATAGGCCATCAGATGGTGGCCGAAGGTGACGGGCTGGGCGGTCTGCAGATGGGTGAAGCCGGGCATCACCGTGCCGGCGAACTCCAGCGCGCGGGTGGCGAGCGCCTGCTGGTAGGCGGCCAGCGCGGCGTCGATGTCGTCGATGGTGTCGCGGACGAACAGGCGGAAATCGGTCGCGACCTGGTCGTTGCGCGAGCGCGCGGTGTGCAGCCGGCCGGCGGCCGGGCCGATCAGCTCGGACAGCCGGCTCTCGACGTTCATATGGATGTCTTCGAGGGCGCGCTTGAACTCGAAGGAACCCTTGGTGATCTCTGACAAAATCGTGTCTAGACCCTTGCCGATGTTTTTTGCATCAGTCGCGGTGATGATGCCCTGGGCGGCCAGCATGGCGGCGTGCGCCTTGGAAGCGGCGATATCCTGCGCGTAAAGGTGGCGATCGACGTCGATCGAGACGTTGATGTCCTCCATGATCTCGTCGGGACGCTCCGAGAACCGTCCGCCCCACATCGTGTTGCTCATGCCAAAACCGCTTCTGAAGACCTTGCTGATCGCCCTGGGATGGGACACACGTCCGGTGCCCCGAAATTCGCGCCTCTGATAGCCGCAACCGACCCGAGATGACAAACGATAAGCCAGAGCCGTCCCCTGCCCGCCCCGCCTCCCGCGGCCGCCCCCTGCTCGCCGCCGCCGCCGTGGCGGTCGTCGCCGTGGCCGGCATCGCCGCGGTCAGCTTCGGCGGGCTGCTGAAGGGCAAGCCGGCCGGCGACCAGGCCTGCCAGGCCGCGGTCAAGACCGCCGCGCGGCTCGCGCCGCTGATCAAGGGCGAGGTGGCGGCGCTGACGGCGGCGACCGCGCCGCTGCGGCTGCCGGACCTGGCGTTCGAGGACGCCGCGGGCAAGCCCGCGAAGCTCTCCGATTTCCGCGGCAGGACGGTGCTGTTGAACCTGTGGGCGACCTGGTGCGTGCCCTGCCGCAAGGAGATGCCGGCGCTGGACGGGCTGCAGGCCAAGCTCGGCAGCGACGCCTTCCAGGTCGTCGCGGTGAACATCGACACCCGCGATCCGGAGAAGCCGAAGGCGTTCCTCAACGACGCCAAGCTGACGAAGCTCGCCTATTTCAGCGACGCCAAGGCCAAGGTGTTCCAGGACCTGAAGGCGGTCGGCCGCGCGCTGGGCATGCCGACCTCGGTGCTGGTCGACGGCAATGGCTGCGAGATCGCGACCATCGCCGGCCCGGCCGAATGGGACAGCGCCGACGCGGTCAAGCTGATCGAGGCGGCCACGTCGAAGACCGCCGCCGGGCTGTAGAGGCCGCTAGGCAGCCTCGTGGCTGCGGATCTTGCCCCAGCGGGCGAGCGCGGCCTGCAGCGCCTCCGGATCGATCGGCTTGGTCAGGAAATCGTTCATCCCGGCGCCGATGCAGATCTCGCGCTGGCCCACCAGGGCATTGGCCGTCAGCGCGATGATCGGCACGTCGCTGGCCGGGCCGTCGAGGCCGCGGATCGCGGCGGTCGCCGTCATGCCGTCCATCTCCGGCATCTGCATGTCCATCAGCACGATGTCGTAACGCTTCCCCTGCACCGCGTCGATCGCCTCCCGGCCGTTGCAGGCGACGTCGAATTGGCATCCGAACCGCGCCAGCAGCTTGGTGATCAGGGTGCGGATGATCGGCGTATCGTCCACCACCAGGATGGTCAGCCGGTCGGTCCGCGCCGGGAGCGCCGGTTGCAGCGGCGGCGACGCCGCCTCCGGCCGCTCGCCGACGCCGCATTGGACGGTGAACCAGAAGCGGCTGCCGCGCCCCGGCGCGCTGTCGACCCCGATCTCGCCGCCCATCGCACGACAGAGCTGCCGGCAGATCGCCAGCCCCAGGCCGGTGCCGCCGAACTTGCGCGAGACCGAGATGTCGGCCTGGGTGAACGGGTCGAACAGCATCGGCTGAATGTCGGCCGGAATGCCGGCGCCGGTGTCGATCACCTCGATGCGCAGCTCGACGCGGCCGTCGGCGATCGGGCGATGCGACGCGACGATGCGGACCGATCCGCGCCGGGTGAACTTGATCGCATTGCCGACCAAATTGAACAGGATCTGGCCGATCCGGACGGGATCGCCGACCAGCCACGGCGGAATGTCCTCGGCGCGCGCGATCTCCAGGACGATGCCCTGGTTGCGGGCCTGCTGCCCGAGCAGCGTCGTCACGCTCTTCAGCGTGTGGCCGAGGCTGAAGCCGATCGCTTCCGGCGTCAGGCGGCCCGCCTCCAGCTTCGAGAAATCGAGAATGTTATTGACGACCGCGAGCAGGTTGCGGCTCGATTCCTTGGCGACCTCGGCCAGGCCGCGCTGCTCCTCGTCGAGATGGGTGCGCGCGAGCAGGTCGATCATGCCGATCATGCCGGCCATCGGCGTGCGGATCTCGTGGCTCATCATCGCGAGGAAGTCGGACTTGGCGCGGCTCGCCGCCTCGGCGGCCAGCTTCGCCGCATTCAGCGCCTCGGTCGCGGTGACGCTCTCGGTGATGTCCTGATGCGTCGTGACCCAGCCGCCATTGAGCATCGGCCGGTAGTTCAGCCTGACCACCCGGCCATCGACGAGCTTGTCGACCCGGCTCTGCGGCACGCCTGCCTTGTGACCGGCCCGGACCCCGGCCAGGTGTTGGTCCATGTCCGCAACCCCGGTGCCGGCCGCGTTGCGCGCTGCGAGCAGTTGCTCGACCACCATGCCGGGACGCACCTGCCCGGGCGACAGCCGGAAGATGCGCAGATAGCTCTCGTTGTACAATTGCAGCCGGCCGTCGGGCCCGAACATGCAAAGCCCGTGATCCATGTTGTTGAGCGCCGCATCGAGCTGCATGTTGCGAATGCTCATCTGATGCCCGGAGCGGCGGTCGACCAGGGCGACGATCAGCCCGCCGATCAGAAGCACGGCCGCCACGGCCGAAACCGACACGGCCAGGGTCACCGTCGACAACAACAGCCCGGTCGGCGCCGCATCCGGTCTCTCGAGCAAATTGATCGCGCCCATGGCGACGAAATGATGCGAGACGATCGCCAGCGTCAGCAGGGCGGCGGAGCCGGCGGACGACAGCAGGCCTTCGCCGCGCATCGCGACCATCAGCGCCAATGCGCCGAACACCATGCCGAGCAGCACGGACGCTGCCACGAGGTCCGGCATCCAGACGATCAGGGCCGGGATCCGCAGCGACGCCATGCCCATATAGTGCATGACCGCAATTCCGAGGCCGACCATAGCGCCGCCGATCATGGCGCGCAGGCGATGTTGGCCGAGAACGGCGACAGCGAAGCCGGCCGTCGTCGTGACCGCGGCCGCGATCAGCGATACGACCGTGATCGGCAGATCGTATTGGATCGGGAAACCCGGCGTATAGGCGAGCATGGCGATGAAGTGCGTCGACCACACCCCGCCTCCCGTCACGATCCCCGTGGTGGCGAGCCAGACCCGGCGGGCATCACCGTCGGTGGCGCGCGCGCGCTGGAGCAGATTGACCGCGGCGAGACTCGTCAGCAGACACACGCAGGCGGCCAGCATGACCAGCCCCTTGTCGTGCTCCGTTTGGAGACAGCTCAGTACCCGCAGCATCCACATCCTCCGCCAACGCATGCGACGCTAGCGGGCGCGGGATTTCTCGACGGTAAAGAACACAGGACTCCGGAGTTGTCCGGGGACCTCCTATCGTACCGTTCGGAGGGCACCCCGACGCATCACGAGCCGTCAGGCCGAGACGGGCGCCAAAGCCGTCCCACGGCGCCCCGGTGCGCTCAGGCGGCGATGTTGAGGTTGCCGCCGACGCCGGGGCCGACATTGGCGAGCGACAGCGTCTGCTGGGCGCCGCCGAGCAGGGTCAGCACGGCGTCCTTCTGCGCATTCAGGTTCTGTTTCAGGACCGACGTGGCGACCTGCTGCTGGGTCGCGCTCGCCTGCTGCGCCAGAGCCGCAGCCACCAAGCTCATATCCATACGCTCATACCTCGTTCAGCCACCGTAACCGGACAGCCTTAACGAAGCGTGTCGATCGATCGTTGCAATGGACGGTTGAACTACCGGGTCGGCACCGGCTTGGGCCCGCGGTAATCGTAGAAGCCGCGCTGCGACTTGCGGCCGAGCCAGCCGGCCTCGACATACTTCACCAGCAGCGGACACGGCCGGTACTTCGAGTCGGCCAACCCCTCGTGCAGCACCTGCATGATCGACAGGCAGGTGTCGAGGCCGATGAAATCGGCGAGTTCGAGCGGGCCCATCGGATGATGCGCGCCGAGCTTCATTGCCGCGTCGATCGCCTCGACGTTGCCGACGCCCTCATACAGCGTGTAGATCGCCTCGTTGATCATCGGCAGCAGGATGCGGTTGACGATGAAGGCGGGGAAATCCTCGGAGACGGCGACCTGCTTGCCGAGCCGGCCGACGAACTCCTTGGCCGCCTCGAACGTCGAATCGTCGGTGGCGATGCCGCGGATCAGCTCCACCAGCTCCATCAGCGGAACCGGATTCATGAAGTGGATGCCGATGAAGCGCTCGGGGCGGTCGGTGCAGGCGGCGAGCCGCGTGATCGAGATCGACGAGGTGTTGGAGGCGATGATCGCCTCCGGCTTCAGCACGGCGCAGAGATCGTGAAAGATCTTGCGCTTCACGTCCTCCTTCTCGATTGCGGTCTCGATCACGAGATCGCAATCCGCGAGGCCGTCGAGACTGTCGGTCAGCGAGATCCGCTTCAGCGCATCGCCGCGGGCCTCCTCGGAAATCACCTTCTTGGCGACCTGGCGGGTCAGATTGCCATTGATGGTGGCCATGCCCGATTTCAACCGGTCGGAGGTGACGTCATTCAGCACCACGTCGAGCCCGGCCAGCGCAGCGACATGCGCGATGCCGTTGCCCATCTGTCCTGCGCCGATCACACCGAGCTTGTTGATCTGAGCCATGTCGTCATCCACCGGAATGGCGCAAACCCTGCGCCCATCCATGCCCTAACAGAATAAGACACCGGCCGCGACAGTCCCCTCCGCGGCCGGTGCATGCAACGTTACTTGCCGAGCGCCTCGGTCAGCTCCGGAACCGCCTGGTAGAGGTCGGCCACGAGACCGTAATCGGCCACCTGGAAGATCGGCGCGTCCTCGTCCTTGTTGATCGCGACGATCACCTTGGAGTCCTTCATGCCGGCCAGATGCTGAATGGCCCCTGAAATGCCGACCGCAACGTACAGTTCCGGCGCCACCACCTTGCCGGTCTGACCGACCTGCCAGTCGTTCGGCGCGTAGCCGGCATCGACCGCGGCGCGCGAGGCGCCGACGCCGGCGCCGAGCTTGTCGGCGAGCGGCTCGATGTACTTGGCGAAGTTCTCGCGGCTCTGCATCGCGCGGCCGCCGGAGACGATGATCTTGGCCGAGGTCAGCTCCGGACGATCGCTCTTGGCGACCTCCTCGCCGACGAAGCTCGACAGCGCCGGATCGCCGGCCGCCGCCACGCTCTCCACCGACGCGCTGCCACCCTCGCCCGCCGCTGCGAACGTGGAGGTGCGCACGGTGATGACCTTCTTGGCGTCCTTCGACTTCACGGTCTGGATCGCGTTGCCGGCATAGATCGGCCGCTCGAACGTGTCGGGCGCGACGACCTTGATGATCTCCGACACCTGCATCACGTCGAGCAGCGCGGCGATGCGCGGCATCACGTTCTTGAAGCGCGAGGTCGCGGGCGCGACGACGGCGTCGTAGTTCGCGGCGAGCTTGACGACGAGATCGGCGAGCGGCTCGGCGAGATCATGCGCATAGGCCGCGTCGTCCGCGAGCAGCACCTTCTTCACGCCGGCGAGCTTGGCGGCGGCTTCCGCCGCGCCCTTGGCGCCCTGGCCCGCGACCAGCACGTCGACATCGGCGCCGAGCGCGGCAGCCGCCGTCAGCGCCTTGTTGGTCGCGTCCTTGATCCCGGCATTGTCGTGTTCAGCAATCAGCAGCGTGGCCATCAGAGCACCCCCGCCTCGGTCTTGAGTTTGGAAACGAGCTCGGCGACGTCCTTCACCTTGACGCCGGCCTTGCGGCCCGCCGGCTCAGCGGTCTTGAGCACCTCGAGCCGCGGCGTGAGATCGACGCCGGTGTCGGCGGCGGTCTTCTCGGCGATCGGCTTCTTCTTCGCCTTCATGATGTTCGGCAGCGACGCGTAGCGCGGCTCGTTGAGGCGGAGATCGGTGGTGACGATCGCCGGGCCCTTGAGCTTCACGGTCTGCAGGCCGCCGTCGACCTCGCGGGTGACCTTGAAGTCGGAGCCTTCGACCTCGAGCTTGGAGGCGAAGGTCGCCTGCGCCCAGCCGAGCAGCGCGGCCAGCATCTGGCCGGTCTGGTTGGAGTCGTCGTCGATCGCCTGCTTGCCGAGAATGATCAGGCCCGGCTGCTCTTCCTGCGCCACGGCCTTGAGGATCTTGGCAACCGCGAGCGGTTCCACGTTGCCTTCGGCCTTCACGAGGATGCCGCGATCGGCACCCATCGCGAGCGCGGTGCGGATGGTTTCGGAGGCCTGTGCGGGCCCGATCGACACCACGACCACTTCGGTCGCCTTGCCCGCTTCCTTCAGCCGCAGGGCTTCCTCGACGGCGATCTCGTCGAACGGATTCATCGACATCTTGACGTTGGCGAGCTCAACGCCCGATCCGTCGCTCTTGACGCGGACCTTGACGTTGTAATCGACCACCCGCTTGACCGGCACCAGAACCTTCATCGATCCTCTTTCGCTCTTAATTGTCCGGGGTTGACCTTTCGGGCGCGGAACCTAAAGCGCCCGTACCCCCCGGTCAACGCGCGAGGGGCGAAAAAACGCAAGCCCGCTAGTCCTCGGTAACAAGTCCCCCGTTAACGATTCTGCCCGGGGACCCACAACACGTCGCCGGCGCCGTTCCGGTTCGCGGCCCGGCTGGCCACGAACAGGAAATCCGACAGCCGGTTCATATAGCGAATGGCGGCCTCGCTGACCGGCTCGTCCGGGCGCGCGGCGAGTTCCGCCATGATCCGTTCCGCCCTGCGGCAAATGGTACGCGCGACATGGAGGTGCGCCGCGGCCGGGGTTCCGCCGGGCAGCACGAAGGAGGTCAGTGGCGCGAGCTGCTCGTTCAGCGTATCGATGTCGCGCTCGAGCCGATCGACCTGGCTGGCGACGACGCGCAGCCGCTCCGCCTTGCCCTCGCGCTGCGGCACCGCCAGGTCGGCGCCCAGGTCGAACAGATCGTTCTGGATCAGCCCGAGCATCGCGTCGATCTGGGGGGCGTCGGCGAGGTGCAGCCGGACGACGCCGATCGCGGCGTTGGTCTCGTCCACGGTTCCATAGGCGGAGACGCGCAGGTCGAATTTCGGCCGGCGCTCGCCGTTGCCGAGTGCGGTCGTGCCGTCGTCACCGGTCCGCGTGTAGATGCGATTCAGAACCACCATGCTGCTGTCTCAACGTCCCGTGTCTCGACGCCTCGGCGTCCCGTCTCAGCGTCCCGTCTCAGCGTCCCATGGCCCAGATGGCCGCCATGGCAATGACGATCGCGACGAATTGCAGGATCACCCGCCAGCGCATCAACTTCTGCGACAGGTTCGGCGAGCCGCCGCGCGTCATGTTGACGAGCCCGAGAAACAGCACCAGGGCGACCGCGCCGACGGCGATCGGAAGGATGAATTTACCGAGAAGTGAAGCCATTCGGGCTAGATAACACCGTCGATGCAGGAGCGCCATGCCGGATCGGTGCAGCCGGGGCTGCAACTTCTGGCTTTTGGGTCCGTAATATCGGATTGTATGCGGGTAATGTTTTTGCGGAGTGCAGGGACAGGTGAAGGCGCTTCGCACCATCGTCCACGTCGTCATGGATGCCTTCTACACGTTCCTCGCCGATGACGGCTGGGCGATCGCCAGCCATATCGCGCTGTCGACCTTGATGGCGCTGTTTCCCTTCCTGATCGTCCTGACCTCGCTCGCCGGCTTCCTCGGCTCCAAGGACCTCGCCGACCAGGCCGCCAACCTGATCCTCGAGACATGGCCGGCCCAGGTCGCGGACGCCCTGACCGGCGAGATCCACGACGTGCTGACCACGACCCGGACCGACGCGCTGACCATTGGCGCCGTGCTGGCGCTCTACTTCGCCTCGAACGGCGTCGAGGCGCTGCGGGTCGCGCTCAACCGCGCCTACGGGGTGATCGAGCAGCGCCGCTGGTACTGGCTGCGGCTGGAATCGATCGGCTACACCCTGGTCGCCGCGGTCACGGCGCTGGCGATGTCGTTCCTGATCGTGCTCGGCCCGCTGATGCTGGCCACCGCGCGCCGCTACCTGCCGCTGGCCGTCGAAGCCAATGAGCGCTTCGTCAACCTGTCGCGCTACGGCATCACCATCGGCGCGCTGATCGTGGCGCTGTTCATCCTGCACGCCTGGCTGCCCGCGGGACGCCGCAGCTTCATGCAGATCATGCCCGGCATCGTCTTCACCTTCGTCGCCTCGCTGGTGTCGGGCATCGTGTTCGGCCAGTATCTGGCGCGCTTCGCCAACAACTACGTCACGATGTATGCGGGGCTCGCCTCGGTGATCATCGCGCTGGTGTTCCTGTATTTCATCGCCGCGATCTTCGTGTATGGCGGCGAGTTGAACGCATCGATCATCAAGTCGCGGCTGCCGCGCGGCGTGTCGCTGCAAGAAGCGCAGTCGCTAGAGCCCGCGGCGAGACGGGCTTGAGCAGGAACGCATCCGCGCCGGCGGCGCGCGAGGCCGTCTCGTCCTCGCCGCGGCCCGAGACGCCGATGATCGGGATGTCGCCGTGGGGGGCTCCGAGGGCGCGGATCTGCGCGATCGTCTCGACCCCGTTGATGCCCGGCAGCACCATGTCCATCAGCACGGCATCGTAGCTGCCTGTGGCGATCCGCTCCGGCGCCGCCTCGCCGCGGCCGATGAACTCGGCCTGATGGCCGAGCTCGTTGAGGATGGTGTTGAGCACCACACGGCCGAACGGGTTGTCCTCGACTCCGAGGATGCGCAGCGGCCGGCTCGGCGCCAAGGTGACACCATGCTCGCCGCCACCCACCGTCGCGTGTGGCGCTGCCGCCACCGTCAGCGCCACGGTGAGCGTGAAGGTCGTGCCGCCGCCGTCGTGCGGCGTGACCGTGACGTCACCGCCCATCGCGCGCGCCAGTTGCCGAACCGACGACAGGCCGAGACCGGCGCCGCCGAAGCGGGAGGCAATCGAAACATTGGCCTGGGTGAACGGGCGGAACAGCCGCTTGATCTCGGACAGGCTCAACCCGATCCCGGAATCCGAGACGCGGAAGGCGACCGCAACCTTGCCCTTCGCCCCCTTGCCGCGGCCTGCCTTGGCCGCCGGCCTGGCCGCCAGCTTGGCTGCCAAGTCGATCTCCAGCGCCACGCCGCCCTGCTCGGTGAATTTCACCGCATTGTCGATCAGGTTTTCGAGTGCCGCGCGCAGCCGGACGGGATCACCGATCACGAGCCCCGGAAGTGCGTCGGAGACCACGACCCTGGCCTCCAGCCCCTTGGCCGCCGCCCGGCCGGACAGCGAGTCGCCGGCGGCCCGGGCGAGCACACGGAGATCGAACAGGTCCTCGCGCAGGACCGCGCCGGTGGTCTCGTCCTTGGCGGCATCGACGAACAACGTCGCCAGGCTCGACAGATGCTCCGCCCCGGCCTTGATCGTATCGACCCAGCGCCGCTCGCGCTCGCCGAGCTCGGAGGTGGCGAGCAGGTCGCTGATAGCGAGAATGCCTGTCAGGGGCGTGCGCACCTCATGCGCGAACACCGCCAGCGCCGCCTCGACGATGCCCGGCACCGGCGCGTTGCTCCTGGGCATCGACTTCGCGGCAGCGGCTTTCGTCCCCTGGAGCTTGGCCGCATGTCGCCGCGTCCCGGCCGGCGCGGTCACCTGTGGCACATGCTTCTGCAGCGGCCGCGCCTTGGTGCGCTCCCGCGCAGGTGCGGCCTTCGCCACGTCGGTCTTCGACTTGCGTGCTTTCGACGACGGCGTGCTCGAGGAGGTCGTCCCGGAGATCGTCTTGGAGAGGCTCTTCACACCGCCCGTCTTCACGGTACGCGTCTTCACCGAGCGCGTCTTCGCGGCGCGCGTCGCGGGCGCGCTGGACGGCCTGGGCACCGGCTGATCCGGTCGGGCCCGACGCCCTGTACTCATCTTCCGAACGCGCTTCATCATGGCCCCTGTGACATGAACTCCGACAAACGAAGGGGCACTTCCACTGTCATGTCTGTTCGTGCCGCTTTCGATTGAAGCTCCCGACTACCCGCGCTATCGAGCAGCATGGCACGGTCGTTTCCGGGTGTCACGATGCCCCGGAGGTTGTCCCCGCCGGAAACATTCGGTGACACCGGGACTTGCGACAGGAGGCGGCTAGACCAAGCCGATCCTGTGTCGGATTTCCGCCGGCGAGATGCCTTCGGCGCGCAATGTGCGCAATCCGGTCGCGCGCGTGGATTTGGAGAGTTTCTGGCCATTGTCGTCGCGAATCAGCCGGTGGTGCCGGTAGGCGGGAGCGGGCAGGCCGAGCAGAACCTGCAGCAGCCGGTGCACGCCCGTCGCATGAAACAGGTCCTGGCCGCGCACCACCTCGGTCACGCCCTGCAGCGCATCGTCGACGACGACGGACAGATGGTAGCTGGTGGGCGTCTCCTTGCGCGCCAGGATGACGTCGCCCCAGGCCTCCGGCCGCGCCTCGATGTCCCCGGCCTCGCCGCCGGGCCCGCGGCCGGCCTCGTGCCAGCTCAGCCGGCCGGCGCGCGCGATCGCCGCCGCCATGTCGAGCCGCAACGCATACGGCACGCCGCTGCCGATCAGCTCTGCACGCCGCGTTGCAGACATCGCCCTCGCCGCGCCGGGGTAGAGCGGCGCGCCGTCGGGATCGCGCGGCCAGCCGCCGGCGACATCCCGTTCGCGCACCAGCCGCGCGATCTCGGCCCGGCTCTCGAAGCTCGGATAGACGAGGCCCATGTCCTGCAGCCGCGCCAGCGCGGCACCATACTCGCCGAGATGCTGCGACTGCCGCCGCACCGGCTGCTCCCAGGCGATGCCGAGCCAGGCGAGGTCCTGATAGATCGCCTGCTCGTAATCGGGCCGGCAGCGGGTCGGGTCGATGTCCTCGATCCGCAGCAGGAAGCGCCCGCCGCTGTCCTGAGCACGCTGGACGTTCAGCAAAGCCGAATAGGCGTGGCCGAGATGGAGATAGCCGTTCGGGCTCGGGGCAAATCGGAAAACGGGTGGCATGTCAGTTCGTCCTTGCAGGACTTGAGCTCGCGTGATCCGACACGCATGCTCCTTCGGGGCGACGTTCGATCCGAGATAGGTGCGCGGGTCAAGCCCGCGCATGACGATGCAGAAAGTCCCGACACGATGACCCTCCATCTCGACAGCCAGGCCATTCTCGAGGATGCGATCCGTGACCTCGTCAGGCAGGACAGCCGTCTCGCGCCGATCCTCGCGGCGACGGGCATGCCGGCGCTGCGGCGGCGGGAGCCGGGCTTTGCCGGGATTGCCCACATCGTCTGCGGCCAGCAGCTGTCGACCGCCAGCGCCGCGGCGATCTGGGGCCGGCTGCAGGCGGCGTTCGATCCGTTCGAGGCGGAGGCGATCCGCCGCGCCCGCGCCGACCGGCTGGGCCGGCTCGGGTTGTCCGCCGCCAAGATCAAGACCCTCAAGCACATCGCGCGCGAGCTCGGCGCCGGCCGGCTGAACCTCGACGTGCTCGCCAATGCGGACGCCGACGCGGCGCATGGCACGCTCACCGCCCTGCCCGGCATCGGACCGTGGACGGCCGATGTCTACCTGCTGTTCTGCCTCGGCCATGGCGATGCCTGGCCGGCCGGTGATCTGGCGGTGCAGGAGGCCGTGAAGGCCGGGCTCGGCCTCGCCACGCGTCCCACCCCCAAGCAGATGTTGCCGCTGGCCGAAGCCTGGCGGCCGCTGCGCGGCGCGGCGGCGCATCTGTGGTGGAGCTATTACCGCGTGTTGAAGCAGCGGGAGGGCATCATCGCGGCAGCCAACTAACAGCCGCTGCGAACGCCGTTTCAAACAAAGTTGGGGTTGCAAAACGGTCATCGATACCGGCCAAGATCGCGCTTGATCGATCAGTGAACGGCGGAGGTCCTCATCATGCAGTCGTCCGATTTCATCGTGGCACGCGACGACCTGACGCAAAGCAGGACGATCGTCACCGAGCTCCCCGACGGCGACGGACTTCCTGCAGACGCGCTGCTCGTGAAGGTCGACCGGTTCGGCTTCAGCGCCAACAACATCACCTACGCGCTGGTCGGCGAGCGGCTGAAATACTGGCAGCTGTTTCCTGCGCCGTACGGATTCGGCATCATTCCCGTCTGGGGCTTCGGCGAGGTGATCGCCTCCCGGCATCCTGCGATGGCCGTGGGCGAGCGCCTGTTCGGCTACTTCCCGATGGCGACGCATCTCGTGATCGAGGCCGCTGATGTCGGCAAGCGTGGCCTGCGCGACGCGGCCCCGCACCGCCAGGGCGTCGCGCCGGTGTACAACGCCTATGCGCGCGTCAGCGGCGACCCCGCCTTCTCCGGCAAGCAAGGCGACTACCAGGCGCTGCTGCGTCCGCTGTTCATGCTGTCGTTCCTGGTCGACGACTACCTTGCCGAACACGCGCATTTCGGCGCCTCGACGGTGATCCTGTCCTCCGCATCGAGCAAGACCGCGTTCGGTCTTGCGCATCTGCTGCATACGAGGAGAACAGGCATCCGCGTGATCGGGCTGACCTCGCCGTCCAACACCGATTTCGTCCGCTCGCTCGGCTGCTACGACGAGGTCGTCACCTATGACGCGGTCGGCATGCTGGACGCAGCGGCCCGCGTGGCGTTCGTCGACATGGCAGGCAATGCCGGCCTTCGCGCCGCGCTGCATCGGCACTTCGCCGACAATCTGGTCTATTCGGGCCGCGTCGGCCTGACGCATCAGGATGGCCACGAGGATGGAGCGCCACTTCCCGGCGCCCGGCCGGCCTGGTTCTTTGCGCCCGACCACATCAAGCGCCGCGCCGGCGATTGGGGCCCCGGCGGCGTTGAACGGCGGTTTGGAGCAGCGTGGCAGGACTTCGCCCCGCGGCTCGACGGCTGGCTCACGATCGGGGACGGACGCGGGCCGGAGGCCGTGCAGCGGGTTTATCTCGACACCTTGCAGGGGCGGATCCCGCCGCATCAGGCGCATATGCTGACCATGGCAGGCTGATCGGGTTTCCGCCTGCAGGCAAAGCCGTGTAGCCTTGCGCGAACACGGCTTCATCAGGGGGACCAGGCGATGTCCATTCTCGGCACCGGCGACTACACCTACCGCGTCGTCAAGGACTGGGCGAAGCTGCCGGAGGGCTGGGCGCTGACCGACGTCGCCTCGGTCGCGGTCGACAGCCGCGATCGCGTCTACGCGTTCAATCGCGGCGCCCACCCGATGGTCGTGTTCGACCGCGACGGCAATTTTCTGCGCAGCTGGGGCGAGGGCGTGTTCAGCCGCGCCCATGGCCTGTCGATCGATGCGGACGACAATCTCTACTGCACCGATGACGGCGACCACACCGTGCGCAAGTGCACGCCCGAGGGCCAGGTGCTGCTGACGATCGGCCTGCCGGAGCGCCCCACCCCGTTCATGAGCGGCGAGCCGTTCAACCGCTGCACCCACACCGCGCTGTCGCCGTCCGGGGAGATCTACGTCTCCGACGGCTACGGTAATGCGCGGGTCCACAAATACACGCCGGACGGCAAGCTGATCAGGAGCTGGGGCGAGCCCGGCTCCGACCCCGGCCAGTTCAACATCGTTCACAACATCGCGACCGATGCGGACGGCTTCGTCTATGTCGCCGACCGCGAGAACCACCGCATCCAGATCTTCGACGGCAACGGCCGCTACGAGACCCAGTGGAACAATCTGCACCGGCCCTGCGCGCTGTGCGCCTGCGGTGCCAGGCGCAAGACCTTCATCATCGGCGAGCTCGGCCCGGGCATGCCGGTCAACCTCAACGTTCCCAATCTCGGCCCGCGCCTCACCATCACGGATTCCAGCGGCCAGCGGCTGGCGCGGCTTGGCGGCGAGCACGGGCCCGGATTGGAAACAGGGCGTTTTCTGGCGCCGCACGGGCTGGCGATCGACAGCCGCGGCGACATCTATGTCGGCGAGGTCGGCGTCACCAACTGGAGCACGAGCTTCCCCGGCCAGCCGATGCCGGCCGAGGTCAACATCCACCGCTGCCTGCAGAAGCTGGAGCGGGTGCCGGCCTGAGCTGATCCGGCGATGCGAAGATCCCGGTTCTGCGATTGAGTTGCACTGCGACAGACGCCGGCTGGGCCACGGTTCTGACGCGCTTTGGACCGATGCTGGAAAGGCGGGACAAGCCCTGTCAAACCATGTGTCAAGCCATTCTTGGGGCTTCACAATCCCGTCACGCTGCATGTAGTATGTGGGGGCATGCTGCTTCGCAGCCGTTATGGAGGCCAGGAGCGTTACTTGAACGCACATGTCTCGCAAGGCGGTTGGCCGGTGTTGGTGCTGAACGCGGACTTCCGGCCGCTGAGTTACTACCCGCTGTCTCTCTGGTCGTGGCAGGACGCGATCAAGGCGGTGTTCCTCGATCGCGTCAACATCGTCGAGTACTACGACAGGGCGATCCGAAGTCCCTCGTTCGAGATCCAGCTGCCCAGTGTGGTTTCGCTGAAGTCGTTCGTGAAGCCGACGACCCATCCGGCTTTCACCCGCTTCAACGTCTTCCTCCGCGACCGCTTCGTCTGCCAGTACTGCCATTCCGGCGACGACCTGACCTTCGACCACGTGATCCCGCGCAGCAAGGGTGGCCAGACCACCTGGGAAAACGTCGTCGCCGCCTGCTCGCCCTGCAATCTGAGGAAGGGCAATCTGACGCCGCAGCAGGCCAAGATGTTCCCCAAGCAGGCGCCCTACGCGCCGACCGTCCACCAGCTCCACCGTAACGGCCGCCTGTTCCCGCCGAACTACCTGCACGACAGCTGGCTCGACTATCTCTATTGGGACACCGAGCTGGATCCGTAGAACATCGGTTGCTCTCGATGGGCGCAGGGGCGCCGTTGAGGATGCTGCTCCCCAGCGCAATGTTTTTTCATTCCCGTTGATCCGACGTCGCGGTCAGCGCGTTTGGTCGGGTGTATGCGGATGTCCCGGCCCGATGCTGGACTTCGGCCCGAAGCGCACCGGAATGTTCGCGACAGTCGACCGCCATTTCATTTGCGGGCGGCGTGCGATACGTCCTGTTCCGTGCGGTCCCGCGGCAGTCCGGGCGCCGCACCGAAACGGGGGATGAATGGGCGGGTCAGCCGTCATTAAAGTTATCGGCGCCCGACACGCCTACGCCAGCCGTCAAGTTCTCCAAGGCGTCGATCTGGAATTGCGCGCGGGCGAGATCTACTGCCTGCTCGGCGTGAACGGCGCCGGCAAGACCACGCTGATGCACGCCATCTGCGGCCGCCTGCGGCTGGAGTCCGGGCGCGTCGAACTCGGCGGCCGCGACGTCCGCGACAACGCCGCCCGCGCGCAGATCGGCTTCGTGCCGCAGAACATTGCGCTCTACCCCTATCTCACGGTGGCCGAGAATCTCGGCGTGTTCGGACGGCTCGCCGGCGTGCCTGCGAAGGAGCTGCGGCAGGAGGTGGACAATGCCATGGCCAGCGCCGGCCTGACCGAGCGCGCAGACCAGCTGACCTCGACGCTCTCCGGCGGCTATCAGCGCCGTGTCAACATCTGCGCCTCGATCCTGCAGAAACCGGCGGCGCTTGTGCTCGACGAGCCGACCGTCGGCATCGATGTCGAAGCCCGCGATGCGGTCCATGCGATCCTCGCCGGCATCAAGGCGCGGGGGACCGCTCTGATGCTCACGACGCACGACCTCGAGCAGGCGCAACAGATCGCCGATCGCATCGGCGTGCTGCACGAGGGGCGCATCCTGGCGGAGGGCGCGCCCGACGACCTGCTGCGCGCGGCCATGGGCGACCGCAAGGAGGTGATCGTGATCCTGCCCCAGGCGCCCGACGCAGAAAAGGCGCAGGCGCTGTCCGGCCTCGGCTTCGCCCCGGCGCAAGGACCGCTCGAATGGACCGCCTTGCTGGCGCCCGAGATGCTCGATGCCGGCCGGCTGAGTGCGCTGCTCTCCAGCGCCGGCATCACCTTGAAGGAGCTGAGGGTGCGCGACCCGGACATTGGCAGCCTGTTCCGCCAACTCGTCGGCAGGAGAGCCGAGCGATGATGATCTCGATCCTCCGCGTAATGCTGCTCGCCTTGATCCGCGACCGCGGCGCGCTGGTGATGGCCTTCGTGCTGCCGCCCGCGATCTACGTGATCTTCGCCTCGATCTTCGCCGGCACCACCGGCGATCAGCTGCGGCTGCGGGTCGTCGTGCTCGACACCGTGCAGAGCGCGGTCACGCAGCGCCTCGCCGAAGCGATCAGGGCCGATCCGACCTTCCGGCGTCCGCAGCGCGCGCCGAACTCGCGCGAGGAGCTCGAGACCATGGTGCGGCAGGACGAGGCCGACGTCGGCATCCTGCTGCGCGCCGATCCGGCGCAGGAGGTCCCGGGCGGGCCCGCGCCGGTGGTCGTCATTGGGGACAGCGCCAAGGCCGTGGGGACGCCGATCGTCGCCGGTCAGTTGCAGCGCCTGTTCGCCGAGAAGCTGCCGGACGCGGCCTACCGCAGGACCTTCGCCGACATCGAGCGTCGCTTCGTTCCGCTGGAGCCCGGGCAGAAGGCGCGCGTCGCGGCCATTCTCGATGCCATGGGCACGCAGGCTGCGGAGGGCGGCACGGCCGCGGCGAGCGAGAAGCCAAGCGAAAAGCCAACGCCGCTGGTCGAGCAGGTGACCGTCAAATCCGCCGCCGGCGGCATCGCGGCCGCCGTGGTCTATTACGCCGGAGCCGTGGGCGTGATGTTCCTGATGTTCTCCTCGATCCAGAGCAGCATGGTGCTGATCGACGAGCGGCAGAACGGCATCTTCGATCGGCTGCTGTCGGGACAGGGCCGGCTCGGCGCCCTGCTCGGCGGCAAGTTCCTGTTCCTGGTGCTGCAGGGCGTGCTGCAGGCAAGCCTGATCTTCATCGTCGCAAAGCTCGCCTATGGCGTCGACTTCACCGCGCGATGGCCCGAGTGGAGCGCCCTGACGCTGGCGGCCTCGGCGGCAGCGGCGAGCTTCGCGCTGCTGCTCTCCGCCACCTGCCGCACGCGCGAGCAGGCGCAGACGTTATCGAACTTCATCGTCCTGGTGCTGTCGGCGCTCGGCGGCAGCATGGTGCCGCGGTTCCTGATGCCGCCCTGGCTGCAGAACATCAGCGCCGTCATGCCCAACGCCTGGGTGATCGACGGCTACCACGGCCTGCTGTGGCGCGATGCGCCGCCGTCGCAGATCGAGCTGCCGATCGCTCTGCTCGCCGGCGTGACGGTCGCCCTGTTCGGTTCGGCATGGCTGGTGCTGCGGTTGCGGCTCAGAGCCTAGCGCCCAGAGCCGGCCGCCACCGCTCGGCGCTTCACCTCGGGCAAGCGCCACCACGGCGCATCGGGATGCAGATGGTGCTCGTGGTGAAAGCCGAAGTGGAAACAGGTCAGCAGCGAGAGCCACACGGGAAATTCGCTCGTCCGCGCGTTGTGCCGGTCGACGAACGGCTGCGCACCCGGCTTGTGCGGCAAATAGGTGCCGAAGGTGAAGAGCTGCAGCGCTGAGAGCAGCCCGGGCAGCGCCCAGAACAGCAGGATGTTTCCAAGCGGAACGGCGAAGACGAGCTGATACACCAGGGAGACGGCCGCGATGATCGCCACCTGGGGCCAGCCGAAATAGTGCAGGAAGAAGCCCATGAACCAGCGCCAGAAGCCGTGCGGCGGCACCTCGTCGAAATCGGGATCGTCGGCCGTGCCGGGATGGCGGTGATGCTTGTGGTGCTCGACATTCAGGGCATCGAACGAGAAGCCGGCATAAAGGAACAGGCACAGCTGCCCGATGCGGCGGTTCACGCGCGGCTTGAACGGCACCAGCGAGCCATGCATGCAATCGTGGGCGATGATGAACAGGCCCACATAGAGCCACGTCTGCAGCAGCACCAGAGGCAGAGCCGGCGCCAGGCTTGTCCAGGTCAGCGGCCAGAAGAACATGAGGCCGACATGCAGCACGAACCAAGCGGTGATGATGATGGCGGCCAGCGTGAGCCCGACACGGCTCTGCCGTGCGTCGTCGCGCTGGGCTGCCTGGGGTTCAGTAGCCTTCTCAGTAGCCTCTTCAGTAGCCTTGGCGGTTGCTGCAGGCATTGGCAAAGCTCGCTCGTGCATCGTCGGCGCCACGCGCCTTGGGACGGGTCCAGAGATTGTGCTCGCGCGCGGGCACCTTACCCCAGGTGCGGGTGATTCCGAGCGTCAACGCGCTGCGCCCGATCGCGCCGAGCTTCTGCGCCGACGACGTCGCAATACGCTCCTCCCAGGCGCCGGGACCGCGCTTCATCACTTCGCGCCCGATCTGGCGATAGACCACGCGAGCCGTTTCCACCGCCCAGGCGCAACGCACCGGCAGCCGGGCGATGCCGGCTTCGCTGGCCTCATAGAACTGCTCGGCAACATCCAGCAGCCGCGCGACGACCCGGAACACCGCCTGGCGGTGCTGCGGCGCCGCCACGTCTGCGACCGGCACGCCGGCCTCGCGCAGCCATTGCCGGGGCAGATAGATGCGCCCGGCCTGCGCATCCTCGATCACGTCGCGGGCGATGTTGGTGAGTTGCAGCGCGATGCCGAGGTCGGCCGCGCGGTCGAGCGTCGCATCCTCGCGGGCGCCCATGATCGCCGACATCATGACGCCGACGACGCCGGCCACGTGATAGCAATAATCCAGCGTGTCGCTCAGACTCTCGTATTCGCGTCCGTCGACGTCCATCGCGAAGCCGTCGAGCAGCTCGAACACGTGATGGTGGGGGATCGCGTGCTCCTGCACGACACGCTGCAATCCCTGGAACACCGGCTCGCGCATCGGCGCTCCCTCCAGCGCCTGCGTCGTCCGGTCGCGCAGCATCTGCAAGGTGCCGGCTGGCGCGCTCGGTGCTGAACCGTCGGAGCGAATGCCGAGATCCTGGCCGTCGATCACGTCGTCGCAATGCCGGCACCAGGCATAGAGCAGGTGCACGCTGGCACGGGTGCGCGCGTCGAACAGCTTGGATGCCGCCGCGAAACTCTTCGAGCCGGTTCGAATGACGGATTCGCTCAACCGCTCGAGATCACCGTCGCGCAGCGTCATTGCGCCTCCGCGACGTCGTGCTGGTCCTCGAGGATGACCCGGGCGGTCGCCTTGGCCGAACCGACGACGCCGGGAATCCCAGCGCCGGGATGGGTGCCGGCGCCGACGAGATACAGCCCCTTGATCCTGTCGTCGGCGTTATGCGCGCGGAAATACGCGCTCTGCGTCAGGATCGGCTCGAGCGAGAAGGCCGAGCCGAGATGCGCATTCAGTTCGGTGTTGAAATCCTGCGGCGTGAAGATGCGGCAGGTGACGAGGTCCGATCTCAGTCCCGGCAGCACGCGCGTCTCGAGATAATCGAGGATGCGGTCGCGATAGCGCGGCCCCTCGACGCTCCAGTCGACCGGCGCGGCGGCGAGATGCGGCACCGGCGAGAGAACATAGTAGGTGCTGCAGCCCGGCGGCGCCAGAGATGGATCCGTGACGCTCGGCGCATGCAGATAGAGCGAGAAGTCATCGGGCAACGCGGGCCCCTTGAAGATTTCGTTGATCAGCTCGCGGTAGCGGCGGCCGAACAGGATGATGTGGTGCTTGAGGTCCGGGTGCTGGCGGCGCAGGCCGAAGTAGATGACGAACAGCGACATGCTGAACCGCTTGCGCATCAGCGATCTTGCCGTCGGCCGAGCCAGCGGCTCGTCCTTCAGGAGATCGCGATAGGTGTGAACGACGTCGGCATTGCTGGCGACGATGTCGGCCGGAAATCGCCGCCCGTCGGCGGCAATCACGGCGCGGACGCGCCCGCTCGCCGTTTCGATGCGGCTGACGCTGGTGGAGAGCGTCACCTGGCCGCCGAGGTCCTTGAACAGTTGGACCAGACCCTTGTTGATCAGCGCGCCGGTGCCGCCGCGCGGGAACCAGACGCCCCAGCGGCGCTCAAGGGCGTGGATCAGCGCATAGATCGACGACGTCGCGAATGGATTGCCGCCGACGAGCAGCGAGTGGAAGCTGAAGGCCTGCCGCAGATGCTCGTCCGAGACGTATTGCGACACCTTGCTGTAGACGCTGCGATAGCTCTGCAGCGCCACCAGTTGCGGCGCCACGCGCACCATGCTGCGGAAATCGGGGAACGGCACGTGGCCGAGCTTGACGTAGCCCTCCTCCAGGAGGCGCTCGCTGTAGGCGCGGAAGCGCCGATAGCCGTCGACATCGGCCGGGCAGAATGCCGCCATCTGGCGCTCCAGCTCGGCCTGATCGTTGACGTAGTCGAAGGTGGCGCCGTCCTCCCAGCGCAGCTGATAGAACGGTGAGACCGGCATCAGCTCGACATAGTTCTCGAGCTTGCGGCCCGAGAGCGCGAACAGCTCCTGCAGGCAGGTGGGATCGGTGATGACGGTCGGCCCGGCGTCGAACGTGAAGCCGTCCTGCTCGTAGACATAGGCGCGGCCGCCGAACTTGTCGCGCTTCTCGACGAGCGTCGTCGCGATCCCGGCCGATTGCAGCCGGATGGCGAGCGCAAGGCCGCCGAATCCCGAACCGATCACCACTGCTGTCTTGGCGTTCTGCATCGCTCACTCATGGAGTCTTGAAGGCGCTCGCCTCGGGGAGGCACGCGAGCGCGGACGAGATCGGGATCGGCGGCTTCATCAGCATATGAATGAAGACGCGCAGCTTGTCCTGCGGCTGGATCCGGGCGGCGTAGAAGCGCTCGATCAGCGACTGATCGAGGCCATAGAAACGTGCCAGGATGCGATGGCGCTCGGATGGCTCGGCGGCCTTGAACAGCATCCGGTTGAGGAAGCGGTAGTAGCCGCGCCGGCGCCAGATCGTCCGGCCGTAGCCGTCGATCGTCTCGCGCGCCTCGGCGCTCGAAAGCGAGCCACGTTGCGCGAGCCGCGCTGCCAGCAGGTCGGCGACGCGGACCGCGTCCGGCAGCGAATAGCCCGTGGTCGGGTGCACGAGCAGCGCGGCGAGACCGATGCGTGGCGGGCCGTCCGGCCTGCTGATCAGGCCGGACGAGTCGCCCGCTAGAATGACCGGCAGCACGCCCTGCTCGGCGCGGATGATCTCGGCGATCTGCCAGCCCCTGGCGAGCGCGTAGCGCGTGATGCGCTGATGCAGCACCTGCTCCGGCAACTCGCCGCCGTCGCTGTAATAGGTGTCCTCGATCAGCAGGCGCTGGGCGTCGAGCGGAAGCGTGTAGACGAAGCGATAGCCGTCGCTCTGCGCCACCGTTGCATCCATCACGATGGGAACATCGAGGCCGTGCGGCGCCGCCAGCCGCACCTCGAGCCCGAGAAACTTCTGGAACCCCAGCGCGAGCCCAGGGACCGGCCGGCCGCCGCGCGCATCGATGACGCAGCGCGCGCGCAAGGTGCGGCCACCCTCCAGCACCACATGGTCTGGCGACACGGACAGGGCGGGCGCGTCGTGCAGGATCGTCTCCGGAAAACGCTGCTCGACCTCTGCGCGCAGGCGCGTCGACGTCATGGAGTGATAGGGGGTCGATAGACGAACGCCATAATCGGCGAAGCGTACCTCGTAGCCGGGCCAGCGATGGCCCACGAGCCGGCCGAGCCAGGCGTGCTGGTCGGCCGAGATGTCGGTTCCGAAAAAGCTCCAGGTGTGATTGCCGGCAATGCTGGCCGAGCCTTCGACGATCACGAGCCGCAGATCCGGCCGTGCGTCGGTGAGCCGCAAGGCGGTGAGCGATCCGGCAAGACCGCCGCCGACGATGATGACGTCTGCATCCTCGGTCATGACGGCAACGCAACGCGGTCTCGGGCGGCGACGACCGGCAGAACCGACATCCCATCATGCCGAACACGATGCCGCACCTCGGATCCGAGCCCAGCTCCCGGAGTCATGTGATCCTGAGGCCGCTCTCGTCCGTTCACGTTTCGACACCACCTTGCACTGTTCGCCCGAAAGCGGAAACGGCCTGGGCGTGTCACCGGATCACCTCGAAGGCAGGTCAAGAGTATGCACAAACCCGTCGACCTCACCGATACGGCGGCCTTCGAGAGACTGCTCGATCGCTGGCGGGGACGCATCAGTGAAGCGGTTGGCGAGGCAATGACATTCGGCACGATGGTTCCGGCCCCCCTGCGCGGGGGCATGAGCCACGCGGTGCTGGCAGGCGGCAAGCGTTATCGCGGCATGCTCACGCTCGCGCTCGGCTTGGACCTCGCGGTTGCGGAGGAGCAGCTGCTGTCGTCGGCTGTGGCCATCGAGATCATTCATGCAGCCTCCCTCGTGGTCGATGATCTTCCCTGCATGGACGATGCGCGGCGGCGACGGTCGCAGCCGGCCACTCACGTCGAATTCGGTGAGGCCACGGCGATCCTCAGCAGCATCGCCCTGATCGGCCGCGCGATGGAGATCGTGGCCAGGGATCTCGGACTTCAGCCGTCGTCTCGGAGTTCCATCCTGGACACTCTGTCGCATGTCATCGGCGCGGAGGCCCTCTGCGGCGGCCAATACGACGATCTCTACCCTCCGTACTACGCGACGGAGCGGGATCTGATCCATCGCTATGAACGCAAGACAAGCGCGCTGTTTGTCGCAGCCTTCCGCTGCCCCGCGCTGCTCGCGGAGGTGGATGCGGAGACCCTGACGCGTCTGTCCCGCGCCGGCCAGCGGCTCGGCGTCGCGTTCCAGATCTTCGACGATCTGCTCGACCAGACCGGCGATGCCCATGCCATCGGCAAGGATGTCGGCCAGGACCACGGCACCTTGACGCTCGCCACGCTGCTCGGACCTGCGCGGGCGGCCGAGCGGGCGGCAGACGAGCTCGCCGCCGTGCAGAAGGAGCTGCGCGAAACTGTCGGCCCTGGCCGCGCCGTCGACCTGATCCGGCGGATGGCCGCACGCGCAGCCGGCGCGGACAAGCGAGCTGCCAGCCGCGCTGACCTGCGGCCGACTGCTGGCTGAAGCCCAGGGCAGCGGATCGCGCCGCGCGTGGATCAGCCTCTCGCCCCCTGTTTTGGCGACCCGGATCTGCACGGAGCATCCCCGTACCGACAATCTCGGAGCCATTAACTCGCCTTTAGGTGGCTGCGCGGCAAGGTTGCCGACCGATTGACGGGCAGCCTGACGCCGACCCGTCGCATGACCGATCCAGCAGGGCTGTCCCAACCGCGCATGCAGACCGCTTCCACCGACTCCAAGGCGGCGGCGCTCGCGAAAGCCCAGGCAGCGAGCTCGCTGCAGAACATCTTCCTGACGCTGTTCGCCAACGTCGCCATTGCCGTCTCGCTGGCGCTGCTGGTCTATGTCCGGGAGGGGAGCATTCCCATCCTCTGGTGGCTGGCCGCGGCCGTGGCCTTTGCCATCTTGCGCGCGGCCTGGGTCGCGCGGCTGAAATCCTCCGGCACGATCGAGCGGAATCCGCAGCGCGTGCTGCGCGGCCTGACAGTCATGGCATTCGCCAGCGGCGCGCTGTGGTCGATCGTCCCGCTCGGCCTGCCGGTCTTCACCCACGCGCACAACGTCAACGACATCGTCTTCATCATGGCCGGCGCGACCACCGGCGCCATCATCCAGAGCCTCGCTTATTCGCCGATGGCGATCGCGTTCGGCGCGCCGCTGATGGGCGCCACGATCCTGCGCATGCTGCTCTCCGGCGGCGATGTCGGCTACATCGTCGCCGCCGATATCGCGTTCCTGACCGTCATGCTGTTCCGCGCGGCGCGGCTCGGCGAGCGCAACTTCATCGCCGGCCAGAGCACGACGCTCGCAGCGACGGAGCTCGCGGACTCGCTGGCCTCCGCCAATCAGACGCTGGAGCGCCTGGTGCGCACCGACTCGCTGACGGGCCTCGCCAACCGCAGCCACTTCCGCAACGTGGCCGGCGCCGCATGCGCCAGCGGGCAAGGCGTGGCGTTCCTGCTGTTCGACGTCGACAACTTCAAGACCATCAACGACACCCGCGGCCATGACGCCGGCGACCGCGTGCTGCAGACGGTCGCGGCGCTGCTGCGCGGCGCCTGCGGCGAGGACGATCTGCCGGTCCGGCTCGGCGGCGACGAATTCATCGTGGTGCTGCAGGGCGCTGACGTCGCCGATCGCGCCGTGGCGCTCGGCGAACGGCTGATGAGCGCGCTGCTGCGCCCCGTCCTGATCGCCGGCCAGCCGCTGACCGTCAGCTGCTCGATCGGCATCGCGGCGCATCCGGATGGCGCGATCGGCCTGGAGGAGCTGTCCGCGCAGGCCGACGCCGCGCTGTATCGCGCCAAGGATGACGGCCGCGCCTGCATGCGGGTGTTCGACGCGCAGATGCAATGCGCGCTGACCCAGCAGCGTCGCCTCGATGCCGAACTGCCGGCGGCCCTGGCGCGCCGCGAGCTGCATGTCGAGTTCCAGCCGCAGGTCGCGATGGCCAGCCGGGAGGTGATCGGCTTCGAGGCGCTGCTGCGCTGGAAGCATCCGAGCGCCGGGCTGATCCCGCCGCCGGACATCGTCTCCGCCGCGATCCGGCTGCGCCTGTCCGGCCAGCTCACCGAGTTCGTCGGCGAGCGGGTCTGCGCCTTCCTGCGCGCGCTCGATCGCAAGAAGGCGCACGGCATCCGGGTGTCGATCAACGTCTCGCCGCGCGAATTCCCGATCCACTCGCCGGCGCAGACGCTGAAGCTGGTCACCGAGCGCTACGGCGTCGACCCCAGGCGGATCGAGATCGAGGTCACCGAGGAGGCGATGTTCGATCCCAAGCGCTGCGCCGACGAGCTCAAGCTGATCGACCAGCACGGCTTCGGGCTCGCGATCGACGATTTCGGCGTCGGCCACTCCTCGATCGCCAATCTCATGGCGGTCGAGATCGACACCATCAAGATCGACCGATCCTTCATCGACGGCATCGCCGGCCGTCGCCGGGATCAGCAGCTCGTCGCCGCCATCACCGCCGTGTCGCTGCCGCTCGGTCATCGTCTGATCGCCGAGGGC
>NZ_CAFJ01000551.1 GCF_000239795.1 Bradyrhizobium sp. STM 3809 | reverse complement strand
CGATGGTCGCTTTGCGCATTTGATCGAGCTGCCGGACGAAGCCACCGGCGTTGTGCTAAGCTCGCAACTCCTCACTGAGCCCGGCGCCGACAATATCCGCGTCGTCGAAGTCACGAGAGACTACGGCATGTACGACCGCCGCGAAGCGCCGCAATACTATCCAGACAAGAGCAGGAATGTTTAGCCCCGTCATTGCGAGCGCAGCGAAGCAATCCAGGGCGACACGAGGACTCTGGATTGCTTCGCTGCGCTCGCAATGACGACTGGGCTGATATTATGCACAACCTCTAAGCGGAAACGGCTTGGTAGATCGTGATGAGTAGGGCGGATTAGCGCAGCGTAATCCGCCATGATCCACGACACCGGTGCGGCGGGTTACGCCTGCGGCTAACCCGCCCTACTCATGTGTCTAAGCCGAGATCGCCTTCGCCGAATTCACCTCATTTCGCAGCAGGAACTTCTGGATCTTCCCCGTCGACGTCTTCGGGATCGGCCCGAACACCACGACCTTTGGCGTCTTGAAGCCGGACATGTGGCTGCGGCAATAGGCGATGATCTCGGCTTCCGTGGCCTGGGCGCCGTCCTTCAGCTCGACGAAGGCGCAAGGCACCTCGCCCCATTTCGGGTCGGGCTTGGCGACGACGGCGGCGAACAGCACAGCCGGGTGCTTGTAGAGGATGTCCTCGACCTCGACGGATGAGATGTTCTCGCCGCCGGAGATGATGATGTCCTTGGAGCGGTCCTTGATGATGACGTAGCCGTGCTCGTCGAGCACGCCGAGATCGCCGGTGTGAAACCAGCCGCCGGCGAACGCGTCCTGCGTGGCCTTCTCGTTCTTGAGATAGCCTTTCATGACGATGTTGCCGCGGAACATGACCTCGCCGATGGTTTCGCCATCGCGCGGCACCTCCTGCATCGTCTCCGGATTGAGCACGGTGACGGCTTCCTGGAGGGGGTACGGCACGCCCTGGCGGCGCTTCAGCCGCGCGCGCTCCGGCGCCGGCAGGTCGTCCCAGCCGGGCTGCTCGGCGCACACGGAGGCGGGGCCATAGACCTCCGTGAGGCCGTAGACATGCGTCAGCTTGATGCCGATGCTCTCGGCGCCCTCGAGCACAGCCACCGGCGGCGCGGCGCCGGCGATCAGGCCCACGACAGGTTTCTCACGCTTGCCCTTGGGCGCATCGGGTGCGTTGATCAGCACATTGTAAACGATCGGCGCGCCGCACATGTGGGTGACGCCGTGCGTCTTGATCAGCTCGAAGATCTTGGTCGGCTCGACCTTGCGCAGGCAGACATTGACGCCGGCTGCGGCCGCCATGGTCCAGGGGAAGCACCAGCCGTTGCAGTGGAACATCGGCAGGGTCCAGAGATAGACCGGGTGCTGGCCGAGCCCGCCGGCAAGGATGTTGCTGACGGCGTTGAGATAGGCGCCGCGGTGATGCGTCACGACGCCCTTGGGGTTGCCCGTGGTGCCCGACGTGTAGCTCATCGCGATCGCATCCCACTCATCGGCGGGACGGCGCGGCTCGAAGGAGGGATCGCCCGCGGCGACGACGGCCTCGTACTCGATCTCGCCGATGCGGCTGCCGCCGCTGTAGGACGCGTCGTCGACGTCGATCACGAACGGCTTCGGCCCGCTCATCAGCTTCAGCGCCTCGCTGATGACGCCGGAGAATTCCGGATCGACCAGGATGATCTTGGCCTGGCCGTGATCGAGCTGGAACGCGATCGAGGACGCGTCGAGGCGGATGTTGAGGGTGTTCAGCACCGCGCCGGTCATCGGTACGGCGAAATGCGCCTCGTTCATCGCGGGGATGTTCGGCAGCATCGCCGCCACGGTGTCGCCGGTGCCGATGCCGCGGCCGGCGAGATAGGACGCGAAGCGGCGACAGCGCTCATAGGTCTGGCGCCACGTGAAGCTGCGGCCCTCGTAGACCGTGCTGACGTGATCGGGGTAGACGGCCGCGCTGCGCGCCAGGAAACTGAGCGGCGTCAGCGGCACGTAGTTGGCGGGGTTCTTGTCGAGGCCGAGCTGGTACTGGTTGGTGCTCATGGCTGCCCTCCCTTGTCACCTCAAGAGTTTACAGGAACCCGATCGAAATCCACGGAAAAATCGCAACGATGATCAGGCCGATGAGAAGCGCCAGCAGGTAGCCCCAGATCGGCCGGATACCCTCGGCGGGATCGACCCGGCCGATCGCACAGGCCGCATAATATCCGACCCCGAACGGTGGCGCGAACAGGCCGATTCCCATCGCCAGGATGATCACCATGGCATAATGCACCTCGTGCACGCCCACAGTGCGCGCGATCGGAAACAGCAGCGGCCCGAACAGCACGATCGCCGGGATGCCCTCGAGCACGCTGCCGAGGATGGTGAAGGCCACGATCGAGACCGCGATGAAGGTCGCAGGCCCGCCCGGCAGCCCGGTCATGGCGGCCGCCAGCGAGCGCGAGAAGCCGGACTGGGTCAGGCCCCAGGCCATGCCGGTGGCCGTGCCGATGATCAGCAGGATGGCGCCCGACAGCGCCGCGGTCTCGATCAGCATCGGCATCAGCCGGCGCCAGTCGAATCTGCGATAGATCAGCAGCCCGGCGAGCACGCCGTAGACGATGCCGATGGTCGAGACCTCCGTCGCCGTGGCGATGCCCTCGACCACGGCGGCGCGGATCACGAAGGGCAGGGCCAGGGCAGGGACCGACACCACGAAGGCCTTGCCGATCTCGGCAGCCGTCGCGCGGCGGACGCCGCTCATGTCCTCGTTGCGGTAGCGCCACCACACCAGCGTACACAGCGTGATGGCGAGCACCACGCCCGGCAGCAGGCCGCCGGTGAACAGCGCCGCGATCGAGACGCCGGTCACCGAGCCGATCGTGATCAGCACCAGGCTCGGCGGAATGGTTTCGGTCTGCGCGCCGGTGGCGGCGAGCAAAGCGACGAGATCGCCGGGCTTGGCGCCGCGCGCCTTCATTTCGGGAAACAGCACCGGCGCGACCGCTGCCATATCGGCGGCCTTGGCGCCGGAGATGCCGGACACGAGATACATCGCGCCGACCAGCACGTAATGCAGCCCGCCGCGGACATGGCCGAGCAGGCTCGCCAGGAATGCGACCATGGCGCGCGCCATGCCGGTCATCTCGATCAGCAGGCCGAGGAAGACGAACAGCGGCACCGAGAGCAGGATGAGGTGGCTCATGCCCTCGTCCATGCGCCCGACCAGCACCATCAGCGGCGTGCGCGTGGTCAGCGCCAGATAGCCGAAGATCGCGAGCCCGAAGGCAAAGGCGATCGGCACGCCGGCGAAGACGCAGAAGCCGACCACGCCGACGAAGAAGATCACGAGGTTGAGGTTGCCGAGCGGCTTCAGCACCGGCTGCGCCAGCCAGAACAGCGCCAGGATCGCCGCGATCGATACGAGGGCCAGCAGCATGGTGCGGACGTTGGCGGCGCGGGCGAGGCGGATCAGCGCAAACAGCGCCATCAGGCCGATGCCCACGGGCAGCGCCGCGGCGCGGCAGATGTTGGAGATCTGCAGCGCCGGCGTGGTGATATAGCTTTCCTCGTAAGCGTACTCCCAGGACGGCCAGGCGATCATCACGAGGAACGCCAGCGCGGCTGTGGTCGCGACCAGGTCGAGATAGGCGCGCAAGCCGGGACTTGCGCGCGCCACCATTGCCGTCATCCGCATGTGCTCGCCGCGGCGGAACGCCACCGCGGCGCCGAGCATCGCGAGCCACAGGAACAGGATCGACGCCAGTTCGTCCGACCAGATCAGCGGCCGGTGCAAGCCGTAGCGCGCGACCACGCCCGCGAACAGGATGACGATCTCGGCCACGACGAGCAGCGCGGCCGGGATCTCGACCAGGAGACCGAGCAGGGCCTCCAGGCGGTGCAGCCAAGACCAGCGGCGAGGGGTCTCGATGACCACCTCGCTGATGGTGATTTCCGTGAACTCGGCATGCGCCATGACGTCACCCGAACGCGCGCAGATCAGACCCGGTTACGACAGCTTGCCGACGGCCTTTTCCAGCAGCCCCCAGGCTTCGTCGCCATACTTGCCCTTCCATTCGGCGTAGAAGCCGGCGGTGCGCAGCTTGTCGCGGAATGGCGCGATGGTGGGCTGATTGAACGTCAGGCCCTTGCCAGCGAGATCCGCCTGCAGGCCGGCATTGAGCTTGGCGACGTCCTCGCGCTCCTTCACCGCGGCGGCGTTGATGTGCTTGGCGACGATGGCCCGCATGTCGGCCGGCACGGCCTCCCAGGCGCGGCGGTTGGCCAGGAACCAGAAGCCGTCCCACATGTGGTTGGTCAGCGAGCAGTACTTCTGCACCTCGTAGAGCTTGGCGGTCGAGATGATCGCCAGCGGGTTCTCCTGGCCCTCGACGACCTTGGTCTGCAGCGCCGAATAGACCTCGCTGAAGTTGATCGAGGCGGGCGCCGCCTCGAACGCCTTGAACATCGAGGTCCACAGCGGCGACACCGGCACGCGGATCTTGAAGCCCTTGAGGTCGTCCGGGCCGTTGATCGGCTTGGTCGACGACGTCGTCTGGCGGAAGCCATTGTCCCAGATCTTGTCCATCACCATCAGGCCGGATTTGGTGATCTGGCCGCGCACATAGGCGCCGAGATCGCCGTCCATGGCCTTCCAGACCGTGTCATAGTCCGGGAACGCGAAGCCGATGCCGTTGATCGACGCCGCCGGCACCAGGGTCGCCAGGATGAGCCCGGAGAGCGTGAAGAACTCGACGCCGCCGGAGCGGATCTGGCTCAGCATGTCGGTGTCGGAGCCGAGCTGGTTGTTCGGGAAGATCTGCAGGTCGAACTTGCCGTTGGTCTCGGCCTTGATCGCCGCCGCCATCTCCTTGGCGCGGACGTTCAGCGGATGCGTGTCCGGCAGGTTGTTGGCATATTTGTAGGTAAATTCGGCGCTCTGCGCGCGCGCGACATGCGGGGCCGCGATCCCACCCAGGACGGCCGAAGCCGCACTGGCCTTCAACAGCGCGCGTCGTGACAGGCTCATTCTCGTTTCTCCCTGAGAAGCTTCTTCTTGGTGCATTCGCTCGACGTCGCCGATCCGAATCCGACGGCGCGTCGTCGAGCGTCACCAGCGCTTATTGCAGCGATGGGCCGCAGCAGCAATATCGGCATTCACCGGCATCGCGCTGGACGGGCTTGCGCGGGCCGCGGCGATGCCATCGGCGAGACGCGTGAGAGCCGTGCCGGAACGCGCCGCGGCTGCAACGGAGTCGAGGTTTTGACGCCAAGCCTCTGATCTTCCTCAGCATATAAATATTCCATAATATACCTTATGCGAATCGCTCATGTGGGCTTGGGACCGGTTCCCCGTCCGGGTACTCGTATCCCGAGTCGGGCGGTTTCGTTGCGGATGGTGATGTCGCGCCCTGGGTCTCCTCGTGCAGGCTGGTGACAATCGATCGGGCTTCAGATGGGAGGTCTCGCTGGCGCCAGACACAAACACACCGTGCTCGCGTCAGAGCGCGTCAGGCACCGCGTGGGTCGGGCACAGAGTTCCGGCTGATGTGATGGCAGCAAGGCATTCTCCCCAAATGGACATTCGTTCGTCCTCCGATCATGCCCCTCATTGAGCTCTCCGCCGCGCGCGCTCCGGCCGCGTTCGGGGAACGAGTTTCGTGAACGACAAATCTGCGTGTGCGAAATCGCCTCTCACTGGCCACCTCTCAGTCTTCGTTTGGTCAAAGCCCCCCGGCACATCGCTGGCGGGGATTTGGCACGGGCGTTTCGCGTACAGGACCCAGGACCATGTCAGTTCAGTCGACGCCGAAGGAAGTTGATCCGGGTGATGTCGCGCTGTCGCCCGACAACGAGATCTGCGAGCAGATCTATCAGCGTGTGCTCACCGAGGTGCGCGCCCGCATTGACCAGCGCATTGCGGCCATCGAGGCCCAGGCTGCGGCCGAAGCCGAAGCCGAAATCGAAGCGGTCGAAGCAGCGGTCCCGTCGGCCGATGCCGCCAGCAACGCAGCGGCGCCCGCGGCAGCCAAGCGTCGGCCGGTGGCAAAGGCCGCGATCACGCTCGCGGCGTCGGCCGGGCTCGTCGGGGCCGTCGTCACCTTGGCGCGCGATCATCAGGAGGCCATCACGACGGTCACCGATCGCATCGAGGGAGCCATTCAGTCGATCCGTCGTGACGCCCCTCAGATGGCCTCGCCGAGCGCGGGCCGCGACTTGGCGACGTCCGGGTCGAGCGCGGCCGAGAGCGCCGAGATGACCCCTGCCTTACCGTCTCCGTCGGCATCGCCCGTGCCGGAGCCGTCAGCCGGACGCTCCAGCGATCCATCCTCCGCGATGGCGGAAGCAATGTCCGAGCGGGACATGCCGCCGGCGCCCGAACGAGACCTCACGCCGTTGGTCGAGAAGATCGCGCGCGACGTCGCCACGCTGCAGACCGGGCTGCAGGACCTGAAGGCCAGCCAGGAGCAGGCCAGCCGCGATCAGGCCAAAGCCATCGAGCAGTTGCAGGCCAGCCAGGATCAGCTCGCGCGCGCGGTCCGTGCATCGAAGACCGAGCCCACGACCGTCGGCGCCGCCGCGCGCCTCGCGCCCCGGCCGCCGCAGCCGCCGGCGCGCCCTCCCCGGTTTCCGAACTTCTGAGTCGCCGAGATCCGGGCAGGGGGAGGGCTGTGCCCTGCTCCCTGCCCCTGCTCTCACAGGTAGTTCGCCGCGGCTTCGGCCTCGAAGCGATCCGGCGGGCCCTCCCAGACGATCTTGGCGTGATCGAGCACGTAGACGCGGTCGGCGTGCGGAAGCGCGAAGGTGACGTTCTGTTCGCCGAGCAGCACCGTGATCTTCGTCGTCTCGCGCAACCGGTCGAGCGCCTTCGACAGCGTCTCCAGGATGACCGGCGCCAGCCCGAGCGTCGGCTCGTCCAGGATCAGGAGCTTCGGCTTCATCATCAGCGCGCGCGCGATCGCCAGCATCTGCTGCTCGCCGCCGGACAGCGTGCGCGCCAGCTGCGGCTGCCGCGACTTGAGGATCGGAAACAGCCCGAACAGCCATTCGAGCCGCTCGCTCCGCTCGGCGTCCGACAGCGCATTGCCGCCGAGCTCGAGGTTTTCGCGCACGGTCATGTCGCCGAACAATTCGCGCGTCTCCGGGCATTGCACGATGCCGTCGCGCGCGATCTGCGCCGCCGTGCCGCCGGCGAGATTGCGCCCCGCCCATTTCACCGCGCCGGAATACGGCACCAGGCCGGAGATCGCGTTGAACAGCGTCGTCTTGCCGGCACCGTTGAGTCCGACGACGGAGACGAACTCGCCCTCGTGGACATGGAGCGAGACGTCCTGCAGCGCCTGCGCCTTGCCGTAGAGCACGCCGACATTGTCGACCTGCAGCGCCGGCGTGACGTCCTTGAAGCTCGCCTCGGGGCGCGCGGTCGAGACCAGCGCGCCGCCGAGATAGACGCGGCGCACGGTCTCGTCCTGCATCACCTCGGTCGCCCTGCCCTCGGCGATCTTCTCGCCAAGATACATCGCGAGCACGCGGTCGACCAGCGCCGACACGCTCTTGACGTTGTGATCGACCAGCAGCACGGCGCGGCCATCGTCGCGGAATTCGCGGATGAGATTGGAGAAGTCGGCGACCTCCGAGGCCGTCAGGCCGGCGAAGGGCTCGTCGACCAGCACCAGCTTCGGGCTGCGCGCCACCGCCTTTGCGAGCTCGAGCCGGCGCAGATCGGCGAACGCCAGCGTCGGCGGCCGGCGGTCGATGACGCCGCCGAGGCCGACGCGCTCGGCGATGGCGCGCGCCCTGGCATCGACATCCTTGTCGGCGAACAGCCGCGTCAGCTTGTCCGGCAGCAACGCGACCTTGATGTTCTCCAGCACGGTCTGGCGCGCCAATGGCCGCGAATGCTGGAACACGAGACCGACGCCCATGCGCGCGATGCGATGCGACGGCTGGCCGGCGAGTTCGATGCCGTCGAGCTTCACCGAGCCGGCGGTCGGCCGCTCGACGCCCATGACGCTCTTCATCGCGGTCGACTTGCCGGAGCCGTTCGGCCCGATCAGGCCGAGGATTTCGCCGGGCCGGATCGAGAAGCTCAGATTCTTCACGGCGACGAGGCCGCCGAAGCGCTTGGTGAGGCCGTTGACCTCGAGCATGGGAGCTTGGTTCATGCCTTGAGTCATGCCTTGGCCCCTCCCCTGATGATGCCGAGGAAGCCGTCGGGGAAGAACAGGATGACCACGAGCGCGATCACCGAGACGATCAGGGTGGCGAGCTCGCCGAGCGGCCGCAGCAGCTCGCCCATGCCGATCAGGAAGATCGCGCCGATCGCAGCCCCGATCACCGTGCGCCGCCCGCCGAGCACGGCCGCGATGATGATCTGCACGCCGACGCCGACATCGACGAAGGTCGAGACCGACGCCGTGCCCATGTAGAACACCATCAGCGCGCCGGCGAGGCCGGAGAAGAACGCGCTGACGACGAAGGCCGCCAGCTTGTGCTTGGTGACGTTGAAGCCGAGCGCCCCGGCCTGGATCTTGTCCTGGCCGCTCGCCTGCAGGATCAGGCCGATCGCGCTGCGCGACAGGCCGAACAGGATCGCGCCCGACACCAGCATGAAGGCGAGCGCGATCCAGTAGTTAGTCTTGGCGTCGATCGAGATCACGTCCGGCACGGCGAGGCCGATCTCGCCGCCGGTCAGCCCGGCCGCGACGACGATGAAGTTCTGCAGCATCAGCACCGCCACCAGCGTGGTGAGACCGAAATACGGACCGCTGACGCGCAGCGCCGGCAATGCCAGCACCACGCCACCCACGACGGCCGCCAGCGCGCCGGCCGCGATGCACAGCCAGATCGACAATCCCGGCGAGAAATTCGCGTCGAGAATGCCGGCCGTATAGGCGCCGACACCGATCAGGAAGGTCGGACCGAAATTGACCTCGCCGGCGAAGCCGAACAGGAGGTCCCAGGACATCGCGAACACGGCCGTGTAGTACGCGACCGTCAACAGCCCGAGCACGTAGCCCGAGACGTAGGTCGGCAGCACCAGCGCGACGATGACGGTGAGCACGCCGATCCAGAACAGGCGGGAGGAGACGAATGCCGGCATGCTCACCTCCGTCCGAACAGCCCTTGCGGGCGCAGATACATGACGACGACGAGCAGCAGCAGCGCCGGGATGGTGCGATAGGCCGGCGAGATCAGATAGGCTGTTGCGGTTTCGAGATAGCCGACCACATAGGCCGCGATCAGCGAGCCGGAGACGCTGCCCAGCCCGCCGAGCACGACGATCGAGAACGCACTCGCCGTCAAGGGCCCCACGCTGTAGGAGCTGACGCCTAAGAACATGCCGAGCAGGATGCCGGCGACGCCCGCCAGCAGGCCGTAGATCGCCCATACCGTGAGATAGATCGACGACAGCTCGATACCGAGAAGCGTGACGCCGCGCGGGTTCATCGAGGCGGCCATGACCGACTTGCCGCGCCGCGTGCGGTTGACGAGCAGCCACAGCAGCCCGATCGCGACCCAGCAGATCACCGCCGTGAAATATTCGTTGCGCGGGGTGCGCACGCCGAACACCGTCGTCACACCCTCGACGATCGGCAACACGGTCTTGGCGTTGTTGGTGAAGAAGTATGCGATCGCCTCCTGGATGATGATGCCCCAGAGCAGCGTCGCCGTGAGAATGAAGATTTCCTTCTCCGACTCCGCGATCGCCTTGGAGCGCTGAATCGGTCTGACGGCGATGAAGTAGGTGGCGAAGGCCAGGACGAGGCCGGCTACGACGCCGATGAGCGCGCCTGTATAGGGTCCGACGCCGAGCTCGCCGGCCGCGGCCCAGGCGGCGACTGCGGCGCCGACCATGATCGCGCCATGCGAGAGGTTGAGCACGCCGGAGACGCCGAAGATCAGCGTGAAGCCGGTCGCGCCGAGCGCATAGAGCGCGCTGATGGCAAAGCCATCAATCAAGATCTGCCAGAAAAGCATTGAGAATGGATCCGAACGTCGAACCGAGGCACCAAGAAAATGGGCCGCCCTGGCGGGCGGCCCGACGATGCATCAGTTGCTGGCCGCCTTGAGCTTGATGAAGGACGGCCAGGTCGCGGTGCCCGCGGCGAGCTCCTTGGGCCAGACATTGACCTGCTTGCCGGCCTGCCATTGCAGCATCAGCCCGGTGATATAGCCCTTGCCCGTGCGCAGCGCGTGCGGATTCGGATCACCCTTCGGCTTGAAAGCGATGCGGCCGATCGTCCCGACATAGTCGGTGGCCTCCATCGCCTCGACCATCTTGTCGGGATCGGTGCCGCCGGCGCGGTGGATCGCATCGGCGATCATGTAGACTTCGTCATAGGAGGTGTAGCCGGCGTAGGACGGAACGTTGCCGAACTTCTTCTGATAGGCGTCGACGAACGGCAGCGTCTTCGGCGTGACGGCCACGCCGGGACCCGAAACGGCATTGAACATGACGCCCTCGACGGCGCCGTTGGTATCCTTCCAGAACGTCGAGTTGGTCGCCTGCGAGGAGATGCCGAACATCGGGATCGGCACCTGCTGGCTCTTCCACTGCACCGTCGGCTGGGTGCCGACATGGGAGATGCCGGTGATCATGACGTCGGGCTTCAGGCCTTCGATCTTGTTGAAGATCGGCGTGAAGTCGGTGGTGTCGGGCGACATCCGGATGTGGTCGACGACCTTCAGCCCGATCTCCGGCAGGCACTTCTCGTAGCCGGCGTCGAGCGGCGTCGTCCATGCCGCGTCCTCGCTCATGATGACGGCGGTCTTCATCTTGTAGGGCTCGACCAGGAGGTCCTTGGCGGCGTCGCAGACGAGACCGGCCAGCGAGGTCGATGTCAGGTAGCCGTGAAAGGTGTATTTGAGCTGGTCGTAATTCTTGGCGATGTTCTGGGTGATGACGTCCGAGGCGGCGCCCGGCGTGATCATCAGCGTCTTGAGGCGCCCTGCCCACGGCTCCAGCGCCAGCACGACCTCGGAAATGTAGCTGGCAATGACCGCGTTGACCTTGTCTTCGCTGACGGCGCGCTGGAAGGCCCGGACCGATTCCGCCGACGATGAATGATTGTCGTAGACGACGATCTCGATCTTGCGCCCATCGACGCCGCCCTTGGCGTTGATCTCCTCGGCGGCCAGCTGCGCGGCCGGCGCAATCGACGAGCCGGCGACAGACTGCGCCTCGGCAATGACGCCGATCTTGATCGGATCCGCGGCCCACGCGGCCGAGGATATCAGCGCGGTGGCGCAACTCGCGAGCAAGAACGATTTGAACGAAATCATGAGACCTCCCGATTCCTTATGCCTCTGACGGGCAGCGGGACTTTGGTCTGCCACATGCCAGCGGGCAAGTGCACAGGTTGCTTCGTCCTCTGCGTTCAGTGCATTGTGATGAGGCGATCCGCTCATAGCTCGAGGCGTGGAGCTCAGCCGGTCGCGTCACGAGCACCGCGCTTTGCCGCAGCGCAGCGAAGATGCGCGGGGCTTGCGGAACTGATTTCCGGCGGACGGACAGCTGAGCTGAATGGAGCCGTGCTGCAGCATCCCGCCGGCTTGCACTCAGCCAGATGCGCGCACCTGACCGAGCATCTCGTGCACGTCGTAGGTCATCACGGCCAGCAGCGCCGCGAGGCCGAGATACGCGCCGGCGTATTCGAGCTTGGTCTGCAGAGTGGTCCCATAATAGGCAAGGTTCTCCGGCGCGCCGGGATCATAGCGCCAGGCCTTCATCACCTGCGGTGCGGCAAGGATCGCGATGACGATCAGCATCGGGCTTGGACGGTAGAGCATCAGGGCCAACAGCAAGGGAACACCCAGAAGCCAGATGCGCGGGCTGAGGACGCTCGTCACCCGGCCGCCATCCAGCGGCGAGAGGGGCAGCAGGTTGAACAGGTTCAGGAACAGACCGGAGTAGGCAATCGCGAGCAG
>NZ_CAFJ01000552.1 GCF_000239795.1 Bradyrhizobium sp. STM 3809 | reverse complement strand
AGTAGAGCGTCGCCGTGGCAACGGCTCGAGTCCAAGCTTTGCGAGCTGCATCATGCGGCAGCCGCGAATGGAGAGCAGCTTACGGCTTGTACGAGTCCGGGTCCGGCGAATCCGACGGCTTGGCGAACTCGGCCTTCAGCTCGGCGGACATCGGGGTGTTCAGGTTCAGGCCCTTCGGCGGGATCTTCTGCATGAACCATTTGTCGTACAGCTTGGCGCCCTCGCCGCTGGTGTAGATCTTGGCGGTCGCGGCATCGACGACCTTCTTGAACTGCGGATCGTCCTTGCGCAGCATGATGCCGTAGGGCTCGGGCTTCGAGAACGCGTCGCTGGAGATGACGTAGGCGGCCGGATCCTTCGAGCTGGCGACGAGGCTGGCGAGCAGGATGTCGTCCATCACGAACGCCACCGCGCGGTCGGTCTCGACCATCAGGAAGGCCTCGGCGTGATCCTTGGCCGGGATGATGTTGATGCCGAGGCTGCGCGCGGCATTGGCCTCGGTCAGCTGCTTGATGTTGGTGGTGCCGGCGGTCGACACGACCGTCTTGCCCTTCAGATCATCGATCTTGGTGATGTTGCTCGCCTTCTTCGAGACGTAGCGGCTGGCCGTCAGGAAGTGGGTGTTGGTAAAGGAGATCTGCTTCTGGCGCTCGGCATTGTTGGTGGTCGAGCCGCATTCGAGGTCGATGGTGCCGTTGGCGAGCAGTGGGATGCGGGTCGACGAGGTCACCGGGTTGAGCTTGACCTCGAGCTTGTCGAGCTTCAGCTCCTTCTTCACGGCATCGACGATGCCCATGCAGATGTCGATCGCGAAGCCGACCGGCTTCTGGTTGTCGTCGAGATAGGAGAACGGAATCGAGGAGTCGCGGACGCCGAGCGTGATGGCACCGGTCTCCTTGATGTTCTTCAAGGTCCCCGTCAGGTCTTCCGCCTGCACCTGGCCGGCGCAGAGCGCGGCGGCGAAGGCGAGGCCGAATAGGCGAAGTGACTTCATAACTGATCTCCTCAATCCGGCAGATGGCCGGATGCTTGCATAAACCAGAGCGAACTCAAAATAGTCCCGCCCGGCCTCGGACGATCTCCGGCCGGACAGGCGCGGGCACCATAGACCACCCCGCAGCGGCAAGTTCTCGGACGCTTGCGACAAATTGCCTGTCTCGCGTCCCGTTGGACAAGACATTCGGCGCGAAACGGCAGCGCCGAACGCCGGGATGGTAAACCACGAAGGCCGCCGCGGTCGGGCGACCAGACGAAAGTCTCACGCGAGCGGTTCCCCGGCGCGCTGCAACCGCGGCCGGCGGGCCTCATGGTTCGAGACGCGCCGCGCGCTGTCAGCTTGCCTGACGTCTGTCCAATCGGCGCGTCGCTCCTCACCATGAGGGGCACCAGCGAGCTTTATCAAATCCACCAGTCCTCACCCTGAGGAGCCCGCCTAAAGCGGGCGTCTCGAAGGGCGGCCGCAGGCGACGAACATCGCCGCAACAAATCTTGCCCAGCCCTCTCAAGCAGCGAGCGATCAGCACCACCGGCTCCGAGCGAGGTGTTCTCATCCTTCTCCCCAACTCACAACGGCTTCCGCAACTCACCCAGATCCCAGAACAGCCCGGCCATCAGGCCCAGCGCCTCCTCCGTGACATCCAGAAGAATGTGCTCGTCCGGCGCGTGCTGCGAACAGCCGGGATAGGAGTGCGGGACCCACATGGTCGGCATCTTCAGCACGTCGGCAAACACGTCATTCGGCAGCGAGCCGCCGAAGTTCGGCAGCACCGCGGGCGCCTTGCCGGTGCTCATTCTGATGGAATCCGCCGCCCATTTGATCCAGGGGCTGTCGATATCGGCGCGCGAGGCCGCGAAGCCCTGCGTCATGCTGACCTCGATCATCGGGAAGCCGTGCGCGACGAGATGGCTCTTCACATCTTCGACGATCGTGTCGACCTTGGTGCCGACCACGAAGCGCAGCTGAAGCACCGCACGGGCGCGGCCGGGAATCGCGTTCGCCGGCTTGTCGATATTGCCCGAGGAGATCGCCAGCACTTCGAGCGTGTTCCAGGCATACAGCCGCTCCGCCGGCGTCAGCCCCTCCTCGCCCCAATTGTCCGACAGCGCCGGCTCGTCGGCGGTCGGCTCGACCTTGACGTCGGCCAGGATGGCCCGGATCGCGTTGGTGAGGCGCGGCGGCTTCAACGACTCCAGCTTGATCCGGCCCTGGCCGTCGACCAGCGTCGCGATCGCGTTGGCGAGGATGGTGGCTGGATTGGCGAGCACGCCGCCCCAATTGCCGGAGTGATTGCCGCCCTCGCGCAGATTGACGTCGAGATGCAACCGGATGCCGCCGCGGCAGCCGAGAAAGATGGTGGGACGCGCGGTCGACAGCCGCGGGCCATCGGAGCCGATGAAGACGTCGGCCTTCAGCGCCTCACGCTTGAGATCGGCGACCCTGGCGAGGTCGGGGGAGCCGATCTCCTCGCCCATCTCGATGATGAATTTGGCATTGAAGCCGAGCTTGCCGCCGCGGGCCTCGCGCACGGCGCGCAGCGCCGCCATGTTGATGCTGTGCTGGCCCTTGTTGTCGGCGGTGCCGCGGCCATAGAGACGGTTGCCGTCCGGCGTCACCGCCCAGGGGTCACGCCCGTCGCGCCATTCGCCAGTCATGCCGTCGACAGTGTCACCGTGGCCGTAGCTCAGCACGGTCGGAGCGCTGTCGCTTTCATGATAGGTCGCGATGAGGAAGGGCGACCGGCCGCTCGGCGACGGCACCAGCTCGGAGGAGAAGCCGAGTTCGGCAAAAGACGGCGTCAGCTCGTCGGTGAGGTAGGATTCGAGCTCGTTCTTGCGCTCGGGATTGAGGCTCTCGGTGCGATAGGCGACGCGGCGGCCCAGCTCGGCCAGGAAGTCACCGCTGGTCAGGCTCTGACGGGCACGGGCGATTGCATCAATCCTGGTCATGGCGCTTTTCCAGTCACAACGAAGGCGGCGTCATATCGGGATCACGGGAGAAGCGGAAGGGGCTGGGTTTGAATTCAGTGGAGCATCGGCCTGGTCTCGGATTCCGGAACCGCTCGCCTCGCGCCTGGATATGAACGACGGCCACGCGCGCCCTCGTTCTCGCGATGCCATTGCGCATCCGAGCTTGTCGCCGTGAACACCCTCGACAGACGGAGGGCGCGGGGAACGCCGGGTGAAGGCCTCACCCATGGCCCGCCTGCAGAAAAAAAGCAGGCGGCAGTCACCACAGGTTCAGCCGGCCATCCGGCATTCCCCGCGCGACGGTTTTCACGCGTATAGCGCGCTCTCCCCGGTGTCCGGCTCGATAGCCACCGTCGCCGGCGGGATCATCGCCCGTCGACTTGGCACCAGCGTCGGGGTGCCAGGACCACACGCCTTTGCGTCTGCCAGATGCCGTTCGTCCGCGCAGGCTTCCCCACGCTGCGGCATGCCGACAGCCGTCGCATCCCCACCTCGCGTGTCGTGACGATCGCGATGCGCCCCTCCGTATGAGGCGGGATTTCGGAAATAAAGCATAACTTCGGGTATTCGTAAAGAGATTTCTTCCCGTGAACCTCAAGCACGACTTCTGCTCCTCACCCTGAGGAGCCCGCCGCAGGCGGGCGTCTCGAAGGGTGAGGCCACTCCTCGGGCCTCATGGTTCGAGACGCGCCGCAAGCGGCGCTCCTCACCATGAGGAGCCGGCTCCGCGCTTGGCGCTGTACATCGACAGCAGCGGCGTATTCGCGGAGAGGGCTTCGCTATGCTCCATGTCGAGGCGAGATTTCGGGAATAAAGCACATATTCGGATATTCGAAAACTGATTTCTTCGCGTGGACTCGAGCAGCACATCCGCTCCTCACCCTGAGGAGCCCGCCGCAGGCGGGCGTCTCGAAGGGCGAGGCCCGGACCGTGGCCTCATGGTTCGAGACGCGCCGCAAGCGGCGCTCCTCACCATGAGGGGAAGCAGTTCGCGCTCTTCAATTCACAGCATTGCTGACCATCACCTCGATCAGCTTGGTGCCGGGACGCTGGAACGCCGCCGACAGCACGGTCTTCAACTCGCGGGGATCGCTGATGCGCAGGGACTCGCAGCCGAGCGATTTTGCCAGGCCGGCGAAGTCCACCGGCGGGTCGACGAAATCCATGCCGATGTAGTTGTCGTCGCCATGGAATGACAACAGCCGCTGCTTGATGATGCGGTAGCCGCCATTGTTGACGATGACGACGGAGAGCGGCAGCTTGTGATGGGCGGCGGTCCACAGCGCCTGGATCGAATACATCGCGCTGCCGTCGCCGGAGTAGCACACCACGGGACGATCGGGATTGGCGAGGCTGACGCCGACCGAGGCCGGCAGGCCCCAGCCGATGCCGCCGGAGGCGAGGCCGTGATAATTGTAGCGGTCGCGATACGGCCACAACGCCGTCATGTAGCGCGCCGAGGTCAGGCCCTCGTCGACCAGGATACCATGCTCCGGCACGGCCTGCGCGACCTGCAGCGCCAGATAGTCCGGATCGATCGGCGTCCGCTCGCGCGCGGCTTCGATCTGCGTCGTCAGCGTGCGGCGGCGGGCGCTCCAGTTCTTCGGTGACAGCTCCGCGATGCGCGCTTGCGCGGCGGCCTGCAGGGCCGAACCGCCGAGCGCGCGCAGCAGCGGCGTCAGTTGCAGCAAGGTCTCGCGGACGTCGGCCTTGAGCGCGATCTCGGCGCCGAAATTCTTCCCCAGCTCCCAGTCGACGAGACCGACCTGCAGGATCGGCAGGCCGTCGGGCAGCGGCAGGGTCTCGCTGTGCACGGACATGCGCAAGGGATCGGCGCCGAGCACGATCAGCAGATCATGCGGCGCCAGGAGGTCGCGGACCTGGGTCTGCGTCCGCGACAGCGAGCCGATGTAGCAGGGATGCTCGGACAGGAAGTGCGACCCATAGGGCGCGGATTGCTGATGCACTGGCGCGCCGATCGCCGATGCGAAATCGGCGGCCGCCTGCAGCGCGTCGCTCTTGACGATCTCGTCGCCGGTGATGATCACCGGCCGCTGCGCTTTGAGAATGCGCTGGGCCAGTGCCTGCAGCGCATCGGCCGAGGGCTGTACGCGCGCATCGACCCTTGTGGAGCGGCCGAGCTCGATACCGGCTTCGGCGTTGAGGATGTCGCCGGGCAGCGAGATGAACACGGGTCCGGTCGGCGGCGTGGTCGCGACCTTGGCGGCGCGGCGGACGATGCGCGGCAGATCCTCCAGCCTGTTCACCTCCACCGCCCATTTCACCAGCGGCTCGGCCATGCGGACCAGCGGGCCGTACAGCAAAGGCTCCATCAGGCCGTGGCCCTGCTCCTGCTGGCCGGCGGTGAGGATCATCGGCGTGCCCGTGAACTGCGCGTTGTAGAGCGATCCCATTGCATTGCCGAGGCCCGGCGCCACATGGACGTTGCAGGCGACGAGCCGGCCGGAGGCACGGCTGAAGCCGTCGGCGATCGCCACCACCAGGCTCTCCTGCATCGCCATCACGTAGGTGAGGTCGGGATGGTCCTTCAGCGCATGCATCACCGGCAGCTCGGTGGTGCCGGGATTGCCGAACAGATGCGTGATGCCCTCGTCCTTGAGCAGCGCGAGGAAAGCCGAGCGTCCGGTGGTGCGGTTTTTCATGAGTTTCCTCCGAGCAAGACGGCCTTGTTTGTCATTGCGCACTCTCGCCGCGTCATGGCCGGGCTTGTCCCGGCCATCCACGTCGGTCGGCACGCGTGGAAGGACGTGGATGCCCGGGACAAGCCCGGGCATGACGATGTGAAGAGAGACGAGCCAACAACGTCGATCGTCGTACGCTGCGCTCCTCGCAATGACGGCGGAGAGAGCGCGGGCGCTACGCGTTCACCCTCGCGTCATACACTGGATAGTCCGTGTAGCCCTTCTCCTCGCCGCCGT
>NZ_CAFJ01000553.1 GCF_000239795.1 Bradyrhizobium sp. STM 3809 | reverse complement strand
CCCACTGCCTGCTGCGCAGCAGCTCGCTTTGATCTCTCAGACGTTTGACTTGAGAACGGACACGCCATGCAGCGCGCCTACATGGACCGGATCATCGACGCCATCGAGTGGATCGCCGCGTTCTTCGTCGGCATCGTCGCGCTCGACATCTTCCTGTCGGTGCTGCTCCGCAACACCTTCAACTACGCGATCCCCGATTCCTTCGATATCGGGCGCATGCTGCTCGGCATCCTGATCTTCTGGGGCATCGCCGCGACATCGTATCGCGGCACCCACATCACGGTCGATCTCGTCTGGGGCAATGTCGGCCCGCGCCAGCAGCGCTGGATCGACATCTTCGCGACGCTGGTGCTGCTCTTCGTCGTCACGGTGCAGACCTGGACCCTGTTCGACAAGGTGCGCGGCACCTATGAGGACAACGTCCTCACCTACGACCTGCACATGCCGACCTGGCCGTTCTTCGCCATTGCCTGGATCGGCGACGTCTCGGCCGTGCTCTTGATCGCCATCCGGACCTATCGCCTGATCTTCCATCCCGAGGAGATTCATGACCCTCACGTCAAGCCCACGGAGTAGCGCCGCATGAGCACGGATGCGGTCGCCGTCATCGGCTTCGTTTCGCTGTTCGCCCTGATGCTGCTGCGCGTGCCCGTCGGCATGGCGATGGGGCTCGTCGGCGTCTCCGGCTTCGCCTATCTCGTCAACGGCACGGCGGCGCTGAAGCTGGTCGGCCAGACCTCGATGCGCACGGTCACCGACTACACGTTCGGCGTGATCCCGATGTTCCTCTTGATGGGAACGTTCGTGTCCAACTCCGGCATGAGCCGCGAGCTGTTCCGCGCCGCCAACGGCTTCGTCGGGCATCTGCGCGGCGGCCTCGGCATCGCCACCGTCGCCGCCTGCGGCGGCTTCGCCGCGATCTGCGGCTCGTCGGTCGCGACCGCCGCGACCTTCTCGGCGGTGGCCTATCCGGAGATGCGCCGCTTCGGCTACCCGCAATCCTTCGCCACCGGCGTCATCGCCGCCGGCGGCACGTTAGGGGCGATGCTGCCGCCATCCACGGTGCTTGCCGTCTACGGCATCATCACCGAGCAGGACATCGGCAAGCTGTTCATCGCCGGCATCATCCCGGGCCTCCTGGCGATGACCATGTACATGATCACCATCACGGTGATCGGCAAGGTCAGGCCGGACTTCCTGCCGAAGGGCGAGGCGCCGCCATGGTCCGAGCGCATCAGGGGCCTCAAGGGCATCTGGGCGCCGATGCTGCTGTTCCTGTTCGTGATCGGCGGCCTCTACGGTCTTCCGTTCCTGCCCCGCTTCACGCCGACCGAGGCCGGCGGTGTCGGCGCCACCGGCGCGTTCCTGATCGGCGTGTTCACCGGCCGGCTCGACAAGGACAAGATCCTGGCCTCGCTGCTGCAGGCGACGCGCACCGCGGCCGCCGTGTTCACCGTGCTGATCGGCGCGCTGATCTTCGGCTACTTCCTGACGGTGACGCAGACGCCGCAGAAGGTCACGGAATTCCTCACCGGCCTCGGCCTCGGGCCCTACGGCGTGCTGGCGCTGATCATGGTGATGTATCTCGTGCTCGGCTGCCTGATGGACGCCATGGCGATGATCATCCTCACCGTGCCGATCATCTTCCCGGTGATCTCGCATCTCGGCTTCGATCCGATCTGGTTCGGCGTCATCATCGTGATGACCGTCGAGCTCGGCCTGATCCATCCGCCGGTCGGCATGAACGTGTTCGTGATCAAGAGCGTGGTGAAGGACGTGTCGTTCTCCACCATCTTCAAGGGCGTGCTGCCCTTCGTCGCCACCGACCTGATCCGCCTGGTGATCCTGATCGCCTTCCCGCTGCTCGCGACCTGGCTTCCGCAACAGATGGCCCGCTGATGACGACCCCCATCCTTCAGACCCGCTACGTCTTCACCCTCACCGTCATGATCGGCGCCGTCACATCGGCCGGCGAGACCGGCATCGGCGTGCGCCGGATCATCCCGATCCATGGCGGCGAGGTGAAGGGACCCGGCCTGAACGGCGAGGGCGTCAGCGGCCGGATCTGCAATTTCGGCGCCGATTTCCAGGTGATCCGGCCGAACGAGCTGATCGACCTCGAAGCCAAATACGGCTTCGAGACCGACGACGGCGCCACCATCTATGTCGAGAACCGCGGCATCCGCTTCGGGCCGGTCGACCTCCTGCAGAAGCTCAAGCGCGGCGAGCCCGTCGATCCCGCGCTGATCTACTTCCGCACCCACCCGCGCTTCGAGACCGGCCACGAGAAGTATCGCTGGCTGATGGAGCACGTCTTCGTCGGCTCGGCGGCGCGGCACGCGGATCGCGTCATCATCGACGTGCATGTGGTGCTGTAGGCCCTCTCGCATGCGGCGCGATCGCGCCCAGGCTGGTGCCGTCGGGGCCTCATGGTTCGAGACGCGCCGCGAGCGGCGCTCCTCACCATGAGGGTTGAGATCTTGCCGTGAAATGAGCCCTCGTCCTGAGGAGCCCGCCGGAGGCGGGCGTCTCGAAGGA
>NZ_CAFJ01000554.1 GCF_000239795.1 Bradyrhizobium sp. STM 3809 | reverse complement strand
CAACATCAAGCTGTCCAACGGCGTCTCGCTCGACGTCGTCGCCAACAACCTGCTCAACTCGGGCCAGATCGCGGCCGACCTGAAGCTGCGCGACCAGACCCTGGTGCAGGCGCAGACCCAGGTCGACCAGCTCGCGGCGACGTTTGCCTCGGCGCTGTCGGACAAGACCACGGCCGGCACCGCGGTCGCCGGTCCGCCGGCCGGCTTCGACGTCTCGACCACGGGCCTGCTGGCCGGCAATACCATCAACCTGACCTACACGGATTCGAGCAACGTCCAGCGCCAGGTCAAGATCGTCAACGTCAACGACCCCGCGGCGCTGCCGCTGCAGAACGCGACTGGCGCCAACCCGTCCTATGTCGGCGTCGACTTCTCGCTCGGCATGGCGTCGGTGGTGACGCAGCTCAACAGCGCGCTGGGGTCGGCGCATCTGCAATTCGCCAACCCCTCCGGCAATACGCTGCGGATCACGGACGACGGCACCAGCCAGGCGACCGTGAAGGCCGCCTCGGCAACCACGACCGTGCAGACGCTCGCCAGCGGCAATGCACAGCTGCCGGTGTTCACCGATGGCGGCGCGCTCTACACCGGCGCGATCACCTCGAGCGGCTCGCAGATGACCGGACTCGCCGGACGCCTCAACGTCAATCCGGCGCTGCTCAACGACGCGACCAAGCTGTCGACCTATTCGACCTCGCCGGCGACCGCCGCGGGCGACTCGACCCGGCCGGACTTCCTGTTCGCGCAGCTCACCTCGGCCAGCTTCAGCTACTCGCCGACCACGGGCCTCGGCTCGGCGGCGCAGCCGTTCCAGGGTACGGTGTCAGGCTATCTGCAGCAGTTCGTCAGCCAGCAGGGCAGCGCCTCCGACCTCGCCAGCCAGCTCAGCCAGGGCCAGAGCGTCGTCGTCGCCACTCTGAAGGAGAAGTTCAAATCGACCGCGGGCGTCAACATGGACAGCGAAATGTCCAACCTGATCCAGGTCCAGAACACCTACGCGGCCAACGCCCATATCATGTCGGTCGTGCAGAGCATGATGCAGAGCCTGCTCCAGGCCTATCAGTAAGGGTTCGTGTCAGATGACGATCAGCAGTGTCAATTACGGAACGTCTCTGCTCGGCCTGTCCGTGCGGAACATCTCCAACCAGCTCGCCGATCTCTCGACCCAGCTGTCGAGCGGCGTGAAGGCCAACAACTATGCCGGGATGGGGCCGGACGAGGGGTTCGCGATCGCGGCCCGCGCGCAGCTGTCGAACATCTCGGCCTTCACGCTGACGATGACCCATGTCAACACGGTCATCGGCGCCATGAACACCTCGCTGCAGTCGTTGTCGAAGATCGGCGACCAGGTCCAGAGCGGCGCCTCGGCGACGCCGCAGAACCTCACCAGCACCGGCCAGACCACCGGCCAGCAGACGGCGTCGTCGAACCTGTCGGCGATCGTCGGCATCCTCAACACCCAGGTCGGCGACCGTTTCATCTTCTCGGGCAGCGCCACCGACCGGCCGGCGATCGCCTCGGCCGACGAGATCCTCAACGGCACGGCGACCCAGGCCGGCCTGAAGCAGGTCATCGCCGAGCGGCGGCAGGCCGATCTCGGCCTCAACGGCCTCGGCCGGCTCAACCTCTCGGCCTCGGCCACCGTGCCGATCACGCTGTCGGAGGACGTTGCCGGGTCGCCCTTCGGCCTCAAGCTCAGCTCGGTGACGTCGTCGCTGACCAATGCGACGGTGACCGGCCCGTCCGGCTCGCCCGCCGGCATCTCGGTGGACCTGACGGCTGGCAATCCGAATGCCGGCGACCAGATCAGCTTCACCTTCAAGCTGCCCGATGGCACCTCGGAATCGATCCAGCTGACGGCCTCGACCACCACGCCGGCGCCCGCCAACACCTTCGCCATCGGCGCAACCCCCGCGGCGACCTCGGCCAACCTCAACGCGGCGCTGAACACGGCGCTCGGCACGCTCGCCAACACCGCTCTCGTCGGAGCCTCGGCGGTGACCGCCGGCGACAACTTCTTCAACACGGCAAGCGCGGTGTCGGGAACGGTGGTCAACAACAAGGCCGCGACGCCGGCGCCGATCACCGGCGCGACGCTGCTGTCGGGCGCGGCCAGCACCGATTCCATCGGCACCAACTTCGCCTCCGGCGACACCATCACCGTCAACGGACAGACGCTGAGCTTCGTCGCCTCCGGCGCCAGCGGCAACACCCAGATCAACGTCACCGACAGCGTGCAGACGCTGCTGTCGAAGATCGACGCGCTGAGCGGCACCTCGAAGGCCTCCACCGTCAGCGGTGGTGCGATCACGCTGCGCACCGACAATGCCGCGAGCTTCTCGATCTCGAGCTCGAATGCAGGCGCATTCGCCGCGCTCGGCTTTTCCGGGACGGTGACCGCGCCGACGCCGCCCTTGCGGGTGTCCGGCACGCCGCTGGGATCGGCGACCAGCCTGGTCAACGGCTCGGCCAACACGATCTCCTGGTACACCGGCAACAGCGGGCCGGGCACGGCGCGCGCGAGCGCCTCGATCCGCATCGACACCGCGCAGAGCATTCAGTTCGGCGCACAGGCCAATGAGTTCGCGATCCGCAACCTCGTGCAGCAGACCGCGGTCTATGCTGCGGTGAACACCCCGCCGACGGGCGCGAATGCCGGCCAGCAGATCGGCGCGCTCAGCGAGCGCATCGCTTACAATCTGACGTCCCAGCTCGGCCAGCAGTCGATCTCCGACATCCAGACCGACTTCGCCAACGCGCAGACCACCATGAAGGACGCGACCGCGCGCCAGACCCAGGCCAAGGCGGCGATGCAGAGCCTGGTCGACCAGACCGAGGGCATCTCGCAGCAGGAGGTCGCGAGCCAGATCCTGCAGCTGCAGACCAACCTTCAGGCGTCGTACCAGACGACGGCGATGCTGGCCCAGCTGTCGCTGGTGAAGTACCTGTAAAAAAACGGGGACGGTGGTTAAGTTCTCGTTAACCACGTCTCTTTAGCTTTTGTTCAGA
>NZ_CAFJ01000555.1 GCF_000239795.1 Bradyrhizobium sp. STM 3809 | reverse complement strand
AGCATTCGGCCGCCGGCGTCGAAGTCGCGCCATTCGACTCTTGCAATTTCATCTTGCCGCATAGCCGTTGCGACCGCAAATCGGATGATACGACCAAGTGGGATCTGTTGCCGATTGTTGGATTCCAACGCCAAGATAATACGATCGAGTTCGTCTTGCGTGGGACGGCGATTGCGCTCATGTCCTCTTCCGACGAGCCCGAGACGTCCTAGAGCGATCCGGGCGAGATCGATTGGTTCAGTTGACGCAATAATGCCGTGTACCGCGGCGGCGTGAGACAGAATCGTTTTTATATATCCAAGATCGATGCCCACCGTCACAGGGCCTGCTCCCTCCAGCGCGCGCTCCTTTCCGAATTTGATGAGACGCTCTCGATCAAGCTCTGGAAGACGAAGATGCCCAAGTCTTTCGTCCAGGAAGATGAGGCTCGCAGTTTTGGAACGACCGATTTCCTTCCCGACCTCTTCCAAGTCTTGACGATGAAGCCTGATGAGGTCGCCGAAGACCTGGAAATCGCGAGATTTGCGCGTCGTTGTCGGTTCTTGGCGATCGATCCGCCGCTCGATATCGATGCCCCATTCTTCGGCGTCCTTTCGGCGGAGAAATGTCTCGTTGACATATTTCCCCTTTCGTCGGACTTGGGCTCTCCAAGAGCCGGATTTCAGTCTGGTTATAGTTGCCACGCGTGTGCGCTCCGTGTGCACTGAGGCGTCGAAAAGCCGGAAAAAACGTCGCACTATGGCGTAGAATAGAGTGCACACGACGCGACTTAACGAATTGAATTTATTCTAAAAATGCAGACAAATCAATCACATAGATTTGCCGTGGCGCCTATGATGGATTGGACCGACCGGCATTGCCGGGTGTTCCACCGGCTGCTGTCGCGCCGGGCGTTGCTCTATACCGAAATGGTCACGACGGGGGCCGTCATTCATGGCGACCGCAAGCGTCTGCTCGGCTTCGACGTCAGCGAGCATCCGGTGGCGCTGCAGCTCGGCGGCTCCGATCCCCAGGATCTGGCGATTTCGGCCGCGATCGGCGAGGAGTTCGGCTATGACGAGATCAACCTCAATGTCGGCTGCCCGTCGGACCGGGTGAAGGATGGCCGCTTCGGCGCCTGCCTGATGGCCGAGCCCGCGCTCGTCGCGGCCTGCGTCGCGGCGATGAAGCGCGCGGTCAAAATTCCCGTCACGGTGAAATGCCGCATCGGCATCGACGACCAGGATCCGGAGATCGCGCTCGATGCGCTGGCGGATGCGGTCATCGACAGCGGTGCGGATGCGCTGATCGTCCATGCGCGCAAGGCCTGGCTGAACGGGCTGTCGCCGAAGGAGAACCGCGACATCCCGCCGCTCGACTACGACCGGGTGTATCGTCTGAAAGCGCGGCTGCCGCGCGTGCCGGTCATCATCAATGGCGGCATCGGCAGCATCGCAGCGGCGCAAGGCCATCTCACGCATGTCGACGGCGTCATGCTCGGACGCGCCGCCTATCAGGAGCCGTGGCGATTGCTCGACGTCGATCCCATGCTGTTCGGCGAGGCGGGGCCGCAGCGGAGCATGAAGGACGCGATGGCTGCGCTCGAGCCCTATATCGAACGCCAGCTCGCGCTGGGCACGCGGCTGCACGCGATCACGCGGCATCTCGTCGGCGCCTACCACGCCGTGCCCGGAGCGCGCGGTTTCCGCCGGCATCTCGCCGAGCGCGGCGTCAGGCCCGGCGCGGGGATCGAGGTGCTGCGCGAGGCGGTGGCGATGATCGAGGAGCGAGCGCCGGCGGCCGCGCTCGCCTGATCCCGCTAGTCCGGCGGCAGCAGTTCGGCCACGGCCTGGCGCGCGACCGCATTCTCCTCGGGCAGCCCGATCGAGATGCGCAGCCACGTCGCGAAGCCCGGCTGCGCGCGGCCGATGATGATGCCGCGGGCGGCGAGCGCCGCGGCCGCTTCCGCATGCGGACGGCCGCAATCGAAGAACACGAAATTGGCCCGTGAGGCGCTGAAGCGGCGCCCGCGCGCGCGCAGCAGCGCATGCCAAGCCTCGCGCTCGGTCGCGACCTTGACGCTGACATCGTCGACATAGCTGCGATCACCGAGGCTCGCCAGGGCGGCGACGAGGCTCAGCCGGCTCAGGCCGAAGAAGGCGCCGATGCCCATCTGCTTCAGTGCCGCGGCCAGCGGCTGCGGCGCGAGCGTATAGCCGATCGCGAGACTGGCGAGTCCATGGATCTTGGAGAACGTCCTGAAGACAGCGACATTGGCGCCCTCGCGCAGCAGCGGCGTCACGGTGCGGTCGGCGAAATCGGGCAGGAATTCGAGATAGGCCTCGTCGACGATGACCAGCGCGTGCAGCGACAGGGCGCGGACAGCTGCGATGAAGCGCGCGGTGTCGCTGACGGTGCCCGATGGGTTGTGCGGATTGACGAGATAGATGGCGCGCGTCGCGCCATCGACCGCGGCCGCAATCGCGGGGAGGTCGTTCTCCAGCGCCGCGTTCAGCGGCACGCCGATCACCCGGCCGCCGGCCGGCGCCACCGCGTCGACCAGCGCGGTGTAGCCCGGTTCGGAGTAGATGAAGGTGCCGCCGGGGCCGCCCTGCGCGGCGAGATAGAGCCCGAGCACGTTGAGATTCTCGCCGAGCACGATCTGGCCGGCAGGGATGTGTTCGCGCGCGGCGATCGCGGCCGTGAGGTCGATGACCTCACGGCCGGTATAACGGGCGAGGCCGGCGAGGTCGGCCTGGATGGCCGCGACGGCAGCGGGCGAGGGGCCGAACGGAGTTTCGTTCAGGGCAAGCTGGATCGGTTGCGCGCGCAGGCCGTCGGTCATGTCAGACCCTAGGCCGACAGTCGCTAAGCGTGCAAGTCGACGGCCGGCGCGAGCGCAGGCTCAGCTGCGGTCGGGGTAGCCGTGCAGCATCAGCCGGTCGGAGCGGACCTCGATGCGTTCGAGCCGGTCGAGGAAGCTCATGCCGAGCAGGTTGGTCTTCATCTGGCCGTGCGGCACGACCAGCGCCGGCACCGAGCGCTCCACCAGCCTGCCGATCGCCAGCCGGTCGAGCGTCAGCCGGGCCGCCTTGGTGTGGCCGCCGGCGGTCTCGACGTCGACGTCATAGTTCAGCAGTTCGAGCGGCAGGCCCGCGGCCTTGGCGGTCTCCCAGGTCAGCACCACCGAGGTGGCGCCGGTGTCCACCACCATCGGCGCGGTGACGCCGTTGATCTTGGCGCGCAGCGCGAACTCGCCGCCCCTGGTGCGTTCGATCTCGACCGCATTGGTCGGCGTGCTGGCCTTGGCGCGGAAGGCGCGGCTGCGCAGCATGTTCGAGACCGTGTCGCTGGCGAGCGCCGCCTGCTCGGGATCCTTGTAGACGATCACGGCGCTTGCGGTGACCACCATCGTGACGAGGACCAGCGCGACCTTGTTCATGCGCGGCCTCCGATGCAGGCGGAGGCGCTCAGTCGCGCTTGCGCGCCAAGGCGGGCAGTCCGGCGTCCTGCATGCGGGTCGGCAGCCCGTCCATGACGGACAGCCGCTCGTCGCGCGACATGCGGCCCCAGCGCGCGATCTCCGGCAGCGTGCGGCCGCAGCCGAAGCACAGCTTGGTCTTCGGATCGATCATGCAGACGGCGATGCAGGGCGTATCCTGGCTCATGCCGCGAGTTGAAAAGGTTCTGGTCCGGCTTTGCAAGTGCCATCATCTCACAGTCCCGTTCCGGCATTCATGATCGGTTTGCGCAGCAGCCGCCGCCTCTCCTGAGCGGGCGCGGTGGCAGGATCCGGTTGCAGCGGCGGCGCCTCGTCGGACAGCGGCGCCAGCGCCGACATCACCCGCTCCGGCGGGAAGGTGACGATCACCTCGGTGCCGATGCGGACCTTCGATTTCAGCGTGAACGTGCCGCCATGCATCTCGATCAGGTTCTTGGCGATCGGCAAGCCCAGGCCGGCGCCCTGTTCGGCCGACTTGATCGAGTTCGAACCCTGGCCGAACGAGGCGAGCACGATCGGTATCTCGTTCTCGGGGATGCCGGAGCCGGTGTCCTTGACGCTGAGATATTGTCCGCCCGACGCGGTCCAGCCCGCCTTCAGCCAGATCTCGCCGCCTTGCGGCGTGAACTTGATGGCGTTGGAGAGCAGGTTCAGCACGACCTGGCGGATCGCGCGCTCGTCGGCCCACAGCCGCGGCATCTTCTGTTCGAACACCTCGTGAATGGTGATGCCGCGGCTCGACGCCCGCAGCTTCAGGAGGTGATGGCAGTCGG
>NZ_CAFJ01000556.1 GCF_000239795.1 Bradyrhizobium sp. STM 3809 | reverse complement strand
TCAGATGCGGGAACACCGAGTAGCGCTGGAACACGATGCCGCGGTCGGGGCCGGGCTCGGCCGGAAACGGCTGGCCATCGAGCAGCACCGCGCCCTGGCTCGGCTTCTCCTGGCCGAGGATCAGCCGCAGGAACGTGCTCTTGCCCGCGCCGGAGGGACCGACGATCGAGAGAAACGTGCCGGAGGTGATCTCGAGATTGATGCGCTCGAGCACGACCTGGTTGCCGTACTCGACCCAGACGTTGCGGAAGGACAGCGTGCTCATCAGCGGCTCCCTTGCGCATAGGCCCAGGGGAACGCGCGCTGCCCGAACCAGACGAGCGCGTAGTCGAAGACATAGGCGAGCAAGGTGATCCAGACGACATAGGGCAGGATCACGTCCATCGACAGATAGCGCCGGACCAGGAAGATGCGATAGCCGAGCCCGACGTCGGAGGCGATCGCCTCCGCCGAGATCAGGAACAGGAAGGCCGGCCCGATCATCAGCCGCAGCCCCTGGATCAGCCGCGGCATGATCTGCGGCAGCACCACGCGGATCGCGACCTGCCACGTCGAGGCGCCCAAGGTCTGCGCCTTGATCAGCTGCTCCCTCGGCATGTTCTGCACTTCAAGAGAGAGGTCGCGCACCAGCGTCGGCGTCACGCCGATGATGATCAGCACCACCTTGGACAATTCGCCGAGGCCGAACACGATGAACAGCACCGGCAGCACCGCCATCGGCGGGATCATCGACAGCACCGCGATCAAGGTGCCGAAGCCAGCGCCGGCGACCGGCAGCAGACCGATCGCGAGGCCGAGCGTGAGGCCGATGATCGCGGAGATGCCGAGCCCGAGTGCGAGGCGCTGCAGGCTCGCCGCCGTGTCCGACCACAGCACGTAGTCGCCGGAGCGCCGGTCCGGCTCGGTCGCGAGCCGCTTCGAGGTCGCGACCATCTCCGACACCGGCGGCAGCAGCTTGTCGTCGGGATTGTCGGCCCGCCGCTGCGCCGAGCCGACCACATAGATCAGCGCGATCAGCAGGAACGGCAGGAAGGCCAGCAGCAGCCGGCTTCCGCGGTTCGGAACGACGTTCATCGCACGCGGCATGGAGAAGCTCCGTCATTCCTATCCATGGGTGCGCTGCTCATGGTCCATGTGCAGCGCAGATCTCAGCTGTTCCTCCTCATGGTGAGGAGGCGCGGAGCGCCGTCTCGAACCATGAGGCCACGGCACGGGCCTCGCCCTTCGAGACGCCCGCCTACGGCGGGCTCCTCAGGGTGAGGGGAGGTGCTGGTGGGGCGACGGAGGATGATCAGAGCTTCCCATCCGCCGCCATCTTCATGAAGGTCGGGTCGAAGCGCAGCTTGACGTTGGTGGCCGAGCCCAGCGCCTTCGACGGCGTGGAGATGCCGACCGCGTCCTTCGACTTCACGTTCTCGCCGAGCAGATTGTGGTCGAAGCAGAAGGTGCGGACATGGTCCATGATCTTCGGCAGCTCTGGACCGGTCATGAAGGCGAGCGCGTCCTTCGGCTCGTAGTACATGAAGGTGGTCTTGAGCTGGGTCTCGAAGCCCGCGAGATCGGTACCGGAAAGCTTGGCCATCGCCTCGCGCGCAGCCTTGCCCTTCTCGCTCTGGTCCTTCATCAGCGCGATCGTCTCGTACCAGATGCCGGTCAGCGCCTTGCCGAGCTCCGGGTTGTCCTTCAGCGTCTGCGTGTTCACGACCAGGAGATCCTCGATCTCGCCGGGGATCTTGCTGGAGTCGAACACCAAGGTCGCGCCCGGCTCGGCCTTGACTTCCAGGAGCTGCGGATTCCAGGTGACGACAGCGGTCGTGTCCGGCGACTTCGCGGCGGCGACGATGTCGGCGTCGGACGTGTTGACGGTCTTGATGTTCTTCTCCGAGAGCTTCACCGTCTCCAGGCCACGCGCCAGCAGATAATGCGACACCGAGAGCTCGACGAGGTTGACCTTCTGGCCCTTGATGTCGGCCAGCGTCTTGCCCTTCTTCAGCACCACGCCGTCATTGCCGTTGGAATAGTCGCCCATGATGATGGCGGAGGTGTCGACGCCGCCCGCGGCGGGGATCGTCAGCGCGTCCATGTTGGTGACGGTGACGCCGTCGAACTTGCCGGCCGTGTACTGGTTGATCGACTCGACGTAGTCGTTGATCTGGGTGACCTTGATCGAGATGCCGTATTTATCGGCCCATTTCTTGACGATCCCGGACTCCGCCGCATAGGGCCACGGCATCCAGCCGACATAGATCGTCCAGGCGATGTTGAATTCCTTCTTCTTCTCGGCGAAGGCGGGCGACAGCGATGCGGTCGCCAGCGTCGATACAGCGAGCAGTGCAACAAACAGTTTTCGCGCTTTGAACATGTCCAGTCCCTCATCGGTTTTCTGACCGCGGACTGGCAAAGACAACCTCGAGCCTGCCAAGCGCGGCCACTGAGGTCTCCCGGGTTTTTATCCCGCCGTGCACCAGGGCTCTCCCCTGGCGGCTGCTCTCGGACCAGCGTTCTCGATCGAGAACCGGAACCCTAGCTGCCAACTCTGACGATCAAGGTCAGCAAGCCGCATGCCAGAGAAAAATGCTTGCGATTCAACGGAACGGAACGCAGCATGTGCTTAAAAAGACGGCATCACGAATTCATCTTGGGCGATGAGGTTGGTTGGCGATCGCCGGCCATGCACCCGCGGCATGAACCGGTCTTCGCGCGCCAGCGACCTCATCAAGTCGGCACATCGAAGCCGTGGTTGGGAGTCTCGTTGTCATGATCAGATTGTCTGCGATCGCCGTGACAGGCCTGCTGGCCGTGGGTCTGATGTCCGGCACGGCGCTCGCGCAAGGCACGACCGCAACGGATGCGCCGGCTCAGCCGGCGCCCGCCGCAACGCCCTCTCCGACCCCCAATCCCTCTCCAGCCGCGACGGCGCCCGCCCCGGCCCCGTCCGCCACGACCGAAAAGCCGGCCGAGACCAAGCCCGCGGCCGAGGCGGCTGCGCCGAAAAAGAAGAAGCGGACGAAGACCACGCGGCAGGAGGTCGAGGACTCCCTGCGCAGCGGCACGGTTCCCTCGCGCTATCGCAGCCGCGTGCCGAAGGAGTACCAGAAGTACATCCCGTTCGATCGTTGAGCGCGGTTTGCGTCCGTCGTTGATCAGCGGCGTCTAGATCGGCGGCGTCAGCTTGACGACGAATGCGACGATCAACATGAACGCGAGACACAGCGCGGTCTCGAGGTCGGAATGAGCTGACCAGAAGCCGCGCAGAGCCGCCGCAGCTTTTTTCGGCGCCTCGATGGCAAGATGATGCGCACGCATTTTGCTCAACCTTTGATGAAAGGCAAAACAAACGACCACCCAGAGATTAGTCCCGGCCGGACCGCACCTCAATGCGAAAAAGCGGCGCATGTCGGGCTGGCTGTCGGATCTAAGCACCCGGGGCGTTTTGCGATGTTGACATGCGTCAATGAGTGCGGACGTCGTGCCGCCGTCAAATCCCGAGATAGCGGTGCTGCAGCTCCGGCTCGGCCATCAGTTGATCCGACGTTCCGCTCCACACCGTGCGGCCGCGCTCGATGATGTAGTGGCGGTCGCAGATGCGGGTGAGGTGCTCGACATTCTTGTCGATCACCAGGATCGACTGCCCGCGGGATTTCAGCAGCGACAGGCAGTTCCAGATCTCCTCGCGGATCAGCGGCGCGAGGCCTTCGGTGGCCTCGTCCAGGATGAGCAGCTTCGGATTGGTCATCAGCGCGCGGCCGATTGCCAGCATCTGCTGCTCGCCGCCGGAGAGCTGATTGCCCATGTTGCTGCCGCGCTCGGCGAGCCGCGGGAACAGCGCATGGATCTTGTCGAGCGTCCACGGATCGGCCGCGCCGAGCCGGTTGGTCGAGGCCGCCACGAGATTCTCGGTGACGGTCAGATTCGGAAAGATCTGCCGGCCCTCGGGCACCAGGCCGATGCCGAGTTGTGCGATCCGGTAGGACGGCAGCCTGCGCGTCTCCTGGCCGCTGAAGCGGATCTGGCCGGCACGCGCCTGGGTCAGGCCCATGATCGAGCGGATCGTCGTGGTCTTGCCCATGCCGTTGCGGCCCATCAGCGAGATCATCTCGCCGGGACGGATCGCCAATGAAAGTCCGAACAGGACCTGACTCAGGCCGTAGCAGGTCTCGATGCCGTCGACCTCGAGCAGCATGCCGTTCTCTTTCTGCTCAGCGATTCTCTGATCAACCATGGCCGACCACCACGTGCTGATCGCCGAGATAGGCGCGCTTGACCTCCTCGTTCTGCCGGATCTCGTCCGGCTTGCCGGAGGCGATGATGCGGCCATAGACGAGGACGGAGATGCGGTCGGCGAGCGCGAATACCGCTTCCATGTCGTGCTCGACGAGCACGATCGAGACCTCGTTGCGCAGCTCCGCGAGCAGCTTCACCATGCGCTGCGACTCCGTCACACCGAGGCCGGCCATCGGCTCGTCGAGCAGCATGATTTGCGGCTTGGTGGCGAGCGCGACCGCAAGCTCCAGTTCGCGCTGCTCGCCGTGGCTGAGCTTCGACACCAGCACGTCGGCGCGATGGCTGAGCCCGACCCGCTCCAGCGCGGACCGGGCGGCGTCGCGCAGCCCCTTCTCCTTGCGCGCATTGGCGAAGAAGCGGAACGAATGCTTGCCGTCATGGGCCTGCGCGGCGAGCGCGACATTGTCGGCCGCGGTGAAGTCGGTCAGCAGAGAGGTGATCTGGAACGAGCGCGCCAGCCCGAGCGCGCTGCGCTTGTAGGCCGGGAAATGCGAGATGTCGCGGCCGCCGAGGAAGATGCGGCCGGCATGCGGCGCGAGATGGCCGGTGAGCTGGCTGATCAGCGTGGTCTTGCCGGCGCCGTTCGGCCCGATGATGGCGTGAATCTCGCCCTTGGCGACGTCGAGGCAGACGTGATCGGTGGCGATGATGCCGCCGAAGCGGCGCACGAGATTGTCGACGCGGAGCAGCGGTTCAGCCACGGTTCACCCTCCCGAGCATGCCCATGATGCCGCCGCGGCCGAACAGCACGATCAGGAGCAGCAGCGGCCCCATGATCAGCGCCCAATATTCGGTGAGTTGCGACAGCACCTCTTCCAGCACCAGGAACACAACCGAGCCGACGACCGGCCCCATCAGGGTGCCCATGCCGCCGAGGATCACCATCACCATGAGGTCGCCGGAGCGGGTCCAGTACATCACGGCGGGGCTGACGAAATCGGTGTTGTTGGCGAGCAGCGCGCCCGACAGCCCGCACAGCATGCCGGCGATGACGAAGCAGGCGAGCTTGTAGCGCTTCGACGGAAAGCCGATCGCCTGCATGCGCTGCTCGTTGGAGCGCAGGCCCTGCAACACCAGGCCGAAGCGCGAATTGACGATGCGCCAGACCAGCACAACGACGGCGAGCAGGCAGGCCAGGCAGAGATAGTAGAACTGAACGCGGTTGCCGAGATTGATCAGGCCGCCGAAATCGCTGCGCTTGTAGACGGTGAGGCCGTCGTCGCCGCCGTAGCGGGCGAGGCCCGAGGCGACGTAATAGGCCATCTGCGCGAAGGCCAGCGTGATCATGATGAAATAGACGCCGCGGGTACGCAGGGAGAGCGCGCCGATGACCAGCGCATAGAGCGCCGACACGGCAATGGCGACGGCGAACTGGGCCCAGCCGGAGCCGATGCCCTCCTGCGCGAGAATGCCGACGGCGTAGCCGCCGATGCCGAGATAGGCGGCATGGCCGAAGCTCATCATGCCGCCATAGCCCATGATCAGGTTCAGGCTGACGGCCGCGAGAGCCAGGATCACGATGCGGGTGAACAGCGTGAGAATGAAGATGTTGCCGGTCAGGTTCGAATAGACCGGCAGCAGCACGAGGCCGGCCACGACCATGATGGCCACGATGCTTGAGACGTTGAGCTGCGATTTCATCTGCGGTTGGCCGGAAACAGACCTTCAGGCCGCGCCACCAGCACGATCGCCATCAGGAGATAGATCAGCATCGAGGACAGCGCGGGCGCCGCCGTGGAAGCCGACGCCGAGTTCAGCACCTGGCGCAGCAGGTTGGGCAGGAACGCGCGCCCCATCGTGTCGATCAGGCCGATCATGATCGCGGCGATGAAGGCACCGCGGATCGAGCCGATGCCGCCGATCACGATCACGACGAAGGCGAGGATCAGGATGTTCTCGCCCATGCCGATCTGCACGGTGAGGATCGGCGCCTGCATCAGCCCGGCGAGGCCCGCGAGCGCGGCGCCGAGGCCGAACACCAGCGTGTAGAGCAGCTTGATGTTGATGCCGAGCGCGCCGATCATCTCGCGATTGGAGGCGCCGGCGCGGATCAGCATGCCGATCCGCGTGCGCATGACGCCGAGATAGAGCAGCAGCGCCACCAGCAGCGCGACCACGATGATGGCGAGCCGATAGGCCGGATATTGGATGCCCGGCAGGATCGTGACCGGGAAGGCGAGCCAGGACGGCAGCGGCAGCGCAAGGCCGGCCGGGCCCCAGATCAGCCGGACCGCTTCGTTGAAGAACAGGATCAGGCCGAAGGTCGCGAGCACGTGGTCGAGATGGTCGCGCCCATAGAGATGGCGCAGTGCCGTGAATTCGAGCACGACGCCGAGCAGAAGCGTGGCACCGAGCGCCAGGACCGCGCCGAGCACGAAGCTGCCGGTCCAGGCCACGAAGGTCGCCGCGAAATAGGCGCCCATCATGTAGAGCGAACCGTGCGCGAGATTGACGAGGTCCATGATGCCGAACACCAGCGTCAGACCGGCAGCCAGCAGGAACAGCAGCAGTCCGAACTGCAACCCGTTCAGGAATTGTTCGACGACGAGAAGCATGCCCCTCACTTCACGCTCAAAAAGACGGCGGCAGAACCGTTGCAGGCGCTGCCGCCATGTCCGTCCCTTCGATCTTAGGACGAAGATGTTTTAAGCTTCAAGCAAATTCCAGGCCGGTCCGGGCCAGCCGGGGGACTCTTTTGCTTATTTCATCTGGCATTTGTCGTGGAAGCGGTCCTGGTCGTTCTCGACGATGGTGGCGACCGTCTTCAGCGAAAGCTGGCCGTCGGCGTCCTTGACCACGTCCTGCAGGTAGAAGCTCTGGATCGGGATGTGATTGTTGCCGAACTTGAAGGCGCCGCGCAGCGACTTGAAGTTGGCCTTCTCCATCTCGGCCTTCATCGCGTCCTTCTTGGACGTGTCGCCCTTGACCGCAACCACGGCGCTGTTGATCAGCTGCGCCGCGTCATAGGCCTGGGCGCCGTAATAGG
>NZ_CAFJ01000557.1 GCF_000239795.1 Bradyrhizobium sp. STM 3809 | reverse complement strand
ACGTGGAAACAGCGTAGCCAAACACTCAGATCGTCGAACGCGATCGCCTGGCGCGGTGACGGGCGGTCGGAGATCTTAGCGAGGAACGGGCCGCCTACTGCTTCGCGCCTGGGATCAGGTTCTTCAGCTTGGCCATGTCCTTGACGTTCATCTTCATGCCGCCGGGCATGACGATATCGCCGGGCTTCTGGTCGGCCTTGCAGGCGCCGAGCCATTTGGCCTCGATGGTCATCGCCGTGTCCTTGGCAGCCGCGCCGGCGGCGCCGCCCTGGATCTTCGAGGTCGTCTTCACCGTGTAGGCCGAGTTGAAGTCGCCGGTGATCTCGGCATGCGACGTGGTGCTCATGCCGCCGAAGCTGCAGACGGAATCGCTGACATAGCCGGTCGCGGTCTTCTGGATGTCCTGCTTGGAGCAGACCTGCTGCGCCATCGGCGAGGCCATGTTGTTCATGTCCTTGTCGGTGGTCTCGTCGGTGCAATGCTGCATCGTCATCTCCGGCATCTGTCCGCCGGACCGGATCATCTTGAGCTCCCACAGGCCCGCCTTGCGCACCGGCAGGTCGAGCGCAAAGGCTGCGCTCGCCACCCCGCCCAGAATGCTGCAACAGAGGAGTCCGAGGGCGAGGCGCTGGCGTGTCATGATTGTGTTCCGGCTTGCTGTCGATCGGCGGACCGATGACGCCGAATCATGGCGTTAGTGTAGTCGGGCCTCGATCAGGTTCAGTACAGCGTCCGCAGCGGCCGCTGCGCCGAGCCGTACGGCACCCAGCGGCAGGAGAACGACACGTAGCCGCCATAGCGCGCATCGACCGCGCGGAACTTGGCGACCTTGCCGTAGGAGGCGCAATGATCGACCGCGAGCTGGCGCGCATCGGTGGTCTGGGCCAGCGAATAGGCGATGATGCCGCCGGTATCGTTGCCCTTGAAGGCCGGCACCACGTCGGCCCGGGCGGGCGCGCCGGCCAGCAGCATCCCGGCGGCCAGCAGGCCTGCCGTCTTCACCAATCCGACCTTCAGCGTCCGCATTGCATTCTCCTCAAGCGCTCGCGCCATCCTAAAGGTCCTGTCCCGCCAAGAAAAGAACACCGGCCCGGGGTTAACAGGACTAATCGTGGAGTGTTGCCGCGTTGCACTTGACCTCCTGGAACAGGCGCGGCACGGTCCACGCTCCCGGATCAGACTGTGCGGACGGCCCATGCGCGACTTCAGCAAATCTCTCACGACCCTCGGTGCCGGCTGCGGCGCACTGCTCGCCGCCCTGGTCGCGACCGCCCCCGCCCACGCCGCCAACCCGCTCGAGCTGAACTTCTGGCTCTCGGGTCCGAAATACGAAGGCCGGGTGGCGCCATGCGAGGCGGCCATCCCGGCCATCGTCAGCCGGTTCCAGGACAAGGAGAGCACGTTCTGGAATTCGTCGCTGACGATCACGGGTGTCGCCAACGTCCGCGAGATCGCCTTCCGCCCCTGGCAGTCCGACAACATCCCGCGCCGCTTCTGCACCGGCAGCGTGATGATCAGCGACGGCAAGGCGCGCACGCTGAACTACTCGATCATCGAGGACGGCGGCTTTGCCGGCTACGACCAGGGCGTCGAGTTCTGCGTCGTCGGCCTCGACCGCAACTGGGCTTTCAACCCGGCCTGCCGCGCCGCCAAGCCCTGAGCCGGCCAGCTCCCGGGATTGCGATCGGCTGCCTTCGGGCAGCCGTTTTTGTTCTTGAAATGTTCCGGACGGCTGCTAAGTTCCTCGCATTGTCCGGGGAGTTCGCCATGTTCGATTGCCTGCGCCGACCTGCCATCCTCCTTGCCCAAACCGTCGTCTGCCTGACGCTGCTGCTCGGGGCGTTCGCTGCGGCGCCGACCCACGCCCAGGACCGCCGGCAGAACGAGCCCGGCGCGTTCGACTTCTACGTCCTGTCGCTGTCCTGGTCGCCGTCGTTCTGCGCCGAGGCCGAGGAGCGCGGCCGCGGCAGCCGCTCGCAGCAATGCAGCGGACGGCCCTACTCCTTCGTCGTGCACGGGCTGTGGCCGCAATACGAGACCGGCTATCCCGAGTATTGCGAGCAGCCCTCACCGCGCCTGCCGCGCAACATCATGACCTCGATGCTCGACCTGATGCCGGCGCCCGGCCTGATCTACAACGAGTGGGACAAGCACGGCACCTGCTCCGGCCTGTCGGCCAAGGCCTATTTCGAGGCCATCCGGAAGGCGCGCGCCGCGATCAAGATCCCGCCGGAGTTCCTCGATCTGTCACAGGCCAAGACGCTCGCGCCGGCGGCGATCGAGGACGCGTTCATCAAGGCGAATCCCAAGCTGACGAATTCGGCCATTGCCGTGACCTGCAACCGGACGCGGCTCAGCGAAGTGCGGATCTGCCTGTCCAAGGATCTCGAATTCCGCAGCTGCGACGAGGTCGACCGCCAGGCTTGCCGCCGCGACGAGGTCAACATGCCGCCGGTGCGCGGCGGCTGACCACCCCGGCTCGTCCGGTCATGCAGTCCGCGGCCGCCGAACGCGGCTGCGCAGGCCAAGGTTGGGGTACCCTTTCGCCGCGGAACGGCGTAACTCGTACGGCATGAACTACCGACACGCCTTTCACGCTGGCGGCTTCGCCGACGTCATCAAGCACATCGTGCTGACCCGCATCCTGGTCTACCTCCAGGACAAGCCGGCGGCATTCCGGGTCATCGACACCCATGCCGGCGCCGGCCTCTATGACCTCACCGGCGACGAAGCGACGCGCAGCGGCGAGTTTCTCACCGGCATCGCGCGGCTGCTGCAGGCGCGATTGTCGGACGAGGCCTATGCACTCTTGCAGCCATATCTGGACGTCGTCCGGTCGTTCAATCCCAAGGCCGAGCTCGTCGCCTATCCCGGCTCGCCGCTGATTGCACGCGCGCTGCTGCGGCCGCAGGACCGCATGACCTTGTGCGAGCTGGCGCCGGTACCGCGCAAGCAGCTGATCGATGCGCTGCGCCGCGACACCCAGGCCCGTGTCGTCGATCTCGACGGCTGGGTCGCTCTGCCCGCCTTCGTGCCGCCGAACGAGCGCCGCGGCGTCGTGCTGATCGATCCGGCCTTCGAGGCCAAGGATGAGTTCGAACGCCTCGCGGAACGCTTCGCTGCGGCCTATGCGAAGTGGAGTACCGGTATCTACGTGCTCTGGTATCCAGCCAAGAGCCGCCGCGCCACCGAGCAGCTTGCCGATCAGGTCGCGCATCTCGCAGCTGCGGCGAAGCCGCCGGGCAAGGTGCTGCGGGTGGAGTTCAGTGTTGCGCCGCAGATCGAAGGCGAGGCGCTGACCTCGACCGGACTGCTGATCGTCAACCCGCCCTGGACATTGCATGATGAGCTCAAGCTCATCCTGCAGGAACTGGTCAGGCCGCTCGGCCAAGGCGGCCCTGCGCGCTTTCGCCTCGACATCCCCAAAGCTTGAATCGGAAGTTCGTCGAAAAGCCGTAGTCAATCGGCGCGGAACCGTATTATTGTGTCTGACTGTAAGACTGGCTTTACGTTCCGCTTCCGCGAATGGTTGCGGCGGGGTGATCAAGGCCTAACAAGATCCGGCGATCCGGCGCGGCGAGCGCTGGACGTTAAGGTGGCCAACGCTTTCCGATCAAAGTGATGTCCGGTCGGACACTGCGCAGATCGCGCAGTGGAGGAAGCATTGCGGGGGAGGAGTTTCCCGATGGCCATGACTGGGACAGTCAAGTTCTTCAACGGTGAGCGCGGCTACGGCTTCATCAAGCCGGATGACGGTGGTCGCGACGTGTTCGTGCACATCACGGCGGTCGAGCGCGCCGGTCTGAAGGATCTGACCGAGGGACAGCGTATCAGCTTCGAGGTTGAGCCGGACAAGAAGGGCAAGGGCCCGAAGGCGGTGAACCTGGTCCTGTCGTCGTAGCCACGGCCCGCTCGACAGGCTCGCGCGAGCCGGCGCAGCGGGTGCATCGACGTCAATTCTGTGTTGATAGCTGCCGGCAGCGCGGCCGGCTCGCGTACAGGGCGTCATGCTCGAACTGTATGCGAGGGCGCCGCGTGGCGGCACGCGTCACCATGGCGCCGGTCATCGCGACAAGAGATCATCGCGACAAAAAAATCCGGCCGCGCGAGCGGCCGGGAGGGTGTCGTTCGACGTTTCTTCTGCCTATTCCGTCTCGTTCCTACCCAGTCCTGCCATCAGAAATGGAAGTTGATGCCTGCGCGGATCATTCCAGACCGATAGTCGTTCTTCGCCCCCGTGATCACGAAATTATTGCTGTCGAGATCGACGTACAGATACTCGATCTTCGCGCTCCAGTTCTGCGCCAGCCCGAACTCGGTGCCGACGCCGAGCGTCCAGCCGACCGCCGTGTGCGATTCCGACAGGCCGAAGGTCTCGGCCCGCAGGCCGCCCAGCGCGAGACCGCCGGTGCCGTAGAACAGGATGTTGTTGAATGCGTAGCCGACGCGGCCGCGCAGCGTGCCGAACCAGGGGTTGGAAAACTTCCACGGCGCGAAGGTGTCGTTGGCGCCGCTGAGGTTGATGTCGCCCTCGAGGCCGAACACCCAGGGGCTGCCGTTCTGCCAGTTGTAGCCGGCGGTCACGCCGCCCACGAGCCCCGACGGCTTGGTCAGGCTGTTGCCGACCGTGCCCCATTCATAGCCCAGCGTGCCGCCGAGATAGGGGCCGGCCCAGCTAAAGGCGTTGAGGGGTTGGTTCACCGTGTAGGGCGCCTGGCGCCCATAGCCGAGGTCGGCCGCCTGCGCCGACACCGATCCGAAAGCCGCTGCGCTCAAGCCCGCCGCGGCGGCAGCACCGACCAAGAACCTGTTCATCGCTCACTCCACGCCACTCGCCGTCGCCACCCGGAGCAAGCGCCGCGCGACGACGCGGGCCGGTGTGGTTACGGAACTCCAACTTTTTTCGTGAGCATTTATCGAGAGTTTTAGGTTAAGCCGTTGTTAAGCCCGGTTAGCGGGCGATTAACGTGCTTAACGAAGCGTTACCGCCGTCCCCGTCTGTCCTGCCCTGTGCATGGCGTCAGCGCATGCTGGCGGGACGGCACGGCAGCGCTTAATTTGCTGACATGACCACCCACAGCTCCGATCCACCCCAGGCGCCGGCGCCCGCGAGCCGCCGTGGCGCCGCGGCCGACCTGCCGCCCGAGGCCACCGACACGCCCGATCTCGATCCCGCCGCTGCGGCTGACGAGGATGACGACGGCCGCCTGCCGGAGCTGACGGAGGAGAGCGCGGAGCCGGTCGGCGAAGGCCCGCTGGCGATCGGCCATGCCGCGATCGAGAACGCGGTGCGGCTGGCGCCGACCTCGCCCGGCGTCTACCGCATGCTCAACGCGGCCCACGACGTGCTCTATGTCGGCAAGGCCAAGAACGTCAAAAAGCGCCTGTCGTCCTACGCACGCGCCAACGCGCCGCTGCCGGCGCGCATCCTGCGCATGATCGCGGCCACCGTGACCGTCGAGATCGTCTCGACGACCACGGAAACCGAGGCGCTGCTGCTCGAGGCGAACCTCATCAAGCAGCTCAAGCCGCGCTTCAACGTGCAGCTGCGCGACGACAAGTCGTTCCCCTACATCCTCATCACCGGCGACCATTGGGCGCCGCAGATCCTCAAGCACCGCGGCGCGCAGTCGCGGCCCGGGCGCTATTTCGGCCCGTTCGCTTCGGCCGGCGCGGTCAATCGCACCATCACGGCGCTGCAGCGCGCCTTCCTGATCCGCTCCTGCACCGATTCGTTCTTCGAGAGCCGCACCCGCCCCTGCCTGCTGCACCAGATCCGCCGCTGCGCCGGTCCCTGCACCCAGGAGATCGATTTCCCCGGCTATAGCGAGCTGGTACGCGAGGCGACGGACTTCCTGTCGGGCCGCAGCCAGGCGGTGAAGGCGCTGCTCGCCGGCGAGATGGAGAAAGCGTCGGCCGAGCTCGAGTTCGAGACCGCCGCGGTGTATCGCGACCGCCTCGCCGCGCTGTCGGCGATCTCCTCGCAGCAGGGCATCAATCCGCGCACCGTCGAGGAGGCCGACGTGTTCGCCATCCACCAGGAGGGCGGCTTCTCCTGTGTCGAGGTGTTCTTCTTCCGCACCGGCCAGAACTGGGGCAACCGCGCCTACTTCCCGCGCGCCGAGAAGACGTTCACGCCCGAGGAGGTGCTGTCCGCGTTTCTGTCGCAGTTCTACGACGACAAGCCGCCGCCGAAGCTCGTCCTGCTGTCGCACGAGATCGAGGAGGCCGAGCTGCTCGCCGAGGCGCTGTGCGTCAAGGCCGGCCACAAGGTCGAGGTGTCCTGCCCGAAGCGCGGCGAGAAGAAGGACCTCGTCGGCCACGCCCTGACCAATGCGCGCGAGGCGTTGGGCCGCAAGCTCGCGGACACCGCGACGCAGAGCCGCCTGCTGGAGGCGATGACGACGACGCTCGGCCTGCCGCAGATCCCGAAGCGCATCGAGGTCTACGACAACAGCCACATCCAGGGCACCAACGCGGTCGGCGCGATGATCGTCGCCGGGCCCGACGGCTTCATGAAGAACCAGTACCGCAAGTTCAACATCAAGTCGGAGGGGCTCACGCCCGGCGACGACTATGCGATGATGAAGGAGGTGCTGCAGCGCCGCTTCAAGCGGCTGGTGTCACCATCGGAAAAGGACATCGCGCGCGCGGCGAAAGAGGACGATGTGCCGCAATGGCCCGATCTCGTCATCATCGACGGCGGCCGCGGCCAGCTCAACGCGGTGAGGGAGATCTTCACCGAGCTCGGCGTCAGCAACGTCGCGCTGATGTCGGTCGCCAAGGGCCCTGATCGCGACGCCGGACGGGAGACGCTGTTCATTCCGGAGCGCGAGGCGATCAAGCTCGAGCCGCGCGATCCCGTGCTGTACTTCATCCAGCGCCTGCGCGACGAGGCGCACCGCTTCGTCATCGGCTCGCACCGCAAGCTGCGCAAGAAGGACATCCGCGAGGCCGGCCTGCAGGAGATCCCCGGCATCGGCCCGTCGCGCAAGCGCGCGCTGCTGCATCACTTCGGCACGCTGAAGGAAATCGAGCGTGCCTCGATCGCCGACCTCGGCAAGGTCCCAGGCGTCTCGGCTGAGAGCGCGCGGAAGATCTTCGAATACTTCCACAGCAACGCGGGGTGAGCAGCGACGCGAGCTCACCGGGTTTTCCGGTCCAGCTTCAGGCCCAACTCTCTCCACCCGTCATTCCGGGGCGCGCGTAAGCGCGAGCCCGGAATCCATAGCCACAGGCCGGCATGGGGACGTGACAGGACGTGGCGGTCATCCCGCCCTTCGGGCGCGCCTGGAATGACGGGGATAGGCCGCTGCCCGGCTTCCGCCAGAGACGCAGAAATTATTTTACCCGGGCATAAATATCGTATATACGCCCGGATGAAAATGCGGAGCTCTCTTATGACCCCCGACCAGCGCAGGGCGGCCATCGCCGCCTACAAGGACCGCAAGACACCAGCCGGCATCTTCGCCGTCACCTGCGCCGCGACGGGCCAGCGCTGGGTCGGCTGCGCGCCTGACCTCGACAAGATTCAGAACCGTCTCTGGTTCACCCTGCGCCAGGGCGGCCACCGCCGCGGCGGGCTGCAGGCGGCCTGGGCCGCCCATGGCGAGGGGGCGTTCAGCCTCGAGGTGCTCGAGACTCTCGACGACGAGACGTTGGCCTATCTGCGCGATCGCGTGTTCGCGGAGCGGCAGGCGCATTGGTGCAGGGTTCACCAGGCCGAGGCGATCTGACGCCTTGCTGCGCCGGGCCGCCTCGTTGTCATTGCATCGCAATAAGATCGTGCGGCGCATGTCCCGGACATGCCGATGTCAGGGCTGGCGCGACGGCGTCCCGTTGCTTATGGAAGCGAGATCGCACTCCTCGTCTCCGGGCGGCGGAGTTCCTACCTGCACAAGACTTCGTTGCGAACAGCGTCATATCTGCGTCATCCTGACCGGGACGGCTCGGTTCAAAGGTTGACGTTCGAACGGCGGCAGTATTGGTACACCGGATGAACATTGCGACCACACGCGTGCCCAGCAAGACGTCGATGTCCCTGCCGAACATCCTGACCTATGCGCGCATTGCCGCGATACCGGTCGTGGTCGGATGCATCTACGCGCAATCGGTCTGGCAGTATCCGCTGTGGCTCCGCTGGGTCGCCGTCGCGGTATTCATTGCAGCCGGGATCACCGACTATCTCGATGGGCATTTCGCGCGGATCTGGAACCAGCAATCGGCTTTCGGCCGCATGCTCGACCCGATCGCCGACAAGCTTCTGGTCGCCTCCTGTCTTCTGATGCTGGCGGCCGACAGCACCATCCAGAACTGGTCGCTGTGGGCCGCCATCGTGATCCTGTGCCGCGAGATCCTGGTGTCGGGCCTGCGCGAATATCTGGCCGCGCTGCGCGTTTCGGTGCCGGTCACCAAGGTCGCAAAATGGAAGACCACCATGCAGCTGGTGGCGATCGGCTTCCTGCTCGCGGGAGAGGCCGGCGACACGGCGGTCGCCCAATTCTTTCCGACGCTCGGCCCGATCGTGAGCGGCATCGGCATCTGGCTGCTCGGCCTGTCGGCGGTGTTCACCATCTACACCGGCTACGACTATTTCCGCTCCGGCATCCACCACCTGATCGAAGAGGACTCGCGATGAAGGTGAAGTATTTCGCCTGGGTGCGCGAGCGCATCGGCAAGGCGGAGGAGACGGTCGAACCGCCTGAGAGCGTGCGCACGGTGGGCGAGCTGATCGCCTGGCTCACCGAGCAGGGCGAGGGTTATGCCTATGCGTTCGAGAAGCCGAAGGTGATCCGTGCCGCGATCGATCAGGCACACGTCCAGCCGGACGCCGCCATCTCGGGCGCCCGCGAGATTGCGTTCTTCCCGCCGATGACCGGCGGCTGACGCCAGGCCAGCAGAAGACCGTCATGACCGCGATCGTCACCGTCCGCGTGCAGCGCGAGGATTTCGACACCGCCGCCGAGATCGCGGCGCTCAGCCATGGCCGCACCGACATCGGCGCCGTCGTCAGCTTCTCCGGCCTGTGCCGCGGCAACGACCACGCCGTGCCGATCGCGGCATTGACGCTCGAGCATTATCCCGGCATGGCCGAAGCCGAGATCATGCGCCATGCCGAGCAGGCCATGGCGCGCTGGCCGCTGCAGGGCCTCACCGTGATCCACCGCTTCGGCCGCATCACGCCCGGCGAGAACATCGTGCTGGTGGTGACCGCATCGAGCCACCGCCAGGCGGCGTTCGAGGCCGCCGAGTTCCTGATGGACTATCTCAAGACCAACGCGCCGTTCTGGAAGCGCGAGGAAACCGATGATGGCGGCAGCTGGGTCGAGGCCAAGAGCCACGACGATGCCGCCGCGGCGCGCTGGACACGATGATGGCAAAGAAGGTGAAGACGGCGGCGCCGCGGAAACCGCCTGCGCCGAAGCTGCCGAAGGTCAACGCCGGCGAGCTCGCCACGCTGCTCGATTACCTGCGCTACGCCGTGAGCTGCTTCCAGAACGCCGACCTGGTGTTCGCGCACGGCACCACCGATCCGGTGTCCGAGGCGGCCTTCCTCATCGGCGAGGCGCTGCGTCTGCGTCCCGATCAGTTCGAGACCTTCATCACGGCGCGGGTCACCGCGGCCGAGGGCAAGACCATCCTCGACCTGGTCACCGCCCGTATCACCACGCGCAAGCCGGCGGCGTACCTCGTCAACAAGGTCTACATGCGCGGCCTGCCGTTCTATGTCGACGAGCGCGTGATCGTGCCACGCTCCTTCATCGGCGAGCTGCTGGAGACCCATTTCGGCGGCGCCGAAGCCGACGGCACCTCGCTGATCGACGACCCCCTCGCGGTCGACAGCGTGCTCGACCTCTGCACCGGCTCCGGGTGCCTCGCGATCCTCGCCAGCCGGCACTTCCCCAACGCCGTGATCGACGCCGTCGACATCTCCAAGGACGCGCTCGCCGTCGCGGCGAAGAACGTGGCCGACTACGACCTCGGCGAGCGCCTCTCGCTGCATCGCGGCGATTTGTTCGCGCCGCTGAGCCAGCGCCGCTACGACCTGATCATCACCAACCCGCCCTATGTCGATGCCGAGGGCATGGCCGGCCTGCCCCGGGAATGCCGTGCCGAGCCGGCGCTCGCCTTCGACGGCGGCGCCGACGGTCTCGACATCATCCATCGCATCATCGCCGAGGCCCGCGACCATCTCACCGCCGAAGGCGGACTGCTGTGCGAGGTCGGCCGCGACCGGCCGCAGATCGAGGCCGCCTACCCGGACCTGCCGCTGCTGTGGCTCGATACCGAGGACTCCGAGGGTGAGGTGTTCTGGATCACCGCGCGCGATCTGGTGTGATCACCGGGGACATGCGTGCTGACGCGAAATGACGCAGCCACTTCCAGGAAACGGCACAAACTGCTGCCGCTGTGCAGAATTCGCTCACCAGGGCAGCGCCAACGCCGGACCTTTGACGTTTCCGTCCGTCCGCGAAACTGATAGCTTGGCGCCGGCCCGGATCGTCGGCTGACGACGTCGGCGCGCGCATTCAGGCCCCTCACGCACGATCCGTTTCGGTCAGTGTCTGGCAACCGGTTTGCCACCTTTCCGGGTCATGCTGTCGCCGTCGCACAATCTGCCTGAACGTCCGAGAGGTCCCCATGCTGGACAAGAGCCCCCGCCCCGCCGTCACCGTCCCGAATGATCTTGCCGCGCATTGGATGCCGTTCACCGCGAACCGCGCGTTCAAGAAGAATCCGCGCATGCTCGCCGGCGCCAAGGACATGCACTACATCACCGTCGACGGCCGCAAGATCATCGACGCCGCCGCCGGCATGTGGTGCTGCAACGCCGGCCATGGCCGCAGCCAGATCGCCGAGGCGATCGGCAAGCAGGCCGCGGCACTCGACTATGCGCCGCCGTTCCAATTCGGCATTCCCCAGGCATTCGAGCTCGCCAACCGCATCGCCGATCTCGCCCCCGCCGGTCTCGACCACGTGTTCTTCTGCAACTCCGGCTCGGAGGCGGCCGACACCGCGCTGAAGATGGCGCTGGCCTATCACCAGATCAACGGCCAGGGCAGCCGCACCCGCCTGATCGGCCGCGTCCGCGGCTATCACGGCGTCGGCTTCGGCGGCACCTCGGTCGGCGGCATCGTCAACAACCGCAAGCTGTTCGGCACCCTGCTCACCGGCGTCGACCACATCCCCGCGACCTATGACCGCGAGAAGCAGGCCTTCACCAAGGGCGAGCCGGAGTACGGCGCGCACTTCGCCGAGGAGCTGGAGAACCTCGTCGCGCTGCACGGCGCCAACACCATCGCCGCCGTGATCGTCGAGCCGATGGCCGGCTCCACCGGCGTGATCCCGGCGCCGAAGGGCTATCTCAAGCGGCTGCGCGAGATCACCCAGAAGCACGGCATCCTCTTGATCTTCGACGAAGTCATCACCGGCTTCGGCCGTCTCGGCCACGCCTTCGCCGCCGAGCGCTACGGCGTGACGCCGGACCTCTTGACCTTCGCCAAGGGCGTCACCAATGGCGCGGCGCCGATGGGCGGCGTGCTGGTGCGCGACACCATCCATGACGCCTTCATGAGCGGCCCGGAGCACATGGTGGAGTTCACCCACGGCTACACCTACTCGGCGCATCCGATCGCCTGCGCGGCCGGCCTCGCCACGCTCGACATCTATCGCGACGAGAAGCTGTTCGAGCACGCCAAGGCGATCGAGCCGAAATGGGCCGACGCCGTGATGAGCCTGAAAGGCCTGCCCAACGTGCTCGACATCCGCACCGTCGGTCTCACCGCCGGCATCGACCTCGCCCCGCTGCCCGACGCCGTCGGCAAGCGCGGCTACTCGGCGATGGAGACCGCGTTCCACAACACCGACCTGATGCTCCGCATCGCCGGCGACACCCTCGCTTTGACCCCGCCGCTGATCATCAACGAGGACCAGATCGGCGAGATCGTCGAGAAGGTCGGCAAGGTGATCAAGGCCGTGGCGTAAGCCGCGCGACGATCGCGCGATTGGTCAATGGCGGCCCTCGTGGCCGCCATTTTCGTTTTGTGTCGCGCATCGCAGGACGTCATTCCGGGGCAATCGTCATGCTGTGCACGACGATTGAACCGGGAATCTCGAGGTCGTTCGCAAGGGCCGCCAAACAACATCGAGATTCCGGGTTCAAGGCCTGCGGCCTTGCCCCGGAATGACGGTGATCGGGGGCAGATCGCCTTCGACAACACACGCGCTGAATCCGGGAACCTTCGCAATTCCTCCACGTTCATGTCGCGAGCCGGCGGTTTGCGCGCGGCGGACGGATGATCGGAGAACGCGCATGCTTGCACCGCCGGGAGAGCTGTTGCGATTGGGGCTCGAGCAGAGGCTGAACCGCGTCAAGCGCGCCACCCAGGCCTACATGCGCGACCGCGCGCGGCAGGCGACGGGCACGGTGACGTCCTACGCCGTCGCCGCGGGATTGTTTGCCGCGGCGGGCATCTTCCTGATCGCGGCCTGCATCGTCGGACTGGATGCCTTGTTCCGTTGGGTGGAAATGAAATGGGGACTGTTCCCCGCGTTCGCGGTGGTCGGCGGCCTCATGGTGGCGCTCGCGGTCATCTGCGCGGTCATCGCCGCGGTCAAGCTGCGCCGTCCGACGCCGCATTATCCGTCATTGTCGAGCCGTCTGCGTGTGGCGATCGCCGCACCGGTGGCCCAACAGCCGGACAGCGACGAGATCGATCCGGATACGATTCCGCTGGCGCCGTCCGCGTCGACAAATCATGTCCGTGCGCCGGGGCGCATCAACGTGCCGGTCGGGGTCGCCGTGGCGGCGCTGCTGCTTGGCGTCGCCGCCTTGCGTCGGCGTCATCGCCAGGCGTGACGCATGATGAGACGTGAGACGATGAAGCGTGACACTGCGAGGTGTGACGCCGGCATGACGGCCGTCGGCCGAGATCGAACGAAGTATTTGAGCTGATCAGTTTTCACCGCGGGCTTCCGGCCAGCGCGCAGTGTGTCGAAACGTTTCGCACATGTTCAGTCGCGCGCCTCCGTTGTTCTACGGGAGGCGGCCACTACGATTAAACTCCACCTCCGCACGAAAACTTGCGTAAATGACACGCAGCGCGGAAATCCACCGCGTTGTCCGGTATTTGAATCCTGCCGACTATCCTCGCGAATCAGCAGAGGTGCTAAGGTTGTGGTCGGTTGGGAGCGTCGCGCAGCATGATTCGTATATCCACGATTTTCATCGCCATCTGCATGGTTCTGGTCGCAGCGTCGCTCGGCCTGATCCTGTACTCGGTGGCTGGCATCAGTGGGTCCGAATCCGCGATCGTCTCGCTGGCCGCGCTGACCTTTCTCATCCTCTACAACGCGGTATCGATGCGGCTGCGCGACCGCTCCGACGTCGGCAGCCAGATCGCCGACCTGTCGCGCGGCACCGCGGATCTTGCGCGCCAGGTCGCCGAGTTCGGCCGGCGGCTGTCGGCGGTCGAAGGCCGCATCGTGTCGTCGAGCTCGGTCAGCTCCGACCGCCTGCAAGGTGTCGTCAGCGAGATCAACGAGCTCGGCGGACTGATGAAGCAGCTCGCCGTCACCGTCGCCCAGCATGAGGATCTGATCGCTGCCATCCCGCAGCAGCCGGCGGCTCCGGTTGCGGACACGCCGGCGCCTGCGCGCGAGGCCAGCCCGGCGCCTGCCGCTCCCGTTGCATCCGCCATCTATCCCGATCCGAAGGCGCCGCCCTCGGCGAGTTCGACTCCGAAGCCGAAGGAAGCGACCGCCACGTTCAGCGCAGCTCCGGCCATCGCCCCCGTGGTGCGCCCGCCGACCGCGCCGCCGATCACTGCCGCGCCGGCGACGCCGCTGCCGGCCGCGCCAGCGATGCCGCGCAGCCAGCCGCAGATCCTCGCCGCCGTCAAAGGCGCCATCGAGGACAACCGCCTCGACATTTACCTCCAGCCGCTGGTGACGCTGCCCCAGCGCAAGGTGCGCTTCTACGAGGCCGTGACCCGGCTGCGCGACGAGCGCGACCAGATCGTCGCCGCCGAGGATTTCATCGGCATCGCCGAGGCGGCCGGCCTGGTCGGCCGCATCGACCACATGGTGCTGCTTCGCTGCGTCCAGGTGCTGCGCCGCCTGATGGTGCGCAACAAGGACGTCGGGATCTTCTGCAACCTGTCGTCCGCGACCCTGAGCAGTCCGGCGAGCTTCGCCCAGTGCCTGGATTTCCTCGAGGCCAACCGCGCCCTGGCGCCCTCCTTCGTGCTCGAATTCAAGCAGTCGACCCTGCGCAGCCTCGGCCCGACCGAGACCGAGCATCTCGCCGCACTGGCGCAGCGCGGCTACCGCTTCTCGGTCGATCACGTCACCGACCTCCGCTTCGAGCCGCGCGAGCTTGCCGATCGCGGCGTCCGGTTCATCAAGGTGCCGGCCGCTCTGCTGCTCGACCCCAAGCAGAGTTCGGTGTCCGACATCCATCCGACTGATCTGTCCGACCTGCTCGGGCGTTTCGGCATCGACTTGATCGCCGAGCGGATCGAGGGGGAGAACAGCGTCGTCGACCTGCTCGACTACGATGTCCGTTTCGGCCAGGGCTTCCTGTTCGCGCCGCCCCGCCCATTGCGACCCGAGGGCGCATCTGCTACCGGCGAGGCCGCTGCCAGTCCCTCGGGCGGGCAGGAGATCAAGATCCAGGACCCGAATGCCGCCGGAACGCCCACTCTCGATGCGTCGAATACCAACGCTGCGACACGCAGCGGCAACGCCGCTCTCGCCCGCCGTATCGCCGGGACCATCTGATCGACGATTTGCCCCATGAGCGCTCTCCGTTTCGAGCAGCGGCTGCGCGATCTGGTCGGGCGCAAGCGGGTGCTGCTGAGCGACATCTGGGGCGTGGTCCACAACGGACTGGAATCGTTTCCCGAGGCCTGCGAGGCGCTGCATCGCTTCAAGGATGAGGGCGGGACGGTCATCCTGATCACCAACGCGCCCCGTCCAGCCGATTCGGTGCAGCGGCAGCTGCGCAAGCTCGGCGTCGCCGACGAGGTCTACAGCGCCATCGTCTCCTCCGGCGACCTGACGCGCCACTACGTCGCCGATCATCCCGGCGGCAAGGTGTTCTGGCTCGGCCCGGAGCGCGACAACTCGATCCATCGCGGCCTAGATCTGGCGCTGTCGCCGCTGGAGGAGGCCGACTACATCATCTGCACCGGCCTCTATGACGACGAGACCGAAACCGCCGAGGACTACCGGCCGATGCTGTTGCGCGCGCTCGCGCGCAGGATGCCGCTGATCTGCGCCAACCCGGACATCGTGGTCGAGCGCGGCGACCGGCTGATCTACTGCGCCGGCGCCATCGCCGAGCTGTATCGCGAGCTCGGCGGCGAGGTGATCTTCTACGGCAAGCCGCACCGGCCGATCTACGAACGGGCGATGCAGCTCGCCGAGCAGCATGCCGGCCGGCCGGTGGCTCGCGACGAGGTGCTGGCGATCGGCGACTCCGTCCGCACCGATCTCGCCGGCGCGCACGGCTTCGGCGTCGACTGCCTGTTCGTCACCCGCGGCATCCACTCCGAGGAGTTCGCCGGCGTCGAGCAGCTCGATCCGGCCTCGGTCAAGGAACTGTTCGGCCACCCGCCCCGCGCCTTGATGCGCGAGCTGAAATGGTGAACGGATCCTGAAACGAAAACGCCCGACCAAGTGCCGGGCGTCTTTTCATCTCGGGGTCGATCAGGCCGGCCGTCAGGCCGTCGCCATGTCCGGGAACACCGCGTCGATCTTGGTCTTCAGCGTCGCCGCGTTGAACGGCTTGACGATGTAGTTGTTCACACCGGCCTTCTTGGCGGCGATCACGTTCTCGGTCTTGGATTCCGCCGTGATCATGATGAACGGCGTGGTCGCCAGGTTCGGGTCGGCGCGGACCTCGCGGAGCAGGTCGTAGCCCGTCATCGGCTCCATGTTCCAGTCGGATATCACGAGGCCGTACTTCTTGGCGCGCATCTTGTTCAGCGCCATCGAGCCGTCGCTCGCGTCGTCGATGTCCTCGAACCCAATCTGCTTCAGAAGATTCCTGATGATCCGGATCATGGTGCTGTAATCGTCGACGACGAGCACCGGCATCGTCAAATCAACCGCCATCTTGACTCCCCCAACGCGAACACAACGCGCAGACTGTTACCAAAACTCTTCCGGGCCGGGTCTCGAACGACCTCCGCCATCCGGGCTCAGGAGTAGCATCAGCCGTTAAACAGCGCGTTAACTGCGCTACCGCCGCATGTCGCCATCACCGCACTGCATGATCCCGGGAACCCCTTCGGCTTGACTTCGCGAGGCCGGCCGCCCACGGTCGACGGCAACGTCCGCCGGCTGGCCGCCACCAAAATCCACGAGATATTTCCGTCACATGTGCGCTTTCCAGATCATCCGCGATTCCACCCCGCCACAGCACATCCTCAAGGGAGCGGTGGTGGCGATGGGAAATTTCGACGGTGTCCATCTCGGTCATCGGGCCGTGATCGAAGCGGCCATCGAGATGGGCAGGGCCAAGGGACGCCCGGCCCTGGCGCTGACCTTCGAGCCGCATCCGCGGCGCTTCTTCAGCCCGAATACCCCCCAATTCCGGCTGACCGACGAGGCCGCCAAGCTGCGGCTACTGGCTGGAACCGGGCTGCAGGGGGCCGTGGTCATGACCTTCGACAAGGGCCGTGCCCAGACCACGGCGCAGGATTTCATTCACCATGACCTGATCGGCCGCCTCGGCGTGTCCGGGATCGCGGTCGGCTACGACTTCCATTTCGGCAAGGGCCGGGTCGGCTCGCCCAGCCTGCTCGCCGGCGCGGCGCCGAAGCTCGGCATCACGGTCGAGGTCCAGCCGCATGTCGACATCGACGAACGGCCGGTGTCCTCCACCGCGATCCGTGAGGCCCTGGCCGAAGGCCAGGTCACCGAGGCCACCGCCATGCTCGGCGGCCCTTGGTTCGTGTCCTCGGAGGTCATCCACGGCGAGAAGCGCGGCCGCGACCTCGGCTACCCCACCGCCAACATGCGGCTCGACCGCGATTGCGGCCTGCGCCACGGCATCTACGCCGTCCGGGTCGGCCGCGGCCACGGCGCCAACCGGGTGCTGATCGACGGCGTCGCCAATTTCGGCCGCCGGCCGACCTTCGACAACGGCGCGCCGCTGCTCGAGACCTTCCTGTTCGACTTCAAGGACAGCCTGTACGGCGAGGTGCTGGATGTCGCCTTCATCGGCTTCATCCGCGAGGAGGCCAAGTTCACCTCCATCGACGCCCTGATCCGGCAGATGGACGACGACAGCG
>NZ_CAFJ01000558.1 GCF_000239795.1 Bradyrhizobium sp. STM 3809 | reverse complement strand
AGTCAAGCGGACAGCTTGGACGAAGCGGAGCACGTTGGCACGCCCCAACCACCTTGACCTTCCCCCGCCAATCCGCTTGCTTGTCGCCCCAACGTCGTCAACCTTCCGGGAAGAAGCCCCATGTCCTTCGTGCTGGCCATCGATCAGGGCACCACGTCCTCGCGCGCGATGGTGTTCCGCTCCGACATCTCGATCGCCGCGGTGGCGCAGCAGGAATTCCCGCAGCATTTCCCGGCCTCGGGCTGGGTCGAGCACGAGCCGGAGGACATCTGGACATCGACCGTGATGACCTGCCGCGACGCGCTGGAAAAAGCGGGGCTCGCGGCCAAGGACATCGCCGCGATCGGCATCACCAACCAGCGCGAGACCACGGTGGTGTGGGACCGCGCCACCGGCCAGGCCGTCCATCGCGCCATCGTCTGGCAGGACCGCCGCACCGCCGACATCTGCGCGAAGCTCAAGGCCGAGGGTCACGAGCCCGATGTCAGCGCCAGGACCGGCCTGATCATCGATCCCTATTTCTCCGGCACCAAGGTGGCCTGGATCCTCGATCATGTGCCCGGCGCGCGCGAGCGTGCCGAGCGCGGCGAGCTGATGTTCGGCACCGTCGACTGCTATCTGCTGTGGCGGCTGACCGGCGGCCGCGTGCACGCGACCGACGCCACCAACGCCTCGCGCACCCTGCTGTTCAACATCCACACCGGCCAGTGGGACGACACGCTGCTGAAGCTGCTGCGTGTGCCGCGCTCGATGCTGCCCGAGGTGAAGGATTCCTCCGCCGATTTCGGCACCACCACGCCCGATTTGTTCGGCGGCCCGATCAAGGTTGCGGGCATCGCCGGCGACCAGCAGGCGGCGACGATCGGCCAGGCCTGCTTCACGCCGGGCATGATGAAATCGACCTACGGCACCGGCTGCTTCGCGCTGCTCAACACCGGCGCGACGCCGGTGAAGTCGAACAACAAGCTGCTGACGACCATCGCCTATCAGCTCAACGGTATCAGAACCTACGCGCTCGAAGGCTCGATCTTCGTCGCCGGCTCCGCGGTGCAGTGGCTGCGCGACGGGCTTGGCATCATCAAGCACGCCGCCGAGACCGGCCCGCTCGCCGACAAGTCCGATTCGATGCAGTCGGTCTATCTGGTGCCGGCCTTCGTCGGCCTGGGGGCGCCGTATTGGAATCCGCGCGTGCGCGGCGCGCTGTTCGGCCTCACCCGCAACACCGGCCCTGCCGAGCTCGCCCATGCCACGCTCGAGAGCGTCTGCTACCAGACCTACGATCTGTGGGCGGCGATGCGCGCCGATTGGCCCGATGCCTCGGCGGCCACCATCGTGCTGCGCGTCGACGGCGGCATGACGGCGTCGGACTGGACCATGCAGCGCCTCGCCGACCTGCTCGACGCGCCGGTCGACCGTCCGATGATCCAGGAGACCACCGCGCTCGGCGCCGCCTATCTCGCCGGCCTCAATGCCGGCGTCTATCCGGAGCCGGAGAAATTCGCCGACAATTGGCGCCTCGAGCACCGCTTCAAGCCGGCGATGAGCGGCGCGACGCGACAGCGCAAGCTCGCCGGCTGGGCGCGGGCGGTGAAGGGCGTGCTGGCGAGCGACGAGGGCGAGTAGCGCCCCCGCTGCTTGCTTCCGTCACGCCAGGAACGCCGCGAGGTCGGCGTTGACCTGCTTCATGTGCGTGACGAACAGCCCGTGCGGGCCGCCGGGATAGATCTTCAACGCGGCGCCCTTGATGCCCCTGACGGTCGGCCGTCCGGTCATCTCGAGCGGCGCCGACACATCTCTGTCGCCATGCAGGATCAGAACCGGGCGGTCGATCCTCGCCAGCACCGGGCGCAGGTCGGTCGTGATGAGCGCGCGATTGGTCGCCACGGCGACCGGGATCGGGGTCTGACGCATCATGGCCGCGACCCACTCCATCATCTGCGGCGAGGTCTCGGGCGTGAAGAACGGCAGCTTGTTGTCCTCGATCCATTTCGGGAAGTCGCTCTGCCACGTCGCCCAGCTTTGTTCGAAATAGGCCTTGGGCGCGCCGAGCGCATTGTCGGCGGTCTGCAGCGGATACGGTGTGGTCGGCCCGAGCATCGCGATCCGCGCGATGCGCGCGGTGCCGTGGCGGGCGACGTAGTTGACGATCTCGTTGCAGCCCATGGACATGCCGACCAGCGCAACGTCATCGAGGTCGCACTGTGCGATGACCTCGGCGATGTCGTCGGCCAGCCGGTCGAGATCGTAGCCGCTGCCGGGAATGTCCGAGCGCCCATGACCGCGGCGGTCGAACGCGATGCAACGCAACCCGCGATGACTCAGATCGGCCATCTGATACGTCCACATTGCACTCGTCAGCGCCCACGCATGCACGAACAGCACGGGCCGGCCGCTGCCCCAGTCTTCACAATGCAGCGTCGCGCCGTCGCTGCAGCGTACGCGCGAGCGCGGTGTCTCGGGTGCGGCAGCCCGCGCGCCGGTCGCGGCAAAGGTCGCGGTCGCGGCCGTCAGCAGCAGGTCTCGTCGTTGCATGGTCATCGCTCCTGATGTTGAATGCGCCGAGCATGCGCGGCGGCCTGCAGCGATCCAATTACGTCGCGGGTAAGCGCGGATGCCGATCGTCTCTGACTCAGGTGCCTGTGAATGACGTTTCCCGATGGTTATGTCGACATCCCGCCCGGCAAGGTCGCCGCGGTGGTGACCTCGCTCGAGATGCTGGCGCCGCCGGTGCTGCCGCCGGATCCGGTCGCCGACGGGGCCATTCGGCGCGTCGCGCAGCCGGATCTCGATTGGTACCGCGACCTCTATGCGCGCGTCGGTTCGGAATGGCTGTGGTCGCAACGCCTGCGGATGAGCGACGCAGAGCTCGCGGCAACCATCCGCCCCGCGGGCGTCGAGATCTACACGCTGGAGCACGCCGGCGGTGACGAGGCGCTGCTGGAGCTCGACTTCCGCAAGAAGACCGACTGCGAGCTGGTGCTGTTCGGCGTCACGTCCGGGCTGATCGGCACGAGCGCGGGACGTCTTTTGATGAACCACGCACTGCGCCGCGCCTGGGCGCAGCCGCTCACGCGGCTCTGGGTCCATACCTGCAGCTTCGACCACCCGCGCGCGCTTGCCTTCTACCAGCGCTCCGGCTTCCGCCCCTATCGCCGCCAGATCGAGATCGCCCCCGACCCGCGCCTCGACGGCACCCTGCCGCGCGATGTCGCAGCCCATGTGCCGGTGATCACGCCTAGGTGAGCTCGACGGCAAGGGCAGGCTGCCGGACGCCGCGCCGCGATGTTGGCTGACCCCCAACAGCTAATCCGGTAACTCGTACGGCGCGAGCCGCCAAAGCCGCGCCGGGACCGGCTCCGGAAGCGGCGGAGTCAAATCGCCATAGCTCGATTGCAGCGGCGTGCCCTGCCTCCAGTAATGGATCACGAAGACCACCCGGTATCGACTGCTGCTCGGGACCTTTTCGGTGTCGGCGAGTTCGATCCGGCTCTCGCCATCCGCGGTCAGGAACGTTTCGTTCCAGGCGGCCTGCCATTGTCCTGGGGGCCTCGACGGATCAGGCTGGATGAAGTGGCCAACGCTGAATCTGGCGTCCGGGTTGGTGACCATCACTTCGACCAGGACCGCTTCGTCCAGATGAGCGCGGTAGATACCCTCCCACTCCTCGCGGTCCTCCCGGCTCAGTGGCCTGATCTCATCACCGCGCCCTTGATCTCGCAGGAAATTCTTGAGGTTCTCGCTGAAATTCAGCGGATTGTGAACTTCTTCGATCGTCCTGGCCAAGAAGCGGTCGTATTCGGTCCTGTTGGCTCTGAAAGAGTAGAGCCCGATGATCTCGAGCGACGGCGGGGCTGGATCAGCCATGACGCCGCTCGGGCTGACGCAGAGAAGGGGCCAGAAAAACAGCAAGCTCAAGGCTGAAAGGCGCAGCATCGGTTCACCTCGGCACTGCATGATAGTAGCTGACAGAGATCGAAATTGCAGCTTCAATAGTGCGCACGGGAGGCTGCGCCATGTTCCTGATCGGCCAATTCGACTCGCCCTTCGTCCGCCGTACCGCCATAGCACTGCGGCTCTATGGCATCCCGTTCGAGCACCGGCCGTGGTCGACCTTCGGCGATGCCGACAAGATCGCACCGTACAATCCGCTGCTGCGGGTGCCGGTGCTGGTGCTCGACGACGGCGAGGCGCTGATCGATTCGGCCGCCATTCTCGATCATCTCGACGAGTCGGTCGGGCCCGAGCGCGCGATGCTTGCGCCGCGCGGCGGATTGCGGCGCCAGCAACTGCACACGATCGCCCTCGCCACCGGGCTCGCCGACAAGGCGGTCAGCCTGATCTACGAGCGCGTGCTGCGCAAGGATCAGCTCGCGCTGTGGGTGGAGCGGTGCGAGACGCAGATCGCCGGCGTGCTGGCGATGCTCGAGGCTGAGCGCGCGGGTGTCGCGACCAGCTACTGGTATGGTGAGAATATCGGCCACGCCGACATTGCCGTCACCTGCGCATTGCGCTTCACGCGCGAAGCCCATCCGCAGCTGTTCGACGACACGCGCTATCCGGCGCTCGCCGCCCACGCCGCCAAATGCGAGGCGCTGCCGCCGTTCCAGGAGATCGTCCAGCCGCTCGCGCCGCCCAGCGGGGATTAGCTCGCTTCATCTGCCACCCTTTTCCCTACAGGGCAGGGCTATCGCATAGGTTGAACAGAGTTTTTGCACGTCACTTCCACGTCGTCATGGCTGGGCCTGTCCCGCCTGCGCGGCCGAAGCCGCTTCGGCGCGGCGAAGACCGGCCCACCCACGTCGTCCGGCATGCTGAGAAAGACGTGGATGCCCGGGACAAGCCCGGGCATGACGGAGTAACTCTTCGGCAGGATCGTTCGCCGGGACGGCTCCGCATTTTCACATGCGACAGCTCTCCCCTCCAAGGACGGTGGGCGGCGGTGCTCGGGCGATAACCGGCAACAGCAGGTCACGGCTTGAAATACACATCCACCTTCATGCCCACGGCGAACGGGCCGGGCTCGGCGAGATCCACCAGCACTTCCACCACGTCGACATCGGTCATGTTGCGCTGGCTGAGCGCGGCGGCGCGGCTGCTCTCGACCAGCGGCGCGATGCTCGCGACCTTGCCGGCGACGTCGCGGCCACGGAAGGCGTCGGAGCGGACGACCGCCTGCTGGCCTGGCTTGATCTTGTCGAGATCGCGCTGGTCGAGCTCGGCGCGCACCCGCAGCGACGACATGTCGCCGAGCAGCGCCAGCGGCTGCGTGGCTTGCGGCGCGGCGATCTCGCCGGCGCGGGCATTGACCTGCAGCACCGTGCCGTCGAGCGGCGCACGAATCGTGAGCTTCTCGAGCGTGGCGCGCGCGGCCTGCAGATCGCTGCGCGCGACGTTGAGCTGGCCCTCGGCGCTGATCGGCAGCGGCGCGTCGGCGGTCACCTTGCGCAACTCGTCGGCCTGCTGATCCAGTTTGGCCTGCGCCTTGGCGAGTTGCGTCCGCGCGCTGTCGACATCACCATCGGCGCCGCGTCCGGCGCGCCGCTCGGCCACCGCCTTGTCGAGCGCGACGCGCGCATCGAACACCGCGGCTTGCGCATCGGCGAGTCCATCTTCGGCCCGCCGCCGCGGCCCTGCGCCCGATGGCGTCGATTCCTTGTTGCGCACGCGCTTGCGCATCGCGGCCTGCGCCTCGGCGCTGGCGAGCTGGGCGCGGGCCTCGGCATCGGCGAGCCGCACCAGCGCCTGGCCGGCGAACACGGTATCGCCCGGCTTGACCAGCACGTCCTGGATCAGCCCGACCACGGGCGCGCCGAGCTTGATGAGGCCGGAGGCCGGCTCGACGCGGCCGGGCGCGACCGCGAGCCAGCGCTCCTCCTGGGCACTGGCGGCGTGAGCGCCGGGGGCGATCGATGACGGCGCGGCGGCGAGCACGGTCGAGGCCGCCAGCATCAGCGCACAGGCCTGGCTTACGATCCCGGACGTCTTCATGCGTTCGAAGCCTTCTTCAGTTGGTCGCCTCCGCTCTCCTCGCGGACGATGCGGCCGTCCTCGATATGAATGACGCGATGGGCGAAGGGGAGGATGCGCGGATCATGCGTCACCACCAGCACGGCGCGCGAGGGATCCTTGGCGATGTCGGCGAGCAGGGTCATGATCGCCTGGCCGTTGGCGGTGTCGAGCGCGCCGGTCGGCTCGTCGGCGAGGATGACCTGGGTTTGGCCGACGATGGCGCGGGCGATCGCGACGCGCTGCTGCTCGCCGCCCGAAAGCTCGCGCGGAAACGACTTCCGCTTGTGGCCGAGGCCGACCGTGCCCAGCACCTCGCGCGCGGCCGT
>NZ_CAFJ01000559.1 GCF_000239795.1 Bradyrhizobium sp. STM 3809 | reverse complement strand
CGATACTTATTGATCGTCTTGGCCTTGGCAGGCGACTCCACGATGACGATGTTCATGTAATTCCAATAGCTTAGTGGAAGGATTGAAGCCTGTTTCGCGGGATTCGCGCTAGGCCTCGTTGATCCGAACATGGGTGGTGAGGGGGTTCCTGTCAAATCGAGGGATGTTGAAAGCTGATTGCGCAAGTCCCGCGAAGTACCTATCAGGTTGTAAGGAGCGCTATTGGAACCGTGCTCTTTTTGCGATGTTTTCCGTCAAATTCCCGACTTCGGATAGAGTTGTTGGCCAAGGAAGCGGACAAGCGCGACCCGGATCTGGAAGAATCGGTGGAGGATCCCGATGCCGCGGCGGCGCTGATCGCCGAGGTCACGGCGAGCCTGTCGCAGCTCGCCCAGCGCCATAACCTCGACATGCTCGATTACCTCCTGCGCATGGCCAATCTCGAAGCCGAGGAGCATCTGCGGCTGCGGAGCAAGCGCCGGCTGAGCTGAGAGGCCGGCAGCCCGGCAGCGATCACGATTTCGGTATTCAGGTGTGCGCCCGGTCGGAGCAGCTCTCGGTTCGCGTCGTGCTAGACCAGCGACACCATCCCGCCGCCATGCCGCTCCAGCCGGCCGGCCAGCTCGAGCTCGAGCAGCACCATGCGCAGCACGGCCGGTGACAGGCCGCTGATCCGGATCAGGTCGTCGATGGACACCGGCGTCGGACCAAGCAGCGCCACGATCTGCGCGCGGTCATGGGTCTCGGGATCGGGCGCGAACAGCTCCTCGTCCGGCTCGCGCAACGACAGCGGCAGCGGCCGCTCCATGATCGGGCCGACCGCCTGGATGATGTCGGCGGCCTCGGTGACCAGGGTCGCGCCCTGCTTGATGAGGTCGTTGGTGCCGGCCGAGCGCGGGTCGAGCGGCGATCCCGGCACGGCGAACACCTCGCGGCCCTGTTCGCTGGCCATCCGCGCGGTGATCAGCGAGCCCGAGCGGTGCGCGGCTTCGACCACCACGACGCCGAGCGAGGCGCCCGAGATCAGCCGGTTGCGGCGGGGAAAGTCGCGCGCGCGGGGCTCGTGGCCGAGCGGCATCTCGGAGATCGCAGCCCCGTTGCTGGCGAGGATGGCGCCGAGCAGGTCGACATGCTCCGGCGGATAGATCCGGTCGTGGCCGCCGGCGAGCACCGCGACGGTGCCGCTTGAAACGCTGGCGCGATGGGCGGCCTGATCGATGCCGCGGGCGAGCCCGGAGATGGTGAGGAAGCCGGCCTCGCCGAGCTCATGCGCGAGCTGGCCGGCGAACTTCAGTCCCGCCGCCGAGGCATTGCGCGAGCCGACGATCGCGATCATCGGGCGCATCAACGTGGCCCGTGCGCCGCGGATGACGAGCAGAGGCGGCGCGTCCTCGCAGGTGGCGAGCCGCGGCGGGTAGCCGTCCTCTTCGGGCGCCCGCAATTCCAGACCCTGGCGGCGACAGGCGTCGAGCTCGGCCTCGGCTTGATCCGCCGTGCAGATCCGGCCGGCAGTGGCTCCGCCACGACGGGCCAGCTCCGGCAGGCGATCGAGCGCGCGGTGCGCGGTGCCGAACTGATCGAGCAACGCCCGGAAGGTGCGCGGACCGACATTGTCGGAGCGGATCAGCCGCAGCCGGTCGCGCCGCTCGGTCGCGCTCAGTTCGACGGTCGGATTGATGGCGTCCACGCGAAGTCCCCCCGCAGAGGGCGCCAGCATGGAACAACCCGAGGGCGCAGGGAAGGGGGCGCGCTACGTCAGCGCAAGGTCGCGCGCGTCCACCGCTGCGGCAGCCGGCTGCTCGGCCGGTGGCTCGTCCTGGAGTGTCAACGTCGTGCCGGCGGGCGCCTGACGCAGCCAGCGATCGGCGGCGTCGCGGCCGCGCTGGTGCAGCGTTGCGATGAAGTCGCTGCCGAGGTCGGCGGCGTCGCGCTGCGCCAGGGCCTCGATCTCGTTTTCCGCGGCCAGACGATGCACCCGGGGCGGGTGCAGGCCGTCGCTGCGCGCCCATTCGAGCGCTGCGAGCTCGGCGTTGAGGACGGCATTGGCCGAGATCTGGTCGAGCCGGCGATCGATCGCTGCCGACGTGACGGGCACATAGCCGTCGCAGGCCGGCGTGACCTGGACCACCAGCAGGTCGGCGGCGCTGGAGTCATGCGCGATCTGGATCAGCGGCGGATTGGCAACGGCGCCGCCATCCCAATAAGCCTCGCCATCGACGTCGATCGCGGCCTGCAGCTGGGCCGGGCAGGTCGAGGCGAGCAGCACGTCGGGCGTGATCTCGGCGTTGCGGAACAGCTGCGGACGGCCGTCGCGGATCCGGGTCGCCGCAACCAGCAGACGGGGGGCGCCGGCGCTCTGCACGGCGTCGAAGTCGATGGTCTCGGTCAGGATGTCGCGCAGGGGATCGAGATCGAGCGCGTCGGCGCGTCCGCCGCGCAGACCCGCGCCGAACGACACCGCACTGCTGGCCGGCGAAAACGCGCCGATGATCATCAGCGAGCGGAACGACGCTTCTTCCATCAGCCGGGTCCAGAACAGCGCCAGCCGGTTGCGCGCCTCGTCGCGGCCGCCATGGGCGAGGCCGCTGGCGAGCAGCGCAGCGTTGACGGCACCCGCACTGGCGCCGCTGATCGTATCGAAATCGCAGGCCGGCTCCTCGAGCAGGCGGTCCAGCACGCCCCAGGTGAAGGCGGAGAAGGTTCCGCCGCCCTGCAGCGCCAGGGACAGCTTGCGCGGCGGCCACGTCCGCGGCGGCGGCGCCAGGGTCGCGCTGGCGATCGTCTCGGCGAGCGAGCGCTCGGGCGCATCCGCGGGCTTCGGCTCGGTGAGGTCTGTCGCGGCGATGATCGTTTCGGCGGCCGCAACGGCTTCGGGCGAAGGCGCCGGCGCGCTCGCGGCCAACGCCTGTTCCGCGATCGCTGGCTCGCTCACGGCGGTCGCGGCCGCTTCGGAAGCGGGGCTGACGGAGCCGAACGGATCCTCCGTCGACCAGATTTGCGCAGCCGACAGCAGGGCGCTGGCGCTCGAACGGACCGGTGTGGACATTTGCTGCGCCGACTCCTCATCAGGGCGTTCACCGCGCGTGGCGACGACGCACTCGAATTGGTCTTGCGTAATCAGATGCCGGAATCATGACAGGCAATCATGATTCACACCAGGGTTCGGCGTTAACTTATTAGTTAAAGCTGTGGCGGTGTTGCGGCACTGCCGCTTTTGGCGCGGCGCGCGACACGTCTTCTCCGTATTTGCCCGGGGGCTGACTACTTCTTCGCGCCGATCCTGCTCTCTGTTCCTCCCAGCAAGCGCTTGATGTTTTCGCGATGCATGTAAATGAGCAACAGGGTGAGCAGGCCGAGCAGGCCGGCCAGCGCGGTGTGGCCGAATGCCCACAACACGATCGGTGTCAGCACGCTCGCGACGAGTGCGGCCAGGGATGAGTAGCGGAAGGCGAATGCGGTCGCGAGCCAGACCGCGCAGAAGAAGATCGCGCCGGGCCAGAACAGGCCGATCAGAATACCAATATAGACCGCCACGCCCTTGCCGCCGCGGAACTTCAGCCACACCGGGAACAGATGCCCGAGGAAGGCGCCGAGGCCGGCGAGCATCGCTGCGTTGGGGCCGCCGAGCATGCCGGAGATGATCACCGCCGCGGTGCCCTTGAGGGCGTCGCCGAGCAAAGTCGCGGCCGCGAGACCCTTGCGGCCGGTGCGCAGCACGTTGGTGGCGCCGATGTTGCCGGAGCCGATGCTGCGCAGGTCCTGCGTGCCGGCAAGCCTGGTCAGGATCAGGCCGAACGGAATGGAACCGAGGAGATAGCCGATCAGCAGCGCGACCGGCAGCATGGTTTCGGAACCCATCACGCCACTCCCTCGACGCTTCGTCCGGCGTCAGACATGTTCGAACACGGTGCGGCCGCCGACGATGGTGCGGACCACGCGGCCGGTGAAGCGGGCCTCGTCGAACGGCGTGTTCTTGCACAGCGACTTGAGGTCGGCCGGATCGAGGATCCAGGGCACGTCCGGATCGATCACGATGATGTCGGCCGGCGCGCCGGCGCGCAAGGTGCCGCCGGGCAGGCCAAGCAGCTCCGCCGGGCGGGTCGACATCGCGCGGATCAGCATGGTCCAGCTCAGCTCGCCGCTGTGCACCAGCCGCAGCGACGCCGCGAGCATCGTCTCCAGGCCGACGGCGCCGCTGCCGGCCTCGGCGAACGGCAGCCGCTTGACCTCGACGTCCTGCGGATTGTGGTCGGACATGATCACGTCGATCAGGCCCGTGGCCAACGCCTCGACCAGCGCGCGGCGGTCGACCTCGGTGCGCAGCGGCGGCGTCAGCTTGAGGAAGGTGCGGTAGGGGCCGATGTCGTTCTCGTTCAGCGTGACATGGTTGATCGACACCGAGGCGCTGACGGCGAGGCCGGCGTCGCGCGCGCGTTTGAGGATGTCGAGCGAGTCCACCGAGCTCAGTGCGGCCGCGTGATAGCGGCCCTTGGTCAGCGCCACCAGGCGCATGTCGCGTTCCAGCACCACGGCCTCCGCGGCGGCCGGGATGCCCGACAGGCCGAGGCGCGAAGCGAACTCGCCCTCGTTCATGACGCCTTCGCCGACGAGGTTGGGATCCTCGGTGTGATGCACGATCAGCGCGTCGAAATCGCGGGCGTAGGTCAGCGCGCGGCGCATCACCTGGGCGTTCATCACGCTGGTGTGGCCATTGGAGAAGGCGACCGCGCCGGCGGCGCGCAGCAGGCCGATCTCGGTCATCTCCTCGCCGCGCAGGCCCTTGGTCAGCGCCGCCATCGGCTGGATGTTGACGATCGCGGTGTCGCGGGCGCGGCGCAGCACGAAATCGACGGTCGCGGAATTGTCGATGACCGGCTCGGTGCCGGGCTGGCAGATGATGGTGGTGATGCCGCCCGTCGCCGCGGCCTGGCTGGCGCTGGCGAAGGTCTCGCGATGGCCGAGGCCAGGCTCGCCGACGAAGGCGCACATGTCGATCAGGCCGGGCGCGACGATCTTGCCGGCGCAGTTGACGACGTCGGTGCCTTCCGGGACGCCGGCGGCGCCGATGCCGCGCTTGAGGTCGCGGATGACGCCATCGGCGATCAGCACGTCGCCGGGCCCGTCGATGTCACGGGAGGGATCGATGACGCGCGCATTGGCGAGCAGGATCGGGCGGCGATCGGTCAGCATGTCGTTTCGTCCCGACTTTGATCTCAAGCGTTGGGCAGGTTGCGGGCCAGCGCCTCGAGCACGGCCATGCGCACGGCGACGCCCATCTCGACCTGTTCCCGGATCAGCGACTGCGCGCCGTCGGCGACGATGGAGTCGATCTCGACGCCGCGGTTCATCGGCCCGGGATGCATCACCAGCGCATCCGGCTTGGCGTAGGCGAGCTTCTTCTGGTCGAGGCCGAAATACTGGAAATATTCCGACGACGACGGCACGAAGGAGCCGTTCATGCGCTCGCGCTGCAGCCGCAGCATCATGACGATGTCGGCGCCGTTGAGCCCCTCGCGCATGTCGCGCGCGACCTCGACGCCCATCCGCTCGATGCCCGGCGGCAAGAGCGTGGAGGGCGCGACGACGCGGACGCGGGCGCCCATCGTGTTCAAGAGCAGGATGTTGGAGCGCGCGACGCGCGAATGCAGCACGTCGCCGCAGATCGCGATCACCAGGCCCTCGATGCGGCCCTTGTTGCGGCGGATCGTCAGCGCGTCGAGCAGCGCCTGCGTCGGATGCTCGTGCGCGCCGTCGCCGGCATTGATCACGGAGCCGTCGACCTTGCGCGCCAGGAGCTCGACCGCGCCGGAGGCGTGGTGGCGGACCACCAGGATGTCCGGATGCATCGCGTTCAGCGTGACCGCGGTGTCGATCAACGTCTCGCCCTTCTTGATGGACGAGGACGACACCGACATGTTCATGACATCGGCGCCGAGCCGCTTGCCGGCGAGCTCGAACGAGGATTGCGTCCGGGTCGAGGCCTCGAAGAACAGGTTGACCTGGGTCCGGCCGCGCAGCACGGTGCGCTTCTTGTCGACCTGACGGTTCAGTTCGACATATTCCTCGGACAGATCGAGGAGACCGGTGATGTCGTGGGCGGAAAGGCCCTCGATTCCCAGCAAATGCCGGTGCCCGAGGACGAACGTCGATTTCGGAGAGGTTGCCATTAAAGCCAGAGCTATAGGCGCGGTTTCCATGGCGGGCAAGGCCGAAAGCCGACGTTCCGAGTTATCCCCCGTTCCGTCCTTCGGTCCGGTCGGCGCCGGGTCTGGAGGGCCGACAGGCCCGGCTCGTGGCGCAAGGTTTCGTGAACTATGCCCGGGAAGGGCGGCGGTTTTCGCTGCCGAGCCCGGCTGCGACCACGTATGATTTCACCATTCGGCCGTGCCGATGAAGCAGATGTTCCGACCTTGGCCATGACCCAGCGATTTCTCGAGACCCACGAGGTCTTCAACCAGTCTCCGCCGTTCGAGGACGTCGACCTGTTCACGGCGGACCGGCCGCTCGTCGACGCCGTCAAGGCGCATGGCGGGGCGGGGGCCGAGCGGGAGCTGGCGGCGTTCGGCGCCGAGTGGGGCTCGGCCGCGATGGCCGAGCAGGGCCGGCTCGCCAACGAGAACACGCCGAAGCTGCGCAGTTTCGACGCCAAGGGTTTTCGCCGCGATGTGGTCGAGTTTCATCCGGCCTATCACCAGATGATGGCGCGATCGGCTGCGGCCGGGCTGCACAATTCGACCTGGACCCCGCAGGGCAAGCCCGCCGGCGGCAGCTCCGAGGTGGTGCGCGCCGCGAAGTTCTACATCGCTGCGCAGGTCGAGAGCGGGCATCTCTGCCCGGTCACGATGACGCGCGCCTCGGTCGCGGCGCTGGCCGCGCAGCCCGATCTGCTGGCGCGGACCATGCCGGTGATCGCGACACGCGACTACGATCCGGCGTTTGCGCCGTGGTGGCAGAAGCGCGGCATGACGCTCGGCATGGGCATGACCGAGAAGCAGGGCGGCACCGACGTGCGCGCCAACATGACATCAGCGATGCGCACGGCCGACGGCTACCGCATCACCGGGCACAAATGGTTCATGTCGGCGCCGATGTGCGACGCGTTCCTGGTGCTGGCGCAGGCCGAGGGCGGCCTGACCTGCTTCTTCATGCCGCGCTTCACGCCGGACGGCGCCGTCAACGCGCTGCGCTTCCAGCGCCTGAAGGACAAGCTCGGCAACCGCTCCAATGCCTCGTCCGAGGTGGAGTTCGCGGGCGCCCATGCGGAGCGGGTCGGCGACGAGGGCAGGGGCATCAGCACCATCATCCAGATGGTGCAGCTGACGCGGCAGGATTGCGCGATCTCATCCGCCGGCCTGATGCGCTCGGGGCTCGCGCATGCTCTTCACCACGCGCGACACCGCAGCGTGTTCCAGAAGCATCTCGCCGATCAGCCGCTGATGCAGGCGGTGCTCGCCGACATGGCGTTGCATGTCGAGGCGACGGTGGCGCTGGTGATGCGGCTGTGCCGCGCCTTCGATCGCATGAGCGGTGATGCGAGCGAGGCCGCCTATATGCGGCTGCTGACGCCCGCGATCAAATACTGGGTGTGCAAGAGCGCGCCGCCGTTCCTCTACGAGGCGATGGAGTGCCTCGGCGGCAACGGTTATGTCGAGGACGGCATCCTCGCGCGCCACTTCCGGGAGTCGCCGGTCAATGCGATCTGGGAGGGCTCGGGCAACGTGATGTGCCTCGACGTGCTGCGCGCACTGTCGCGCGAGGCCGAGGCATCGGCTGCTGTCCTGAAGACCCTGGCGGACGAGACGCGAGGCTTGCCCGGCGCGGCCGAGGCCGTTGCCATGATCGCCGAAGCGTTTCGCCGCGGCGACGGTGAGCGCGTGGCGCGCCTTGCGGTCGAGAGGCTGGCGCTGCTCGCGGCGGCGGCCGCGCTGAACGCGGTGACGCCCGCGCACGCCGAACTGTTCGCCGCGACGCGCCTCCCCACCATTCATCCGAGCATGTATGGCGCGGTCGATCTCGATCCCGCCGCCATCCGTGCCTTGCTGGAGCGTAGCCTGCCTTGACCGACACGCCCGACGCCGCCGTGCTGGAGTCCCTCGATCCCGCTCATCCGCCGCAGCAGGGCGAGGCCGCGCCGCATCAGCCGCGCACACTCGGCTTCTGGCGGACCTTGCTGTGGGGCGTCCTGATCATCGTCGTCTTCTTCATCGGTCAGCTGACGCCGATCGGCTATTTCCTGCTCCGCCATGAGGGGCCGATCGACAGCCTCGCCCAGTTCGAGGTGGCCATGATCCAGATCGCGAGCCGCTCGCTCACGGTCTCGCTGTCGGCGATCATGGGCGTCCCGGCGATCCTGATCCCGATCTATTTCGCCGTCCGCCACACGCGGATGTCGTTCGCCGACTATCTCGGCCTGCGCTGGACAGGCTGGAAGAACTTCGCCCTGGGCGTGGTCGGGATGGTCGTGATCCTGGGCTGCTGGGAGCTCGCGGCGCAGCTGACGGGGCGCGAGGAGAAATCGGCGAGCTTCATGGTGGACATCATGAAGACCGCTCGAGGCGACGGCGTGGTCTGGCTGATGATCATCGCCTTCTGCGTCGCCGCGCCGGTATCGGAAGAGCTGATGGCGCGCGGCTTTCTCTATCGCGGCTGGTCCGACTCCTTCCTGCGCGTCCCCGGCGCGATCGTGCTGTCGTCGTTGCTGTGGACCGTGCTGCACCTGCAGTACGATTGGTTCGCTCTCTTGAACGTGTTTTCGCTCGGCGTGTGGTTCGGCTATCTGCGCTACCGGACCCATTCCCTGTACCTGACCATGGTGCTGCACGGCCTCAACAACCTCGCTGCGACGCTGCAGACGATGTGGCTGGCGAGCGGCAATGGCTGATGCCGGGCCTGGCGGGGATGCTGGTTGATACCAACCGCAACGCCGGAATCGTCGGGACATGGGGGAGCCTGGATGAGTGAGGACGGCCGCACATCCAAGCCGCCGCGCACCTGGTACTT
>NZ_CAFJ01000560.1 GCF_000239795.1 Bradyrhizobium sp. STM 3809 | reverse complement strand
TCGAACGGCGTGCTCATCCTGACGCCGGAGTACAACCGCTCGATCCCGGGCGTGCTCAAGAACGCCATCGACATCGCCTCGCGCCCCTACGGCAAGAGCTCGTTCCTCGGCAAGCCGGTCGGCCTGATCTCGAACTCGCCGGGCCCGCTCGGCGGCGTCGCCGCGGCCAAGCACCTGCAGAACATCATGCCGGGCATCTCCGGTCCGATCATGGGCCAGCCGGAGATCTACCTGAACGGCGTCGGTGACGCCTTCGACGACAAGGGGGAGCTGGTCAAGGACGCCCTCAAGACCGTGCTGCAGCAATATCTGGAGGCGTTCGCGGCCTTCGTCGCCAAGCAGAACGGCTGACCAGTCTGTGCGCAACGGCCCGGCACGGTCGTTTGCGGCATAACGGATATGGCTGGCAGGGCGTTGACGCGCCTTGCCCGATCGTTTTTCAAGGCGTGGCCGGACATCCGCGCAACGCTGCGCGACCCCAGGACTCTGCCATGGCCCACGCCTTCACGCCCGCCAGTTCGTCGACGCCGGGAGCGAACCAGCCGAAGCTCGACACGGAGGCGGTCTGGCAGGCGCGGGTCGATCTCGCCGCCTGCTTCCGCATGGCGGCGCGGCACGGGCTGGAGGAGGGGATCTGCAACCACTTCTCGGCGCTGGTGCCGGGCTATGACGATCTCTTCATCGTCAATCCCTATGGCTACGCCTTCCGCGAACTGACCGCCTCGAAGCTCCTGGTGTGCGACTTCGACGGCAACGTGATCGCCGGCGAAGGCCGTCCGGAAGCCACCGCGTTCTACATCCACGCCCGCATCCACAAGGCGCTGCCGCGCGCGAGGGTCGCCTTCCACACCCACATGCCCCATGCCACCGCGCTGTCGATGACCGAGGGCCCGCCGCTGATCTTCGCCGGCCAGACCGCGCTCAAGTTCTACGGCCGGACCGCCGTCGACGAGACCTACAACGGGCTCGCGCTCGACAATCGCGAGGGCGACCGGATTGCGGCAGCGATCGGCGAGGCCGACATCGTGTTCATGAAACATCACGGCGTGATGGTGCTGGCACCGACGATTGCCGAAGCCTGGGACGATCTCTATTACCTCGAGCGCGCTTGCGAGGTGCAGTGTCTGGCGCTGTCGACCGGGCGCAAGGTCGTGCCGGTCGCGCGTGAGATCGCCGAGGCCACCGCCCGGCAGATGCGCGAGGGCGATGCGGAATCGGCGCGGCTGCATCTCGAGGCGATCAAGCGCATGCTGGATGCCGAGGAGCCGGCCTACCGGATGTAAAGAGGGGATCGCAGGGTTAGCGATTCCTTAACCGGCGCGCCGCATCTTGGCGCCCATGGTCTCCCGCGCACGCCTGAAATCATTCCTCACCGGGCTCGCCCTCTACACGATGGCGGCCGCCATCATCGGCTATTTCGGCATCAACGCCTACACCGGCCGCTACGGCCTCAATGCCCGGCAGGAGCTCGACCAGGAGATCGTGTCGCTGACCTCGGAGCTCGTGCGATTGAAGCAGGAGCGGGCCGAGGGCGAGAAGCGGGTCTCGCTGCTGCGCTCCGACCGGGTCGACCCCGACATGCTCGACGAGCGCGCGCGATTTCAGCTTGGCTATGCCAATCCGCACGATCTGATCCGGATCAATCGCCCGTAGCGCTCGATCCCGTGGTCTCGCCGGGGTGGACAAGCCGGCCCGCAGCCGGGCCGGCTCTGACGAGACCGCGCGCTAGGCGGCTCGAACCGAAGCGAGGAAACGGCTGACCTCGAGCTTCAGCCGCTGGCTGTCCTGCGACAGGCATTGCACGGAATTGAGCACCTGCGACGATGCCGATCCGGTCTCGCTCGCCTCGCGCTGCACCTGGGCGATGTTGGCCGAGACCTGGCGGGTGCCCTGAGCGGCCTGCTGGATGTTGCGCGAGATCTCCTGTGTCGCCGCACCCTGTTCCTCCACCGCCGCGGCGATGGTCGAGGCGATCTCGGACATCCGCCCGATCGTGTCGCCGATCTCCCTGATCGCCGAGACCGAGTGCTGCGTGGCCGCCTGGATCGCGCCGATCTGCTGGCTGATCTCGTCGGTCGCCCTGGCGGTCTGCTCGGCCAGCGCCTTGACCTCGGAGGCGACCACCGCGAAGCCGCGGCCGGCGTCACCGGCGCGCGCCGCCTCGATGGTCGCGTTCAGCGCCAGCAGGTTGGTCTGGCCCGCGATCGTGTTGATCAGCTCGACCACGTCGCCGATGCGGGCCGCGGCCTGCGACAATTCTCCGACGCGCTGGTTGGTGCGACGCGCCTGCTCGACGGCTTCATTGGCGATCGCGGCCGATTGCTGCACCTGCCGGCTGATCTCGTTGACGGAGGAGGACATCTCCTCGGTCGAGGCCGCGACCGACTGGACGTTGTTCGAGGCGTCACCGGAGGCGTTGGCGACGACGGTGGCGAGCCCCTGCGACCTGTCCGCCGTTGCGGTCAGGGACTTGGCCGAGCCTTCGAGCGCGCTCGCCGCCGACGAGACGGTCTCGATGATGCTGCCGACCGAGTTCTCGAATTCGTTGGCGAGCCTTTCGGTGTCCGCCTTGCGCTGGGCGGCCAGGCGGCCTTCCTGCTCCTTCTGCTCGGCTTCGAGATGCTGGCGCGCCGCCGCATTGACCTTGAACACCTCGACCGCCCGCGCCATTTCGCCGAGTTCGTCGCGCCGCTCGGCGCCCGGGACCAGCACGGCCAAATTGCCGGTCGCAAGCTCGGTCATCACCCGGGTGATGGCCTGCAGCGGTCGGACCAGCCCCCGCGCAATGGTCAGCGCAATGACGCAGAGCAGGGCGATCAGGCCCACGGCCCAGACCAGCGCCGTCTTCACCGACGCGTAGAACATCTCGTCGAGATCGTCGACATAGACGCCGGTGCCGACGATCCAATTCCAGGGATCGGCCTTCAGCGTGTAGCCCAGC
>NZ_CAFJ01000561.1 GCF_000239795.1 Bradyrhizobium sp. STM 3809 | reverse complement strand
ATCGAGGTCGCCTTCGCAGGCCGCTCCAATGTCGGCAAGTCCAGCCTGATCAACGCGCTGACCGGCCAGAACGCGCTGGCGCGCACCTCGCACACGCCGGGCCGCACCCAGGAGCTGATCTTCTTCGAGGGGCCCGGCAACGCGCCGTTGCGGCTGGTCGACATGCCCGGCTACGGCTATGCCGCCGCGGCCAAGACCAAGGTCGCGTCCTGGACCGAGCTGATCCACCAGTTCCTGCTCGGCCGCGCCTCGCTCGCCCGCGTCTATGTGCTGATCGACGCCCGCCATGGGCTGAAGGAGGTCGACCAGGACATCCTGAAGACGCTCGACCGCTCCGCGGTCAGCTATCAGCTCGTGCTGACCAAGGCCGACCAGGTGAAGCCGGCCGAACTTGCGGCCCGCATCGCCGAGACCGAGGCCGCGCTCGCCAAGCATCCTGCGGCGTTTCCGCACGTGCTGGCCACGTCCTCACGCTCCGGCACCGGCATGCCGGAGCTGCGCGCGGCGATGGTCCGGCTGCTCGAGGAGCGCGGCGCCTGATGATGCGGTGGCGGATCCTGGTCGCATGTGCAGGGCTGATGGGCGCGGCCGGCGTGGCGCTGGCCGCGAAGGCCGCGCATGATCCGGATGCCTCGCGGCTCGCCACGGCCTCGACCATGCTGCTGTTCCACGCCTGCGCGCTGCTCGGCACCGTCGCGCTGGCGGAGCGGGGCGTCGTTGCCCGACGCATCGGGCTGATCGCGGCGATCGGCTTCGTGCTCGGCCCGGCGCTGTTCGCGGGCGACCTCCTGATGCGGCAGTTCACCGGCGACCGGCTGTTTCCGTATGCGGCGCCGATCGGGGGCAGCCTGCAGATCGCCAGCTGGATCGCCCTCGCGATCTGCGCGGCGTGGCCGCGGCGGGGCTGATCCGGCGCTTTGCGCCGCGCCCGGCAATCGGATAGAACCGCGCGCGACGTTCCGACAGCCGAGATCCCCCAGACATGACCGACGCGACCACCATCAGCCCGCTCGATCAGGCCCGAATCCTGTCCGAAGCGCTCCCGCACATGCAGGAGTATGACGACGAAACCATCGTCATCAAATATGGCGGCCACGCCATGGGTGACGAGGATACCGCGAAGGCGTTCGCGCGCGACATCGTGCTCCTGGAGCAGACCGCGATCAATCCGGTGGTCGTGCATGGCGGCGGGCCGCAGATCGCGACCATGCTCAAGCGCCTCGGTATCGTGTCGGAGTTCGCCGCGGGCCTGCGTATCACCGACGCCGCGACCATCGAGATCGTCGAAATGGTGCTGGCCGGCTCGATCAACAAGCAGCTGGTCGGCTACATCAACGAGGCCGGCGGCAAGGCCGTGGGCCTGTGCGGCAAGGACGGCAACATGGTGCGCGCGGTCAAGGCGTCGCGCACGATGGTCGATCCGGACAGCCATATCGAGAAGGTGGTCGATCTCGGCTTCGTCGGCGAGCCCGACAAGGTCGACCTCACGCTGCTCAATCAGCTGATCGGCTATGAGCTGATCCCGGTGCTGGCGCCGCTCGCGACCTCGAAGGAAGGCCAGACCTTCAACGTCAACGCCGACACCTTCGCCGGCGCCGTCGCCGGCGCGCTGAAGGCCAAGCGGCTGCTGCTGCTGACCGACGTGCCGGGCGTGCTCGACAAGTCGAAGAAGCTGATTCCCGAGATCTCGATCAAGGACGCGCGCAAGCTGATCGCCGACGGCACCATCTCCGGCGGCATGATCCCGAAGGTCGAGACCTGCATCTACGCGCTGGAGCAGGGCGTGCAGGGCGTCGTGATCCTCGACGGCAAGGTGCCGCATGCGGTGCTGCTCGAGCTGTTCACCAACCAGGGCACGGGCACGCTGATCCACAAGTGATGGGCAGGGCCGCCATAAGCTCAGGTCTCGTCATGCCCGGGCTTGACCCGGGCATCCATGACGCTGTTTGCGGTGGGGGCAAGGACGTGGATGGCCGGGTCAAGCCCGGCCATGACGGCGGAGAGAGAGCTGGGTACCCAACATCTCTCCGAGCTCGTTTCGCAGTCTCCCTGGCTGCACTCCTTCTTCCGCTTCTCGCCTCCGCCACCCCGGCCCGCGCCGACCTCAAGCTGTGCAATCGCATGAGCTACGTCGTCGAGGCCGCGATCGGCATCGACGAGAAGGCGGCGACCGCGACGCGCGGCTGGTTCAGGCTCGATCCCGCGACCTGCCGCGTGGTGCTGCAGGGAACGATGACCGCCGACCGCATTCTGCTGCACGCGCGCGCGCTGAGCCTGTACGGCGCCTCGCCGATCGCCGAGAACGGCAATGACCAGCTGTGCGTGGCTGCCACGGACAATTTCGTCATCGCCGCCGCGCGGCAGTGCCGCACCGGCCAGACACCCGCGCCGTTCACCCAGGTGACACCGACCAAGACCGACGACGGCACGCTGATCGCCTATCTCGCCGAGAGCGCGGAATATGATGACGAGCAGGCGCGGCTGGCGGGCATCCAGCGGCTGCTCGGCATCGCCGGCTATGACGCCTCGCCGATCGACGGCGTCGACGGGCCGAAAACGCAGGCCGCGCTCGCTGCATTCCTGAAGAGCCGTGGGCTCGCGTCCGAGGTCGTGTCGCAGCCGACGTTTTTCGCGACCATGGTGGAGGCGGTGCAGACGCCGTCACCAACCGGACTGACCTGGTGCAACGACACCCCGCACAAGGTGATGGCCGCGGTCGGGACGGATGACGGCCGCACCGTCGTCAGCCGCGGCTGGTACCGCATCGATGCCGGCAAGTGCCTGCATCCGGACATCACCGGACAGCCGAAGAAGGTCTACAGCTTCGCGGAAGCGGTCGACGACGAGAACCGCACCATCAAGCTGAAGAATAAGCCGCTGAACTGGGGTGGCCTGGTGCAGCTCTGCACCCGCGAGAACAAGTTCGAGACGACCGAGCAGGGCGACTGCCCGAGCCGCGGCTTCACCGCGACCGGCTTCACCGCCGTCGACATCACCCGCGGCGGCAAGACGCTGCGCTTTGCGTTGCCGTGATGCTGATGTCGATCAAGCCGAGGACGGCGCCCAAAACTCCGCCGTCATCCCGGCGAACGCCGGGATCCATAACCACCGGCCGTAATGTAGGCCACCGGCATCAGCCATCGTGCCCCAAGGCAGATCACGCGGTATGGGTCCCGGCGTTCGCCGGGACGACGGCGGAGTTTGACGCCACAGCCGGGCATGATGACCCAAGGCAGAATGGATCGAGGCACACATGACAAAAACACCGCGCGCCTTCGATCACGTCGACACCTGGGTGTTCGACCTCGACAACACGCTGTATCCGCATCACGTCAATCTGTGGCAGCAGGTGGATGCGCGGATCGGCGAGTTCGTGTCCAACTGGCTCAAGGTCGATGCCGACGAGGCGCGGCGCATCCAGAAGGACTACTACAAGCGCTACGGCACGACGATGCGCGGCATGATGACCGAGCACGGCGTGCACGCCGACGACTTCCTCGCCTACGTGCACAAGATCGACCACTCGCCGCTGGAGCCCAATCCGGCGATGGGCGCGGCGATCGAGCAGCTGCCCGGACGCAAGCTGATCCTGACCAACGGCTCGGTCGATCACGTCGACGCCGTGCTGGCGCGGCTCGGCATCGCCGGCCATTTCCACGGCGTGTTCGACATCATCGCCGCCGAACTGACGCCGAAGCCGGCGCGCGAGACCTACGACAAATTCCTCCGGCTGCACGACGTCGATCCGACGCGCGCGGCCATGTTCGAGGACCTCGCCCGCAACCTCGTCGTGCCGCACGACCTCGGCATGACCACCGTGCTCGTGGTGCCGGATGGCACCAAGGAAGTCGTGCGCGAGGACTGGGAACTGTCGGGCCGGGACGATCCGCATGTCGATCACGTCACGGATGATTTGACGGGGTTCTTGCAGCGATTGGTTGTCGCCTAGCCCTCGCTGCGTCGTCCCGGACCAGCGGCCGGGCTGGTCATGAGTTGCGACGGCGGTCCGCCAAACTCGGTGTCGTCCCGGGCTTGACCCGAGACCCATAACCCCAGGCGGATGGGTGAGGCACGCAAGTGGCTCAGGACGTGCCCAATCCATCTCCCTGTGGTTATGGGTCCCGGATCGGCGCCCGCGCGACAGCGCCTTGGCATGAGCGGACAGCGAGGCGCTCCGCTTGTCCGGGACGACGGCGGAGTGAACTTGACTCCCCTGCCCCAAACCCGGAAAAAGCCGCCCTGCCCCAAGCTCCTATACGTCCATCCCGGTCGACCCGGGACCAAGCGAGGATCGACCGATGTCACTGTCCGCCCTGGAATCCACCATCAACAGCGCCTTCGATGCCCGGGACGGCGTCTCGACGACGACCAAGGGCGAGGTCCGCGACGCCGTGGAGAGCGCGCTGGAGTTGCTCGACAAGGGCGAGGCCCGCGTCGCCGAGCGGGCTGCGGACGGCAAGTGGAGCGTCAACCAGTGGCTGAAGAAGGCGGTGCTGCTGTCGTTCCGCCTCAACGACATGAGCGTGATCCCCGGCGGCCCCGGCCAGGCGTCGTGGTGGGACAAGGTGCCGTCGAAGTTCGAGGGCTGGGGCGAGAACCGCTTTCGCGAGGCCGGTTTCCGCGCCGTGCCGGGCGCGATCGTGCGCCGCTCGGCCTTCATCGCCCGGAACGTCGTGCTGATGCCGTCCTTCGTCAATCTCGGCGCCTATGTCGACGAGGCGACCATGGTCGACACCTGGTCGACGGTCGGCTCCTGCGCCCAGATCGGCAAGCGCGTGCACATCTCCGGCGGCGTCGGCATCGGCGGCGTGCTGGAGCCGCTGCAGGCCGGCCCCGTCATCATCGAGGATGACTGCTTCATCGGCGCGCGCTCGGAGGTCGCCGAGGGCGTGATCGTGCGCAAGGGCGCGGTGCTGGCGATGGGCGTGTTCCTGGGCGCCTCGACCAAGATCGTCGACCGCGAGACCGGCGAAACCTTCGTCGGCGAGGTGCCGGAATACGCGGTCGTGGTGCCCGGCGCGCTCCCCGGCCGCCCGATGAAGAACGGCCAGATCGGCCCGTCGACGGCCTGCGCCGTCATCGTCAAGCGCGTCGACGAGCGCACCCGCTCGAAGACCTCGATCAACGAGCTGCTGCGCGACTGATCGAACCGCCACGACCTTGACGCCGACGAATCTCCGGACCGGCCGCGCCTGTCCGGAGATCGCCCATGGACTGGACCTGGTTTCTGTTCCGCTTCGACGGCCGGATCAACCGCGCCAAGCTCTGGCTGTCGCTGGTGGTGGTCGTCGCCTGGATGCTGGTGGCTGCTGCCCTGGTGGCCGGCATCGGCAGGCTGCTGGGCGGCCAGGCAGCCGCCAGCTTCAATCTGATGGACATCTTCGCGGTCCTCGATCCCGACACCTATCGCAGCCTGACGCGCACCGATCTCCCCTCCGCGGCAGCGCACGTCATTCTCCTCCCGCTGTTCGCCTGGGTGTTTGCCGCCGGTACCGTCAAGCGGCTGCACGACCGCGACAAGAGCGGCTGGTGGGCGGTGCCGTTCCTCGGCCTTCCCGGGCTGGTCGACCGCTACGCCGATCGCCTGCCGGGCACGATCCTTCCGATGGCCATCGGAGGGCTCGCGGTCGTGCTATCTGTCTGGGGCTTCGTCGAATTGTACTGCCTCGCCGGCGTTCGCCGGACCAACCGCTTCGGCCCGAGCCCGCTGCCGAAGGCCGGGCCCGGCGGGCGTTCTGCCGAGCGGGCGCCGTCGCGCCCCGCCTGGGATCAGCACAAGCAGCTCGCGTTCACGCCGCATATCGGGCCCCTCCCGTGGCGGGAGGCGGCGATCGGCAGCACTAGCCCGCCGCCGAATGAGCATGATAAGCGAAGGGCATGACCGATGCCCTCTCCATCACCCGCGACCTGATCCGCTGTCCCTCCGTCACCCCGGCCGATGCCGGCGCGCTCGGCGTGCTCGAGGCCCTGCTGAAAGAGGCCGGCTTCACGACGCATCGCGTGACGTTCTCGGAAGCGGGCACCGCCGATATCGACAATCTCTACGCCCGCATCGGCACCGAGGGTCCGCACATCACCTTCGCCGGCCATACCGACGTGGTGCCGCCCGGCGACGAAGCAGCGTGGAGTTTGCCTGCCTTCTCCGGCGAGGTGAAGGACGGCTACATCTACGGCCGCGGCGCGGTCGACATGAAGGGCGGCATCGCCTGCAGCGTGGCGGCGGCGCTGGACTATCTGCGCGATCAAGGCGGTCGGCCGAAGGGCTCGATCTCGTTCCTCATCACCGGCGACGAGGAGGACGTCTCGATCAACGGCACGATCAAGCTGCTGCAATGGGCGGCCGATCGCGGCGAAAGATTCGACCATTGCGTCCTTGGCGAGCCGTCGAACCAGGAAGTCATGGGCGACTGCATCAAGATCGGCCGCCGCGGCTCGCAATCCGGCACCTTGATCGTCGAGGGCAAGCAGGGCCACGTCGCCTATCCGCACCGCGCCTCCAACCCGGTGCCGGACATCTCGCGGCTGATCGTGGCGCTGTCGGACGAGCCGCTGGACAACGGCAGCGCGCAATTCCAGCCGTCGAATCTGGAATTCACGACCGTCGACGTCGGCAACACCGCCACCAACGTCATCGCCGGCATCGCGCGGGCGAAGTTCAACATCCGCTACAATGATTGCCACACCCAGGAGTCGCTGCGCGCGCTGGTCGAGGAGCGCCTGGCCAGGGCCTGCGGCAACCGCATCCGCGCCCATATCGATTGGCTGCCGTCGAACTCCAATGTCTTCCTGACCAGGCCGGGGCCGTTCACCGACCTTGCGGTGGCGGCCATCGCGGAGGTGACCGGGCGCAAGCCGGAGCTGTCGACCACCGGCGGCACCTCGGACGCGCGCTTCATCTCGAGCTACTGCCCGGTGATCGAGTTCGGCCTGGTCGGCCAGACCATGCACCAGATCGACGAGCGCGCCTCGGTGGCCGATATCACCACTCTGACGAAGATCTATCGCGGCATTCTCGATCGCTATTTCGCGTGAGCAGCGCGCCTGATCAGGATCAGGCGGCCTTCACCTCGGCCAAGAACTGATCGACCTCGCGGCGCAGATCCGTCGCCTGCCCGGCGAGGCTCGCCGCTGAATCGAGCAGCGACCGCGCGGAGCCGCGGGTGTCGGCGGCGGCGGCGCTGACCAGCGCGATCGACGACGAGACATCGTTGGTGCCGCTGGCGGTCTGCTGCACGCTGCGGGCGATCTCCCGCGTCGTCGCGCTCTGCTCGGCCACCGCGCTCGCCACCGCTCCCGTCACGCCGCTGATGGTGTTGACGACGGCCGCGATCTTCTCGATGGCGGCGACGGTGCTGCCCGTCTCGTTCTGGATCGCCGCGATCTGGCTCTCGATCTCCTCGGTCGCCTTGCTGGTCTGCGACGCCAGGCTCTTCACCTCGGAGGCGACGACGGCGAAGCCCTTGCCGGCCTCGCCCGCGCGCGCCGATTCGATCGTGGCATTGAGCGCCAGCAGGTTGGTCTGCGAGGCGATGGCGCGGATCAGCTGGACGACGTCGCCGATGCGGGTCGCGCTGCCGGCGAGCGTGCGGACCTTGTCGGTGGTGTCGAGCGCCTGGCTGGTCGCATTCGACGATTCCGCGGCCGCTTCCGCGATCTGCCGGGTAATCTCCTTCATCGAGGCGTCGAGCTCTTCGGACGCCGCCGCGACCGTGTTGACGCCGGAGGTCGCCTGCGCCGCGGCATCCGCGACAGCGGTGGCGCGGGACGCCGTGGTGCTGGCCGAGCCGTCGAGCGTCTCCGCCGACTGCTTCAGCCCGCTGGCGGCATCGCTCAGGCGGCCGCACAGCGTGTCGATGACCTCGCCGAAGCGCCGGGTGAGCGCCTCGATCTTCTGCCGACGCGCGTCGCGCCGCGCTTCCGCATCGGCGCCCTGCAGCGCCAGCCGGTCGGCCTCCGCCGACTTGTCCTGCAGCACGCCGATGGCGTTGGCGAGCGTGCCGACCTCGTCGGTGCGATCGCGATAGGCGACCGCGACGTCGCGCGCGCCGCCGGCGATGCGGCCAATCAGATCGGTCAAATGCGAGAGCGGCTTGATCACGCGGGCATTGAACCACAGCGTGCCCAGGATCGCGGCCGCGACGTTGACCAGCAGCAGCGCCAGCGCCAGCGCGAAGCGGGTCTGCGAGTCGGAGATCGCGATCTCGCTCTGGCGCAGCGCCTCGGCGATGGCCGCGTCGCGCAGCGGCAGGATCGTATCGAGGATCGGGAACATCGCGCGCAGGAACTGATCAGGGTCGAGCTCGAGCACCTTGCCGCGGTTCGGCGCGACCTGGGACGCATAGAGATCACCGCCGCGCGCCCAATAGCCGCTCTCCACATTGGCGAGCGCGGCCAGGATCGGCTTCTGATCGATTTCGGCGCCGGCGAGCTTGGCCGACGACCAGATCCGCTCGATCCGTCCCTTGAACATCGCCATCGCTTCGGCCGGCTCGCCGGACATCGGCTGCTTGGTCGCAATCATGCGGATGAAGGTCGTGGTGGCCCGGCCGGCCCAGTCACGCAGGTCCCAGCCGATCACGGCGAGACGCGCGGCCTGGCCGACGGCCGGATTGGCGGCGTTGATCCGGCGGACGATCAGCTCGACATGGCCACCGGTGGTCTCCTGGATCGTGAACATCTGCGGCACGTAATCGCGCAGCACGGCCTCCGGTCGCGCCGTCTTGGCCTGCGCGACGGCATCGAGGGCGGAGCCGCGCACCGTGCGCAATTTCTGCTGGATCGCGTCCAGCGCGGCGGTGTCCTCGCCGAGCTGGGCAAGGCCGCGCGCCTTCGCGAAGGCCTCGTCCGATCCCTGCAGGATCTTCTGCAGCGAGGCGATCTCGTCGGCGGTCGCCGGGTTCGGCGAGGCCAGCCGCGGATTGACCATGGCGCGCTCGAGGTTCAGCTTCTCCGGCAGCCGCAACATGGCGGCGAGCAGCTGCGCGTCGCGGCCCGCCGTCTGCGCGGCCTGCAGCGAACTCAGCTGCTGCCAGGCGAACAGCACGGTGGCGAGGACGCCGATGACGGCTCCGAGCAGCAGAGAGAGCAGGAAGACTTGACGGATGCGCACGATCGACCTCGCTGGAGAGCAGCACAGGCGCAATCGGTAGCAGCGAGGACTTCAATTTGAGGTTAAGAATTGATGGTCCGCAACGAGAAGCGGCAAGTCATGAGGACAGTCGTTCGCATCAAACTAACATACGATAACCGGTCCGCCGCGGAGCCCGGATCAGTAATCGACCTTCACCAGATATAGCCCTTCCGGCGGCGCGACGACGCCGCAGGCGGCGCGGCGGCGGGCCGCGAGCG
>NZ_CAFJ01000562.1 GCF_000239795.1 Bradyrhizobium sp. STM 3809 | reverse complement strand
CCCACAACTGTCATCGCCCGGCTTGACCGGGCGATCCAGGACGCCGAGACGTCAGTCATCGCGCCGATAGCTCGCGGCGTACGGGATGCCTGCCTGCGCGGGCATGACGGCGGAGGCCTTCAACGGCTGAGGTGCGTAGGGTGGGCAAAGGCGCCTGCTCCGCTGCATCGACGCGCGACGCCGCATCGCGCCGTGCCCACCGTGCTCGGCCGAAGAACGGCGGTGGGCACGGCGCGGGATGGACGATGTCCTATCAATGGCAGCGGGGGCGCGCCTTTGCCCACCCTACGAAGCTACTTCTTCCCGGTCTTCGTCGTATGGGCGTGAGAATGGCTGCTGCTATGGCTATGGCTATGCGAATGGCTGTGGCTGTGGCCATGATCATGCGCCGCTTCGATCGGCATCATCGCGACGTGGCCGTGGCGGACGCCGCGTTCGGCGATGACGTGGTCGGCAAACGCCTTGACCTCGGCCCGCTCGCCCTTGAGCACGGTGACCTCGAGGCAGCTTTCCTGATCGATGTGGACGTGCAGGGTCGCCTGGGCAAGGCCGGAATGATCGTGCGCCTCCTGCGTCAGCCGCTTCGGCAGTTCGCGCGCGGCGTGGTCGTAGACGTAGCTGAGGGTGGCGATGCAGGGACGGCCGTCGCCGGCGCCGGAATCGGCGGTTTCGAGCCCGCTGCGCAAGAGGTCGCGAAACGCCTCGGAGCGGTTGTCGTAGCCGCGCCGGGCCATGAAGGCGTCGACCTCGGCAAGCAGATCATCGTCGATCGTGATCGTCAGACGCTGCATGCCCGTCTCTCCCTCCACTGCGCGACAAGCGCCTGACCACCGGGTGAGTATGATGTTTTCACGTTGACATCATACTGGTGTCACCCTAGCGTTCTTTAACACTCGACATCGGGGCGATCCAAGCGCGCTTGCCGTGCGCCAACGACGACGCGCGGCAGATGATGACGCACGCCCGGGGACGAGATACGGGGCGTGACGATGCAATGGCGTGGCGTGAGCGTGGGCGTGCTGATGGCGACACTGGTGCAACACGCGCACGCCCATCCCGAACGTGCTCCGGCCGAGTTGCCGAGCGTCGACGTCGATGCGCCGAAACGCACCGCGAAGCCGA
>NZ_CAFJ01000563.1 GCF_000239795.1 Bradyrhizobium sp. STM 3809 | reverse complement strand
CGCAATTCCACTGCGCTGGCCTACCTGTCGCGGCCGCTGCAGCTCCTGATCGGCGGTCGGCACGTTCCCTCGGTCTCGGGGCGTACCTTCACCTCGCTCAATCCCGCGACCGAACAGGTGATCGCGACGATCGCGGAAGGCAATGCCGAGGATGTCGATCGCGCCGTGGCGGCGGCGCGGCGCGCCTTCGAGGGGCCGTGGCGCACGATGCGCGCGGCCGAGCGCGGTGCGATCCTCGCGAGATGGGCGCAGCTGCTGCGCGATCATGCCGACGAGATCGTCGAACTCGAGAGCCTCGACGCCGGCAAGCCGGTGGCGGCGGTTCTGCGTCAGGACCTTCCCGCAGCGATCGACACGCTCACTTATTACGCGGGCTGGGCCGACAAGATCAGCGGCGACGTGGTCTCCACGCGCGACGATGCGCTGACCTACACGATGCGCGAGCCCGTCGGCGTGGTCGCGGCGATCGTGCCGTGGAATTTCCCGCTGATGATCGGAATGTGGAAGCTAGCGCCGGCGCTGGCCTGCGGCTGCACGATCGTGATGAAGCCGGCCGAGCTGACATCGCTGTCGGCGTTGCGTATCGCCGAGCTTGCGCTCGAAGCCGGCCTGCCGCCCGGCGTGCTCAACATCGTGACCGGCCCCGGGCGCATCGTCGGCGAGGCGCTGGTCAATCATCCCGATGTCGACAAGGTCACCTTCACCGGCTCGCCCGGCGTCGGCCGCGGCATCATGAAGGGCGCCGCCGGCAACTTCAAGCGCGTGTCGCTCGAGCTCGGCGGCAAGTCGGCCAACATCATCTTCGACGACGCCAACATCGAAGCCGCCTCGAAGGCGGCGGCCAGCGGCATCTTCTTCAATGCGGGCCAGGTGTGTTCGGCGGGATCGCGCGTGCTGGTGCAGGAGCGCGTCTATGACGAGGTGGTCGAGCGCCTGACGGAGCGGGCGAGGGCGCTGCGGACCGGCGATCCGCTGGATCGCGCCACCTCGCTCGGTCCCGTCATCTCCGAGCGGCAGATGAGATCCGTCCTCGACTATGTCGAGATCGGCCGCAACGAGGGCGCCACGCTCGTGACCGGCGGTCAGCGCGCAACGGCGCGCGGCTACTTCATCAGCCCCGCGGTGTTCGCCGGCGTCGCGCATGAGATGCGGATCTCGCAGGAGGAGATCTTCGGTCCCGTCGTCAGCGTGATCAAGTTCAAGGATGAGGCGGACGCGTTGCGCATGGCCAACGGCACCGCCTACAGCCTCGCCGCCGGCGTCTGGAGCCGCGACATCGGCCGCGTCCAGCGCTTCGCCAAGCGGCTGCGCGCCGGCACGGTGTGGATCAACACCTATGGCTACACCGACGTGCGACTGCCCTGGGGCGGCGACCGCGACTCCGGACTCGGCCGCGAGCACGGCACCGCCGCGCTCGACAATTTCACCGAGCCGAAGGCGGTGTGGATGAACCTGGCCTTGTAGTCCGGCGCGCTGCCGACTTGGACGGCCGCGATGTCATCATCGCGGCCGTTGACAGGTCGTGGTGGATCAATCCGGCTTGGCGCCGGTCCTGATCAGCGTGCCGACATGATGGCCGCGCAAGGCGGACGTGAGCCGTCCCGGCACCAGGCCGTTGATGACCTGGACGCGCGAGATGTGGCGCGCATTGGCCATCACCTCGACCAGCGTGCGGTCGAAAGGCAGCGTGCCGTCCATCTTGGCGAGCGCATCGAAGCTGGTCTCGGCGAGCAGCTTCGCCTTCGCCGCGTCCGGCCCGTTCGGGTCGGCCGTGTAGACGCCATCGACGTCCTCGACGATCGTCAGGCCCGCGGCGCCGAGCGCATCGGCGATCAGGAAGGCGCCGGTGTCGGCGCGATGCGTCGGCAGGCGCGAGGTCGGAAATTCATGGTGGTGATAGGGCGGGAAGGCGCTGCCGACGACGGCGCGAGCGGCCTGCAGATGGATCGCGAGCTGGTTCGCGATCGTCGGATGCTCGATGTAGGAGACGCCCTCGGAGGCCAGCAGCGCGGCCAGGATGTGGCCGTTCTGGCCGGCCTCGCTGGCGGCCAATGGCGCGAGCGAACCAACCGGCAGGCCGAGATCGAGGCCGACACCGTAGAGATGCCGGGCCCTGATGCCGGCGCCGGTCAGGATCAGCAGGCGGTGCTCCGGCAGGAGCTTTCGGATCTCCTCGACCAGCGGCAGGATCGCGTCGGCGCCGCGGTCCATGATCGAGCGGCCGCCGATCTTGACCACCTGCAGCCAGGGCAGCAGCGCAATCGGGCGCTTGCCGGCGACGGGGCGGGTGAGCTTGTTGTCGAGCAGGGTCTGGCGCGCGAGCGGCGAGGCGACGTGCTTGATGGTGTTGGTGTCAGCCATGGCGATCGGCTCCGTTAGCGCGCGGTGATGATGGTGCCGACGTGCTCGCCGGCGAGCGCGCGGGTCAGATTGCCGGGGACGAGACCGTTGACGACCTGCACCTCGCAGACGTGGCGGGCGGCCTCGAGCAGATCGAGCATCGGAAATTCCAGGATGGAGTCGGCGAGGCCCTTGGCCTTCATCTCGGCGACCGAGATCTTCGGGATGAAGGTGGCGTTCTTCTCCGTCTTGGGGTTGGCGGTGTAGAGGCCGTTCTCGTCCTTCACATAGATCATCGCCTTGCAGCCGAACTGCTCCGCGACCAGGAAGCAGCCGGCGTCGGTGCGGTAGGGCGGGATGACGCCATCCGCAGAGGGACGCATCCACAGCCCATAGGGCGGCATGCCGCTGAACACGACGGCGTTCACTTCCGCCAGATACAGCGGCACGGCGGACAAGCCGGCGCCTTCGACCGCTGAGATGCCGTGCTTGGCGAGCAGCTGCCCGAGCATCGCCGCATTCTGGTCGGCGACGGAGGCGCCGAGCTGCGACAGCACGCCGGCGGGCAAATTGAGGCCGGCGGCGATCGAATACAGATGCCGCGCCCGCGTGCCGGCGCCGGTGCCGATCAGCATCTTGTGCGCCTTGCGCGCGGCGACGATCTCCTCGACCAGCGGATAGATCGCGCTGCGGCCGCGGTCGATCATGCTCTGGCCGCCGACCTTGATCACGGTCGCATCAGGAAGAATGCGGAAGTCCGCTGCCGTTTCCGCCGCCGCGATCAATTGGGCATCGGTGAGCGAGCGCTGCATCAGAAGCTGCTCGAGCTCGGCCGTCGTGGTTGCCATTGAAGAGGATCCTCTTGTTCGTTCGACACCTGAGCGGCGCGCCGGTCGGCGTCGCCACCCGCCCTGGCCATGTCTCCCGGGATGTCGTGGCCGGTCGATCGTGCCGGCCATCGAGATATGTTGCATGGAATACACGAGCCGTCGCGGCGCCGACAGCCTGCGGCCGAGCAAGGTTTCGTCGCAACAGCCTACGGGCAGTGGATCGCGCCGATGCTGCGCATCCAGCAGGACCGAGAGAAATCTTTTGTGGTTTCAATGAGCTATATTGAGATCCATATAGCTAGGGCGCACCTGTTGTCGGCTTTGCGACAATGCACAAAGTTTTGGCAACCGCCCGTCGCCGATCTGCGACGACGCCGGAGGTTCGAATCGCAACCAGGACGCCCCGATATCGGCCGCGGCTATTTGAAGATTTCGCAGACGGTCGCCCGGCTCTTGCCGACTGCTGCGCAGCGTTGCGAGACGTTTCGCCACCACCCATCCAGGGCGCGGCGCGTGCAGGGCAGCCGCACGCTCATGCCCTCGGCAAACCTGATCCACTCAGCGAAGCGGAAACGCGGGACGGCGATCACGACCGGAATGTCCGAGGCCAGGGCCTGCTCGGTCAGGAAGATGAGGCCCTTGCCCTCGCTCTCCTGGCGGCCGAAGCGGTCGACGATGAGTAGATCCGCGCCTTCGCCCAGCGCGCCCGCGACGGCGGAGCCGGCCCGCAGCAACTGGCCGACATCGAGCCGGCAGCCGCTGGCTTGGCGCCCGAGTTGTTGCAGCAGTGGGATCTCTACGCCGCTGTGCACGAGCGTTGCGGCAACCGGGTGCTCGTCAACGGCGCGCCGGACATGCTGCACGAGCCCGACCACGCGGACGCCGTGGGCGCGCAGCCGTCCGGCGAAGTCACGCAACAGCCCGTCCGGATCGTCGCCTTGATCGTATACCAGCGCGGCGAGATCGCATTCGGCATCGAACATCGTGCGCTCCAAGGAGAAACGCGGGGGGCCGCGGTCGTTGGAGGAAGCCGCGGAGCAACTCCGCGGCTTCCTGTGGCTCAGGCCGTCACGCCGGGACCGTTGATGATCTGCAACTGGGTGAACTCCGCGAGACCTTCCTCGGCGAACTCGGTGCCGATGCCCGACTGCTTGGCGCCGCCGAACGGGATGTGCGGCGCCATGTCGAGATGCTTGTTGATCCACACCGTGCCGGCCTCGATCTTCGTTGCGATCTCGTGCGCGCGCTTCGGGTCCGACGACCAGACGGATGCGCCGAGGCCATAGCTGGTGCCGTTGGCGCGGCGGATCACGTCGTCCGGATCGGAGTATTTGATCACGGGCAGCACCGGTCCGAACTGCTCCTCGTCGACCAGCTTGGAGCCTTCCTGGATGTCGCGCACGATGGTCGGCTCGATGAAGTAGCCGGGACGGTCCATCGCCGCGCCACCGGCGATCACCTTGCCGTTCTTGTGGGCATCGTCGAGAAACACCTTCACCTTCTCGTACTGCATCTTGTTCTGCAGTGGCCCGAGCTTGGTGCCCTGCTTGGAGCCGTCGTCGACGACGGTAGTCTTGGCGATCGCGACCAGCTCGTTGCAGATGTCGTCGTAGACGTTCTCATGGACATAAAGCCGCTTGATCGCGAGGCACACCTGCCCGGAGTTCTGGAAGGCGCCCTCGAAGATGCCCGGCGCGACCTTCTTCGGGTCGACGTCGTCGAGCACGATGCCGGCATCGTTGCCGCCGAGCTCGAGCGTGATCCGCTTCAGGGTCTGAGCGGCGCTGGCCATCACCTTCTGCCCCGTCGCGGTCGAGCCGGTGAAGGAGATCTTGCGGATGTCCGGATGCCCAGTCATCGCGTCGCCGAGATCGTTGGCGTCGGCGATGACATTGAGCACGCCTGCCGGGAGGACGTCCTTGACCAGTTCGGCGAACTTCAGGGTCGACAGCGGCGTGGTCGGCGCCGGCTTGACCACCAGCGTGTTGCCGGCGAGCAGGGCGGGCGGCAGCTTGAAGCCGAGGATCAGCAGCGGATAGTTCCAGGGAATGATGGCGCCGACGACGCCGAGCGGGCGGCGATAGGCCTCGACCTGGCGCTCACCGGAGCTCTCGATCACTCGCATCGGCAGTTCGAGCGAGGACAGATAGCGGAAGAACGCGGCCATGCCGAGCACCTCGCCGGTGGCGTCGGCCAGGGGCTTGCCTTGCTCGCTGGTGAGAACCCGCGCCAGATCGCCCGCATTGGCCTCGATGATGTCGGCCATCTTGCCGATCAGCCGGCGTCGCTCCTCGATCGGCGTCGCGGCCCAGCCGGGGAAGGCGGCCTTGGCGGCAGCGACCGCCTGGTCGAGCTGCCCCCTGGAGGCGCGCGGGCATTGCGCCAGCACGTCCTCAGTGGCCGGATTGACCACCGGCATGGTCGCGTCGCCCGGCACCAGCGCCCCGCCGATCAGAAGATGATAGTCGCTCATTGGCATGACTCTCCCTGGAAAATGTGGCGCTTCGGCCACGTTATATGCATAGCTATATCACGATATATACAGCATCGCCAATGTCCAGTCGCTGCCGCTGGACGCCGCGCGGGTTTTCGCTATAGTTCGATGGAAATAACGGTGAAGTGATGCGGAGTGCGCGATGGAGCTGCGGGCCAAGGCACTGACGATCTGCGAGGTGGTCGACCAGGGCGAGACGATCTCGCTGGGCTTCGAGGACGCCGCGGGGCGGCAGGGCGTGCTCAACCTCTCGGTCAACCAGGCCGGTGCGCTGGTGATGACTTTACCGAAGCTGCTCGAGCTGGCGTTGCGAACGCGTTATGGCGATCAGGCGCTGCGCTATGCCTATCCGCTGGCCTCCT
>NZ_CAFJ01000564.1 GCF_000239795.1 Bradyrhizobium sp. STM 3809 | reverse complement strand
GGACGAGCACGACAATGTCGAGCGTCATGTGTTCGGCGCCCGGCGCAACTACGCCTTTGCGCCCAAGCCGCATGACGACATCGGTGCGGCCCTCGGCATGGATTTCGAATCGGCAGCCAAGCTGTCCGGCGCGCGCTTTGTCGTGCTGAGAAAGGGGCTGGCGCGGCTCGAGCGCGCGATCGGGCAGTTCATGCTCGACCTGCACACCACCGAGCATGGCTACACGGAGGTCAATCCGCCGCTGTTGGTGCGCAACGACGTCATGTTCGGCACCGGGCAGTTGCCGAAATTCGAGGACGATCAGTTCTGGGCGGTGAGGGGCGAACTGCTCATCGCGCCCGACGAGCGTCTCAAGACCGAGCGGCTCGGCCTGATCCCGACCGCGGAGGTCGCGCTCACCAACCTCGTGCGCGAATCGATCGTCGACGAGAAGGAGCTGCCGATGCGGCTCACGGCGCTGACGCCGTGTTTCCGTGCCGAGGCGGGCGCTGCGGGGCGCGACACCCGCGGCATGATCCGGCAGCATCAGTTCACCAAGGTGGAGCTGGTCTCGATCACGACGCCGGAGACGAGCAAGGACGAGCACGAGCGGATGCTGGCCTGCGCCGAGGAGGTGCTGCGCCGGCTCGACCTGCATTATCGCGTCATCACGCTGTGCACCGGCGACATGGGGTTCTCGTCGCAGAAGACCTACGATATCGAGGTCTGGATGCCCGGGCAGGGCGATGGCGGCGCCTTCCGCGAGATCTCCAGCTGCTCGGTCTGCGGCGACTTCCAGGCCCGCCGCATGGATGCGCGCTACCGCGCCAGCGACGGCAAGCCGCGCTTCGTGCACACATTGAACGGCTCGGGCACGGCGGTCGGCCGCGCGCTGATCGCGGTCATGGAAACCTATCAGCAGGCGGACGGCTCGATTGCCGTACCGGATGTGCTCCAGCCGTACATGGGTGGCCTGAAGGTCGTTGCCGCCAAGTCATAGCGGCGCGGTAAATTGCATCGAGGCCGGTCGCCGCAATTGCGCCGCGACTGGCGGATCGTATCCTCCGGTTCCGCCAGCAAGCGCGTTTCAGAACCGGCATCATGGCCCTGCATCGGGATATCTTCTGGATCGGACGGCAATGGGCCGTGACCGGCTCCGGCATCCAGGCCGTCGACCAGCGCCTCAAGGGGGCCTTCGACGTCGATCGCGCAGCGGTGTGGAATGAAGACCTGTTCGATGCCCTGCGCGGCCAGGCCTGGTTCAATGGAGCCGATTTCGAGAAAGCCCTGACTGTCGCCCGGACCAGGTTTCCCGCCCCGCCGCCGCGCGCCGTGCCCGAAGCATCGCCGCCGATCTCCCCGCAAGCCTCGGACGCATCGGCGCCTGCGGCCGTGTCGCGGCAACTGGAGACCCAGGGCAAGCTCGCGCGGTTCCTGCCGCAGTGGCGCATCCGGCCATAAACGGTTGAGCCGGCCAAGTTTGCCTCGATGCTGCGCAGCAGATAAGACACCCCGGCAATCGACCTGAACGGGATGGAAGGCTGGCCATGCGGATTCTCTGCACCAATGACGACGGGATCCATGCCCCGGGCCTCAAGGTCATCGAGGAGATCGCGCGCGCTCTGTCCGACGACGTGTGGATCGTGGCGCCGGAGCTCGATCAGTCCGGCGTGTCGCACTCGCTGTCGCTCAACGACCCCTTGCGGCTACGCGAGGTCGGCCCACGGCATTTCGCGGTGCGCGGCACACCGACCGATTGCGTGATCATGGGCGCGCGACACATTCTCGGCGCGAAGCTTCCGGATCTGGTGCTTTCCGGGGTGAACAAGGGCCGCAACGTCGCCGAGGACGTCGTGTATTCCGGTACCATCGCCGGCGCCCTGGAAGGCACCATCCTCGGGCTGCCGTCGTTTGCGCTGTCGCAGGAGTTCTCAATCGCGACCCGCGACAAGCCATCCTGGGACACGGCGCTCAAATTCGGCCCGCAGATCGTGCGCAAGGTGCTCGACGCCGGCGTGCCGAAGAACACCGTCATCAACGTCAACTTCCCGTCCTGCGCTCCGGATCAGGTCCGGGGCATCGTGGTGACGCGCCAGGGCAAACGCAATCTCGGCTTCCTGAAGGTCGACGAGCGCCGCGACGGGCGCGGCAATCCGTATTTCTGGATCGGCTTCGACCGCGCTGCGGCGCTCGATGTGCCCGAGGAGGGAACGGATCTGGCAGCCCTGGCGGCACATTACGTGTCGGTGACGCCGCTGCGCCTCGATCGCACCGACGAGGCGTTCTCCGGGAAGCTCGGTGAAATCCTGGGTTGAGCCGTCCGCTTATTGCTGCGGCTCGGCACCGCGCAGCGCATATTCGAGCGCCCGCCCGAGCGTCTCGAGCTGGAACGGCTTCTGCAGGGCGGGCCGGTCGCGGTACTCCTCGGGCAATCCCGAGGAGCCGTAGCCGGTGGCGAAGATGAAAGGCCGGCTGCGCGCCTTGATGAGATCGGCCACCGGCGAGATGACCTTACCGTTGACGTTGACGTCGAGGATCGCGACATCGAAGTAGGTGCTCTCGGCGAGCTTCATGGCCTCGCCGATCTCGCCGGCCTCGGCGGCGACGGTGTAGCCGAGCTCTTCGAGCATGTCGGCCACCATCATCCTGATCATGACTTCGTCTTCAACCAGAAACACAGAGCCGCGCGGCGGCCGCGGTGCAGTCATGATGTCAGTCCTTGCCCGTACTCGAAATTGACGGTCGCAAATAACGGCTTATCGCGCAACGTCAACAACGTCGACTTGGCATGCCGTAACCCTGCGGCGTGGGCAAAACCGCCCCGAAGGTGAACGAATTCGAGCGACCTTGGTTCCTCGCCCGGAACGGTTTTCGAAAGGCAGAGACTTCGGCACCCTGATCCGACGTCACCGTACTTGCCGCAGGTGCCCATGAAAACCGATGCGCAACGGCAGGGCGCCGTCTAGATTGGCTTTACACCAACGACCGACATCGCGATGCCCCCGACCGCTCCACCCGAAAAGATGATGTTTCAGCTGACACTGCGTCGGCGGGGGATCAGCGACCAGGCGGTGCTGCGCGCGATGGAGGAGGTGCCGCGGGAGGAATTCGTCCTGCCGGGGGACCGCGCCGACGCCTATCGCGACAGCGCGATGGCAATCGCCTGCGGCCAGACCATCAGCCAGCCTTTCGTCGTGGCCTACATGACGGAGCAGCTCAAGCTGCAGAAGAGCCATCGCGTGCTCGAGATCGGCACCGGCTCGGGCTACCAGGCGGCGGTCCTGTCGCGACTGGCCGACCACGTCCTGACGGTCGAGCGTTTCCGCACCCTCGCCGATACGGCGAGGGAGCGGCTGGAGAAGCTGAACTGCTTCAACGTCGAGGTGATGCTGGGCGATGGCTACGCGCTGCCGCCCGGGGCCGGCCAGTTCGACCGCATCATCGTGACCGCGGCGATGGACGAGATCCCGCAGAGCCTGCTCGACCGGCTCGAGCCGGACGGTATCCTGATCGCGCCGGTCGGGCCTCATCACGGCGTCCAGAGGCTCGTCCGGGTGATCAGGACGGGCGATCGTGTCGAGCGCAAGGAACTCGTCGACGTCCGTTTTGTGCCGGCAATTCCGGGGATTGCACGCGAACTCTGAAGCTGCGGATCAGCAGGTCCCACAACGCTTTATTCGCGGCTTAAGCGCTTATTTACCGCGGCTGTGTTTACTCGAATTCGTTGTTTGTTGCGTACGAGTGAGTAACCATGCCCACGACCGTCGAGTTGCTTCGCTCGCGCCGCCTGCCGCAAGTCGCGGCGCTGGCGCTGATGTCGTTCGGCGTCGCCGGCTGCAGCGCCGATATGTCGACGCGGCTGTCGCAGACGCAAAATCCATTCTCCAATCCCTTTGCTTCGGACTCGACCGGCTCGGTTCAGGCGCAGCCGCCGCGCCAACAGCAGTACAGCCAGCCCTATACCCCGCCGGCTCCGGCTCCGGCCTATTCATCATCCGCGCTGCCGCCGCCTGCGGTCGGGGCGCCGCAATCCTATCCGTCCGGCGGGGGTGCCGGCGTGTCCGGTGGCGGACGCGGCGTCGCCTCCTACGCGCCACCCGCATCGGTCCCGGCGCCACAAGCCTATGCGCCGCCGGCAACCCATGCCTATGCAGCGCCGGCACAGCCGCAGCTCGAGACCACCGGCGCCGTCGCGCCGCGCTCGGTCGCCGCGGCGCGTCCGGCGGGTGGCACCAAGATCATCGTCGGCACCAGCGACACGCTCGATGTGCTGGCCAAGCGCTATCGCGTGACCCCGGCCGAGATCCTGGCCGCCAACGGCTACAAGGGGCCGCGCGCGCTGTCGCCGGGCCAGCAGCTGATCATTCCGCATCCGGGCGCCGTCGCGGCAGCCCCGGCGGCGCAGCCGGTCGCAACGCCGGTTGCTGCAGCGGCTCCCATGGTCGCGCCGAAGCCGGTTGCCATGGCAGCCCCCGCTGCGCCGTCCACCGTCCACTTCGTCAATCGCGGCGACACGCTGGCCGGCATCGCACGTCAGAATCACGTGTCGACGGCCGAACTCGCGCGCGCCAACAATCTCGATCAGGCGTCACCTCTGAAGCTCGGTGCCAGGCTGACCGTCCCTGGCAAGGCTGCAGCGGTTGCTGCGCCCGTGGCACCGGTCGCAGCCGTTCCCCAGGCGGTTGCGACCGTGCCCGCGCCGGCCCCGACGACGCGTGTGGCGACGGCTGCCGGTCCGGTGCAGAGCGCGCGTCTCGCCCAGGCCAATCCGGCGCCCGAGAAGGAGGAGGAGCCGGCGCGTCCGGCCGAGACCACCAGCTCGCTGCCGACCTTCCGCTGGCCGGCGCGCGGCAAGGTGATCACGAGCTACGGCGCCAAGACCAACGGCAAGGCCAATGACGGCATCAACATCGCGGTGCCCGAGGGCACGCCGGTGAAGGCCGCCGAGGATGGCGTGGTCGCTTACGCCGGCAATGAATTGAAGGGCTATGGCAATCTGGTCCTGGTGCGGCATTCCAACGGCTATGTCACCGCCTATGCCCATGCGAGCGAGCTGATGGTGAAGCGCGGAGATCCGATCAAGCGTGGCCAGGTCATTGCCAAATCGGGGCAATCGGGAGAAGTCGGATCGCCGCAGCTCCACTTCGAGATCCGCAAGGGATCGTCCCCGGTCGACCCGCTGCAATTCCTGAATGGCGCATAAGACATCGACGCCCTTTGTCCTGAAGTTCGAGGGCTCGCCGATCGGCGAGCCCTTTTTAATTTGGCGCGATGTTGCAGCAAGCGTCATTGCGAGCGCAGTGCGCTCGCAATGACGGAGTTTGACGCGGGCTGATTGCCAGACGCTCGCTGGTCATCGCCCGCAAACCGGGCGATCCAGTAGACACCGGCTCATCGAGGCTCACGACCGCCTCGGCGGACTGGATGCCCCGCCTGCGCGGGGCATGACCGAGGGATGAGGCTGGCGAAGCTCGCCTTACTTCGCGCTCAGCCGCACCCCGAGCCGGCCTGCCAGATCCTGCGTGAACTGCCAGGCGACGCGGCCCGAGCGTGAGCCGCGGGTCGTGGCCCATTCCAGCGCCTCGCGCTCCAACGTCTCGTCGGCCACGGCAATGTTGAAATGGCTGCAATAGCCCCGGACCATCGCCAGATATTCGTCCTGGCTGCAGCGGTGGAAGCCGAGCCACAGGCCGAATCGGTCCGACAGCGAGACCTTCTCCTCGACGGCTTCGCCGGGATTGATCGCGGTCGAGCGCTCGTTCTCGATCATGTCGCGCGCGAGCAGATGGCGGCGGTTGGAGGTCGCGTAGAGGATGACGTTCTCCGGCCGGCCCTCGATGCCGCCCTCGAGCACGGCCTTGAGCGACTTGTAGGACGCGTCGTTGCCGTCGAACGACAGGTCGTCGCAGAACACGATGAAGTGGAACGGCGCGGCGCGCAGGATGTCCATCAGCGCCGGCAGGCTCTCGATGTCCTCGCGATGAATCTCGATCAGCTTGAGCCGGTCGGCTGGCTTGCGCGCGACGTTGATGGTGGCGTGCGCGGCCTTCACCAGCGACGACTTGCCCATGCCGCGCGCGCCCCACAGCAGGGCGTTGTTGGCGGGCAGGCCGTTGGCGAAGCGCTCGGTGTTCTCGATCAGGATGTCGCGCATCCGGTCGATGCCCTTGAGCAGATCGATCTCGACGCGGCTGACGCGCGGCACCGTCGACAGCCGGCCGTCCGGATGCCAGACGAACGCATCGGCCGCGTTCAGATCGAGAGCGGGCGCGGCACGCGCCGTGGTTGCGGCCAGATGCGCAGCGATCGCTTCCAGCGCGCGGGCGATCCGCTCCGGCGCCTCATCGGCCGGGACACTGGAGGGACGTTTTGCCGCGACCTTTGGCGGCTTGTGTACCGCGGCCTTGGGGCCTTTGGCGATCGGCCTGAACACGGTTTTGGCGGGTACGCGGGAGGGGGCTTTGGCTGGTTTTTTCGACATGCTGCAAGTTCCTGAAGGGGCAGCCATATCGGGCCTCGCCGACGGCCGCAAGCGGGGCGAAATCAGGGGGCCGGGCGCCTTGCTATTGGGACCGCGGCCGCTATATTCCGCGCGAAATTCGCAAGAGGCCGGCCCGCGCCGAGATCAGCGTGGTTCGCCGGCTATTTCCGTCTCACCGGGCGCTGGCCCACGAGGATCGACCGCATGCTGATTACCCCTGCCTATGCCCAGGCCGCCGGCGCTGGCGATACCAACAGCATGCTGATGTCGCTGCTGCCGTTCGCGCTGATCTTCGTGATCATGTATTTCCTGATCCTGCGGCCGCAGCAGAAGAAGGTCAAAGAGCACGCCGATCTCGTCAAGAACGTCCGCCGCGGCGACACCATCGTGACCCAGGGCGGCCTGGTCGGCAAGGTCACCAAGGTGGTCGACGACGACCAGGTGGAATTCGAGATCGCCGACGGCGTCCGCGTCCGCCAGATGCGCCAGATGATCACGGGCGTCCGCACCAAGGGCGAGCCGGCCAAGGTTGACGACAAGAAGGACGAGAAGGCGGCGAGCTGATCGCGGCCTGGCCGGCGCAACGCCGGCCCTCGTCTGATGTTTTGATTTCCCGGGCCGAATGCGGCCCTTACGGACAACCTCCATGTTGTATTTCACGCGGTGGAAGGCGCTGGGCATCATCCTCACGGCGCTCATAGTGTGCCTGTGCGCGGTGCCGAACTTCTTCTCCGAAGCGACGGTTAAGACCTGGCCGACCTGGGCGCAGCGGCGGCTGGTGCTCGGCCTCGACCTGCAGGGCGGCTCTTCTCTGCTTCTGGAGGTCGATTCAAACTACATCAAGAAGGAGCGGCTGGATGCCGTGCGTGACGACGTTCGCCGCGTGCTGCGCGACGCCAAGATCGGCTACACCGGATTGACGAGCAAGGGCGACGGCGTCGAGGTCAAGATCACCAAGGATACCGAGGTCGGCACGGCGCTGTCCAAGCTGCGCGATCTCTCGCAGCCGCTCGGCGGGCTGCTGGGCTCCAGCGGACAGCGCAGCCTCGAGGTCAGTGACGCCGGCAACGGCGTGATCCGGCTGACGATCTCACAGGCCGCAATCACCGAGCGCATCCGCCAGACCATCGAGCAGTCGATCCAGATCGTCGAGCGCCGCGTCAACGAGCTCGGCACCGTCGAGCCGGTGATCCAGCGCCAGGGCATCGACCGCATCCTGGTGCAGGTCCCGGGCCTGCAGGATCCGACCCAGCTCAAGAACCTGCTCGGCCGCACCGCGAAGATGGAATTCCGCATGGTCGACACCACGGTGTCGCCCGAGCAGGCCCTGCAGGGGCGGGTGCCGCCGGATTCCGAGGTTCTGCAGAGCGCCTCGCCGCCGAACCAGCCCTATGTCGTGAAGAAGCAGGTGCTGGTCTCCGGCGGGGATCTCTCGGATGCGCAGACCGGCTTCGACCAGCGCACCAACGAGCCGATCGTCACCTTCCGCTTCAACTCGGCCGGCGCCCGCAAGTTCGCGCAGGCCACCACCGAGAATGTCGGCCAGCCCTTCGCCATCGTGCTCGACAACAAGGTGATCTCGGCGCCGGTCATTCGCGAGCCGATCACGGGCGGCTCGGGCCAGATCTCCGGCAATTTCACCGTGCAGTCCGCCAACGAGCTCGCGATCCTGCTGCGCGCCGGCGCGCTGCCGGCCCCGCTCACGGTGATCGAGGAGCGTACCGTCGGTCCCGGACTCGGCGCCGATTCGATCGCCAAGGGCGAGCTCGCCTCCTATGTCGGCTCGATCCTGGTCGTCGTGTTCATGCTGGTGACCTACCGGCTGTTCGGCGTGTTCGCCAACATCGCCGTGGTCGTCAACGTCGCCATGATCTTCGGCCTGCTGTCGCTGTTGAATGCGACGCTGACCCTGCCGGGCATCGCCGGCATCGTGCTGACGGTCGGCATCGCCGTCGACTCCAACGTGCTGATCTATGAGCGTATCCGCGAGGAGCTGCGCGGCGGCCGCAATGCGATCTCGGCGATCGACGCCGGGTTCAAGCGCGCGCTCGCGACCATCATGGACTCGAACATCACCACCTTCATCGCCGCCGCCGTGCTGTTCTACATCGGCACCGGCCCGGTGCGCGGCTTTGCCGTGACGCTGGGCATCGGCATCCTCACCACGGTCTTCACCGCGTTCACGCTGACCCGTCTGATCGTCGCGTGGTGGGTGCGGTGGAAGCGGCCGCAAAGCGTGCCAATCTAGGAGCTATTGTGACACACTGGGTTCTCATCGGGCTTGGCATCCTGATCGCGGTGCTGACGGTGGTCAGCGCGCTCGGCCTGCTGCCGTCGCTGCGCATCGTGCCCGACGACACGCATTTCGACTTCACGCAGTTCCGCCGCATCAGCTTTCCGATCTCCGCGGCGCTGTCGATCCTCGCGATCGTGCTGTTCTTCACCCACGGGCTGAACCTCGGCATCGACTTCCGCGGCGGCACCTTGATCGAGGTGCGCGCCAAGTCGGGTACCGCCGACATCGCCGGAATGCGTGCGACGCTGTCGACGCTCGGCCTCGGCGAGGTGCAGTTGCAGCAGTTCGGCGGCCCGGAGGGGGTCCTGATCCGCGTGGCGGAGCAGCCCGGCGGCGATGCCGCGCAGCAGGAGGCCGCCAACAAGGTGAAGGCGGCGATCGGCGACTCCGTCGAATATCGCCGCGTCGAGGTCGTGGGTCCGCGCGTTTCCGGCGAGTTCCTGGCCGTGGGACTGCTCGGCCTGATGCTCGCGATCGTCTCGATCCTGATCTATCTCTGGTTCCGGTTCGAATGGCAGTTCGCGCTCGGCGCCATGATCGCCAACGTCCACGACATCGTGCTGACGATCGGCTTCATGTCGATCAGCCAGGTCGACTTCGACCTGACCAGCATCGCGGCGCTGCTGACCATTCTCGGCTACTCGCTCAACGACACCGTCGTCATCTACGACCGGATCCGCGAGATGCTGCGCCGGTACAAGAAGATGCCGATGCCGCAGCTGCTCAACGAGTCGATCAATTCGACGCTGTCGCGCTCGATCATCACCCACGTCACCGTGACCCTGGCGCTGCTCGCCCTGCTGTTGTTTGGCGGCCCGGCAATCCATAGCTTCACGGCCGTGATGATGTTCGGCGTCGTGCTGGTGGGCACCTACACCTCGATCTTCATTGCATCTCCAATCCTGATCTATCTCGGCGTGCACGCGATGCGTGCCGAGGCGCAGGACGAAAAGCCGGCGGCGAAGAAGAAAACCCCGTGATTCGAAGGACGCTTGCCTTTGGATCATCCCCAGAGGCAGGAAGTTGATCTCGGACATGGCTACTGCAAACGACACACCGCATTTCCCGCGGTCCGCATCGATCGACGGCTACGGCAAGGGCGGCTTCGCCTTTGCCGGCATGTCGCATCGCGGATCGCTGCTGTGCCTGCCGGATTCGATCTGGGCGTGGGACGTCACGCAGCCGGGCCAGATCGACCGCTATTCGCTGCAGCGCGTGTTCGACGCGGCGAACAGGATCGATACGCTGATCGTCGGCACCGGAAACGAGGTCTGGATTCCCCCGGGCGCGTTGCGAACTGCACTGCGCGGCGTCAGCGTCGTGCTCGATGCGATGCAGACCGGGCCGGCCATCCGCACCTACAATGTCATGATCGGCGAGCGGCGGCGGGTGGCGGCCGCGCTCATCGCGGTGCCATGACCGAGACGAGTGCCTTCAGCGACGCTGCGTTCTGCGCGAGCCTGGTTCGCGAGCATGACTTCGACCGCTATGCCGCGACGCTGTTCGTTGCGCCGGACATCCGGCGCGCGCTGCTGTCGCTGTTTGCCTTCAACGTCGAGATCAGCCGCATCCGCGACCTCGTCTCGCAGCCGCTGCCAGGCGAGGTTCGTCTGCAATGGTGGCACGATGCGCTGAGCGGGCAGGCGCATGGCGGCATCGAGGGCAACCCGGTCGCCGCCGAGCTGCTCTCGACCGTGCAACGCTTCGCGCTGCCGGTCGACCGGCTGACGCGCCTGATCGACGAGCATCAGTTCGACCTCTACAACGACCCGATGCCGACCATGGCCGCTCTGGACGGCTATCTGGGCGACACGCGCGGGACGCTGTTTGCGCTTGCCGCTCGGATCATGGCGCCGCCGTTCGAGGGCGCGGACCACGTCGCGCATCACGCCGGCACTGCGCTCGGTATTCTGCAGGTCATCGCCTCGCTGCCGCGGGACGCCGCGCACCGGCAGCTCTATGTCCCGCTCGACCTGCTCGAGCGGCACGGCGTGCCGCAGGAGGAGGTGTTCGCGGGCAAGACCACGCCGGCGATCCGGGCCATGCTGGCGGAGCTGCGCGCACAGGCCCGGCAGCACCTCGATCACACCCTGCAATTGGCACGTGAGGCGCCGCCTGCGGCGCGACCGGCGCTGCTGCCGCTCGCGCTCGTCCGGCGTGATCTCACACGCGCCGGGCGCGATGCGGGCGACCCGTTCCAGCCGCAGCCGCGGTCGCGCCTCGCGACGCTCTGGACGCTGTGGCGCGCGTCCAGAACGACGAGCTTTCGCGGTCGTTGAAGGGAGAGCCGCGTCAGGCGGTCGGCATCGCGTTCCACAGCGGTGGGCTATGCAGCAGGCGCGGCATGTCCGGCGCCTCGTGCCGGTGGATCGTGCAGCGGGTGTCCCACACGACGAGATCACCGCCGCGGCAGGTGTGAGTCCAGCTGAACTCGGGACGTTCGGCCAGCTGCCAGAGGTCGTCGAGCAGCGCGTCGGATTCGTCCTGCTCGAGGCCGACGACATAGGAATGGCGGCGCTGGCCAAGCGCCAGCATCGAGCGGCCGGTGTCGGCATGCAGGCCGACCAGCGGGTGCACCGGGCCCGCGACGATGGTGCGGCGGCCATCATCGGCGGTGTCGATCGTGCGATGGCGAACCTTGAGATGCGCGACGCGGCTGCGCAGCGCCGGCGACAACGCATCATACGCCGCGTAGAGGCTGCAGAACGACAGGCTGTCGCCGAGCAGGGCGCCGGGCGATGTATAGTGCAGATCGGCATGACCGAAGCGGCGGCTGAACGCGGCGATGTCGCGCTCGCTGAGACGCTGGCCGCGCACGAGCAGGACTTGGTGCTTGAGCAACGCACGCATGAAGGAGGCGAACGCCCAGTCGTCGAAGGACCGCAGGTCGACATTGCAGACCTCGGCACCCAGCGCCTTTCCGGTCGGGAACACCTGGACGAGGCTGCTTTCGGCGCTTCGCGCGACGTTGCTTCTGTGACTCACGTGCGTCGTCTCCCAGTTTCACCAGCGCTGCCAATCAACCACTGTAATTTGTCGGGGTTGTTTCGGCTCGGAGGCAATTCGCGGAAGGATCGCGGCACGATCTGCCGATTGTCGGCACACTCTGTCGCTCTGAGTCAGAAGTTGGACTCTTCAAGGCATTGCGCGGAGAAATATCGAGCAACTTGCGACTCGATCGCAGGCATTCTGCCGCTCGGGCAGGCGCATGCGCCATGCGAACGAATCACTGCGGGCGTTGTGTTCCCTTGATCTGAGTCCGATGCATGATTCGCCGGGCATGATCATCGAACGGATCGCGCCGATGCATGGTGCAGCGATTGTCCCAGATGACGAGATCGCCGACCTTCCAGACATGCTCCCAGGCGAATTCAGGCCGCGCGACATAGGTCCAGAGCGTGTCGAGCAGCGCCTCCGACTCGGCGAGCTCCAGTCCCATCAGGTACGCATTGCGGCGGCGTCCGAGATAGAGCATCTGCCGGCCCGACTCGGGATGCGTGCAGACCAGCGGATGGACCGCGCCGGGCGACGTGCGGGGATCATCGGTCGGCGTCACGCCCTGGCGGACGAAGCCGCCGCTGTTGTAGGTGCCGTCGTGCTTGATCTTGAGATCGGCGATGCGGTGCTTAAGGTCGGATGGCAGCGCATCGTAGACGGCGTACATGCTGCAGAACGAGGTGTTGCCGCCGGCGGGCGGAATCTCCAGCGCATACAGCGCGCTCGCGATCGGCGGCGTGTCGAGATACGACATGTCGGTGTGCCACACGGCTTCGCCAGCGCCGAGGCTGCCGATCGCCTCGCCGTTCACCTTGACGTTCGAGACGATGTAGATCTCGGGCAGGCCTTCGACGAAGCGGCGGCCGTTTTCCTGGATCGGTGCGAAGTCCAGATCGCCGAAGCGGCGGCTGAAAGCGATCAGGTCCTGGTCGGTCAGGCTCTGTCCGCGCACCAGCAGCACGGAATAATCATGGAAGGCGCCGAGCAGCGACGTGAACGCCCGATCGTCGAAATGGCGGAGATCGACGTTGCGGATCTCGGCGCCGAGTTGCGCGCCCGTCGGAACGATCTCGAGCGATGATGGCTGGGAGGCTGGGTGCATGCGGGTCTCAACGTTCATGGCCAAATCCTCCCGACCGATGATGATGGGCGCCGCAGACTAGCGCGGGCGGTCTTTGAAGTCTCGTACTCTCACGCCGATGGCAGCTTCAGATCCGCCTCGAAATTGAACCGGTCGCGCAGGTTCTTTCGTGAATCGAGAATGTCCTTCAGGAAGGCGCGGTCGCTGTCGCTCGTGATCATCGGCTCGATCAGGTCAATCTGGTTCATCGCTACCAGTTGCAAGAGCTCGGTGCGTGGCCGGCCGTTGGCGTCGCGCGGCAGCGCGTGGACGACCTGGATGTGCTCCGGCGGCTTTGGCCCCTTGGCGGAGGCCAGCTCGTTCTGCAATTGAGACTCGAGTGCCGGCTGCTCCGCCTCGACGAAGGCATAGAGACCTACGCCAGTGCGGCGGTCGGCGAAGGCAACGATCGCAGCGTCCCGCACCGACGGGTTCTTGCGGATCAGATCCATCAGCACGGGCGCGTCATTCACTAGACGCCGGCCGCCGCCCTCGCGATCGGTGAAGTTGAAGATGCCGCGGGTGATCGCGCGGTACACCTTCTTGCCGGTCATCAGCCAGATGCGCGCGAACAGCGACTTGCGCGCCAGGATCTTGCGCTCCTTCGCCGTCAGCGCCTCCGGCGCGTAGGTACGCTTGTGCTTGAGGAGGTGGCGCAGATCCTCGTAGGCCGCGATCCGGAACAGCCGGGTGCGGCTTTCGAAGCAGGCGGCGAGCTGGAAGTCGGTGACGTAGCAATGGCCGTCATGGCCGACCAGCCAGTTCTGCTCCTTGGCGAGGTCGTTGTGCGTGATTCCGGCGCGGTGCAGCCGCCGCATCATCCGCTTGGCCGAGCGGAAATAGGCGACATTGCCGTGCGGCTTCGCCAGATGCAGCGCCACGCCATTGATGAAGCCGCGCACCAGCGCGCGGTCACCGGCCCACAAAAGATCGGGGCCGGCATCGAGGCCCTTGGCGCGGGCCAGCGCCTTGCGCTCCCGGGCGAACAGATGCCGCGCCAGCACGAAGGACCACCAGGGCACCTCGTCGAGCCGGCGCAGCACCGCGTCGACCTCGCCGGTGTCGCTCTTGAAGCGGCCGCGCTCGACCGTCGAGAACACGTCGCGCTTGAGCAGCACGCCCTCGCTCCAGCGCGACGCCAGTAAGGCGGTGTCGGTCTTGGGCAAGCTCATCGTACGCTCACGCAGCCGCCGCGACGCGCAGATGCTCGGCGATCCAGCGGTCGAGATCCGCCAGTGCCCGGGCGCTCAACGCCTGCTTCTTGGCCACCGTCTTCTCGTTGCCCTTCAGCCGCGTGCCGTCGGGCTTCTTGGTCGGAGCGACCGCCAGCGGCGGGAACAGGCCGAAATTGATGTTCATCGGCTGGAACGAGCGCGTCGCGCCGTCGATCGTCTCGATGTGGCCGCCGGTGATGTGGCCGAGCAGGGCGCCGAGCGCGGTGGTCGGCGGCGGCGCCGCGAGACTTCCGCCACGCGCCTCAGCGGCGGCGTAGAGGCCGGCGATGAGGCCGATGCTCGCCGACTCCACATAACCCTCGCAGCCCGTCATCTGCCCGGCGAAGCGCAGCCGTGGCTGTGCGCGCAAGCGCAGCTCGTGGTCGAGCAGCTTCGGCGAATTGAGGAAGGTGTTGCGGTGCAGGCCGCCGAGCCGCGCGAATTCCGCATTCTCCAGCCCGGGAATCGTACGGAATATCTGCTGCTGCGGGCCGTATTTCAGCTTCGTCTGGAAGCCGACCATGTTGTAGAGCGTGCCGAGCTTGTTGTCCTGACGCAGCTGCACGATGGCGTAAGGCTTGACGGTCGGATTGTGCGGATTGGTCAGGCCGACCGGCTTCATCGGACCATGCCGCAAGGTCTCGTGGCCGCGCTCCGCCATCACCTCGATCGGCAGGCAGCCGTCGAAATAGGGGGTGTTGGTCTCCCATTCCTTGAAGTCGGTCTTCTCGCCGGCGAGCAGCGCCGCGACGAAGGCGTCGTACTGCTCCCGCGTCATCGGACAGTTGATGTAGTCGGCGCCGGTGCCGCCCGGGCCGACCTTGTCGTAGCGCGATTGGAACCAGGCCTTGGACATGTCGATCGTGTCCTTGTGCACGATCGGCGCGATGGCGTCGAAGAAGGCGAGCGCGGTCTCATCCGTGAGGCCGCGGATCGCGTCGGCGAGCGGCTGCGAGGTGAGGGGGCCGGTGGCAATGACGACGCTGGTCCATTCTGCCGGCGGCAAGCCGGTGACCTCGCCACGGCGGAGCTCGATGCGCGGATGGGCTTCCAGGGCGCTTGCAACGGCCGCTGAAAAACCGTCGCGGTCGACCGCGAGCGCGCCACCGGCCGGGACCTGATTGGCATCAGCGGCCCGCATGATCAGCGAGCCGAGCCGCCGCATCTCGGCATGCAGCAGGCCGACGGCATTGTTGGCGGCATCGTCGGAGCGGAACGAGTTCGAGCAGACGAGCTCGGCCGGCGTCGCCGTCCGGTGGGCTTCGGTCATGCGGTCCGGCCGCATCTCGTGCAGCACCACGTCGATGCCGGCCTCGGCGAGCTGCCAGGCGGCTTCGGAGCCGGCGAGGCCGGCACCGACAACGTGGACGGTACTTGAAGGTGATTTGGTCCCTGTCATCGCGGGACAGGTAGCGCTTTTCCCGACCGGTGCAAATGCGCGAGTGACCGACTGCGCCAGAAACCGCGGGTGTGTGGCAGCGGACGGCCAGCCCAAAAACGGCAACGCCCGCAGCGAGGCGGGCGATGTCCGGTGGATTATCGGAAGCAGGCTGATCAGCCGTTGTAGTTTCCGGCGGCAACGCGCGGAATGTCCGAACGGTCGAGGCCGATGTCGGCGAGCTCGCGATCGCTGAGCTGCGACAGCTCGGCAACGTTGCGCTGATACTCACGGAACGCCTGGACCATGCGGATGAGCGAGAGCAACATGAGAAATCTCCTTTAGTTCGCGATTCAGTTCTTCGTGGGAACCTCATCGTTGAAATGAACATAGAAGAGATTGTTGCGATGCAGAAGCGCTGATGTTGCGATGCAGCTAAAC
>NZ_CAFJ01000565.1 GCF_000239795.1 Bradyrhizobium sp. STM 3809 | reverse complement strand
GCTCCGGGCGTTTTGGCCACCGTCGGCCGCAGGACTCGTCCAGCCCTTCGACCTTGATACCAGCGTCGGGGTATCAGGACCACGCGACTTGACCGTGCGCATCGATGCCGTTCGTCCGCGCAGCCAAGCCACGCTGCAGCATCGACACACCCACCACATCCCGCCTCAACGTCCGTGACGACCGCGAAGCGCCCCTCTGATCGAGACGGGACGGCGACACCAAAGCATAGTTTCGGAAAAAATGAAACAGAAAAATTCGACGGTCGGTGATTTCAGCGCCCGAGCTTCGCCCGCTCATGGCAGACGAGCCATTGTTATGAATGCTGAGATGGTTCTAAAAAACTGCTTCCGATTGAATGAATGGCTCTCTAGAAGCTAGGACAAGATTATGAGGAATGGCAGCTTTCCTTACGTTCAGATGGTCGACGCATAGCGCGATATGCCCGGCAGGCTGCGGACAATACCCAGCGGCGATCCGGCTCGGATGTGCTGATTGCGATTCATGCATGATGTGAGAGCTACGTGAAGCTTTGGCACACTTATCTACGAAAAGGACATGTCATCGTCCCAACGACGGCGATAACTGAGGCGGGCTTTTATTTGGAGATCGCGCCAGTTGAAGTGAACAGTATCGATCGTTTGGTGCCGGCTGCCGGGTCTATCGCTGCTGCAATTGCGAGGGGAAATCCTC
>NZ_CAFJ01000566.1 GCF_000239795.1 Bradyrhizobium sp. STM 3809 | reverse complement strand
GGGCGATGCTGTGACGGCTCGCGCGGGCGATGGGGGCAAGAACGCCGATCCCCAGGGAGAGCACGAAGGACACCGTTCAAACCAATCGCGCGGGGAAGGCCGGGATGTCCCAGCCGAACCTGTGGTGACTGCCGCCTGCTTTTTTTCTGCAGGCGGGCCATGGGGGCGGCAGGCTCCCGGCCTTCTCCGCGCCCTCTCGTCATTCAGAGGGACATGATCGAGGCATCACCCGGGCACGTCGTGCCGCGGGAATGCGATGACGTGTCTAGCGGCCGTGTGGTGGGGAGGTGCGAGCCAAGCCCTTGCTGTCGTCCCGGCCTTGAGCCGGGACCCAGAACCCCAGGGAGAAGTTTGAGGCACGATGCCCGATCGATCTCGCCCAGCCACAGCCGCCGCGGCGTATGGATCCCGGCTCGAGGCCGGGACGACAGTCTTGTTAGTTGCGAGATCAGCGATACCGCAACTACCTGATCGTGATCGCCAGGCCCGACAGGTCGACATTGGCCAGCAGGCCGACCTGCTCGCCCGAGAGCTCCAGCACGGCGCCCTTCTGGTTGGTCAGCACGATGCCGCGCACGCCGCGGCCCACCGCGAGGCCGGCGCCGGCGGCGCCGTAGACGCCCTCGACATCCGACGGACGCCAGATGTTGCTGACGCGGCCGCGCAGCACGGTGCGCGAGCCGCCGAACACGAGGCCGTAGTCGATGCCGCCGGTCGACAGCGGATAGGCGCGGCCGTGGAAATTCAGCACGCCGCTGCCGCCGGAGCCGCCGATGATCCATCCCGCCTTGTAGATGGTCAGCGTGATGAAGCCGCCATCGGCGCGCGCCGTGGCCGGCAGCATGGCGCCGGTCGCGGCCACGAGCGCCACCAACAGACCGCGAAGCGAGGATGAAATTTTCATGGACGAAGTCTCCAGCGAGGTGAATGGGGAGCGCGCGAACTCAAGGTATTTCGATGGCCACGCCTCACGATCGTGCCCACCAAGCGAATCGATCGGGCCGAATTTAGCCGTTTGCGCGGCAGCGTGCATGCGCCGCCGCCAGTGTGTTCGAAATGCCGCCATTGCGGCGCACGGCGCGCGATCGAACCGGTTCCCGGGAGGTCGACACCAAGGGGTCGCCGGGCGCAAGGCCCGGTCCGGCCGGCCCGCGCGCCATGCGGCACGAGGACGGCGCATCATCCATGCAAGTCATTTGAGGAGCCTTACTGATGAAACGCATTTCGCTGTTGTGTGCCACCGCCGCGATTGCCGCGGCCGCGCTGACCGCCGCGAGCCCTGCCGGCGCGTCGCCCTACCATCTGATCCGCTGGAACGACACCGGCTTCTGCCAGGTGTGGGACAATGGCGTGCCGACCAGGCCGTGGCCCGCGAACTATCAGTCGATCAGCACGTCGGTGCCGAGCCTGATCGAGGTGCTGGCGATGAAGGAGCACCTGCTGCGCCACGGCCATTGCAGGTTCTGACCGCCCTCGCCGATCGACGCCGGACGGAGGGGCCCCGCTCCTCCGTCCAAATTCGTCCAGACCCGCGCGAAACCAAGGCGATTTCGGGGTATTTGGCCGCGAAAGGCCGCCCGCAGGCCGATGTTAAGGCCCCGTTAACCTTGTCGGACCACGGTCGTTTACGGGCTGGATGTTCAGTTGGTCTCGATGTTTTCGCGCCGTCTCGAGTTGCGGCGCGGGCGTTGATCGGGAGGAGTTATGTCGCAAGAGTTGTCAGCCGATGCCGCAAGTCCCTCACTCGTACCCCTCGTCATGCCACCGCCGCCGTCTGCGGCGGAGGTTCTGCCGCTGTTGATCGGCACGCCGCTGTCGGAGATCGAGCGCGAGCTCATCGTCCAGACACTGGCCCGCTGCAACGGCAATCGCACCCATGCCGCACGGCTGCTCGGAATGCCCGTGCGCACCTTGCGGAACAAGATCCGCAGCTACACGGCCGACGGCATCGCGGTGCCGGCCTATTCGGCCTGACCCAATCGCGGCCACGCGGTCTCCCATCGCGTGGAACTCATCAGGATGCGAAGCCGATTGATGTTGATCAGTCGGCCTCGCAGCCCTCCTGCAATTGCTGCGATCATCGCCGCTCTGTTACGCTTCGCTGCGAATCAGAGGTTTGTAGCGGAGTTGTGGGAGTGGCGAAGAATCCGGCCGGACGCGGCCTGCAGGGCCCCGTGGGTCCACGAGGCCCGCAAGGGCAGCCCGGGCGGCGCGGGCCCGATGGTCAGCGCGGCAAGCCGGGCCCCGATGGCAAGCCCGGTGCGCAGGGCAAGCCGGGCCTTCAAGGCAAGCCAGGTCCACAGGGCCCCCGCGGCGAGCAAGGTCCGCCCGGCAAGCCCGGACCCGAGGGGCCGCAAGGTCCGCGTGGCGAACAGGGACCGCCGGGCACGCTGCCGACGATCGATCAGCTGATGCCCTGGCTCGAGCAGATCTTCGCCGCTTATGACGACTACAAGCGCAACCGGGATCGCGAGGCGCATGAGCGCGATGCACAGCTGATCGCCGTGCGCGACATCTTCGCCGCCACCCAGCATGACGAGGCGCTCGAAGAGGCGTTCGAGGACGACGATCCGCACGAGATCGACGTTCCCAAGAAGAAAAAGAAGAAGCACAAGAAAAAGAAGAAGAAGCACGGCAAGCACGACCAAGACGAGGGACGCGACGAGGGACACGACGAGGACGATCTGGGCTTCTGAGGCCCGCATGTCCTGCCGGTCAGCGGAGCGTGCCGGCCTCAGGTCTTGCCGAACCGGATCGCGGAGCGCTCGCGTGCCTTGGCCGCCTCGACCTCGCGGTCCCTGGGCGGCGCCTGGGTCTGCAGCGAGGTCAGCAGCCGCCGCGCGGCGTCGGCGACCTCCTCGACTGCACGTGCGAAGGCGGCCTCGTTGGCCTGCGACGGCGCATTGAAGCCGGAGAGCTTGCGCACGAATTGCAGCGCAGAAGCCTGGATCTCCGCCTCGGTGGCCGGCGGCTCGAAATTGAACAGGGTCTTGATGTTGCGGCACATGGCGGGGCCAATCCGGTGCTGAAACAGATCGTCGCACGTGCTATCATGCGCGCGACGCGGTCGCAAAGAGCCGCGCATTTGCAGGGGAAACACATGCTTCGACCGTTTGCCGCCGCTGTCGCCGTCTTGCTGGTCTTGAGTGCGCCATCCCGCGCCGCGGACTATCCCGCACCGAAGCAGGGCGACGTCGTTCTCAAGGATTTCAAGTTCCACACCGGCGAGACCATGCCGGAGCTGAAGCTGCACTACACCACCGTCGGCGAGCCGACCGGCCAGCCGGTGCTGGTGCTGCACGGCACCGGCGGCTCCGGCGCGAGCATGCTGGTGGCGCCGTTCGCCGGCGAGTTGTTCGGCAAGGACCAGCCGCTCGACGCCGCCAAGTACTACATCATCATCCCCGACAGCATCGGCCACGGCAAATCGTCAAAACCGTCCGACGGGCTGAAGACCAAATTTCCGGCCTATGACTATGCCGACATGGTCGACGCGCAGCACCGGCTGCTGACCGAGGGGCTGGGCATCAAGCACGTGCGGATGATCATCGGCAACTCGATGGGCGGCATGCACAGCTGGGTCTGGGCGACGCGCTATCCGGATTTCATGGACATCGCGGTGCCGATGGCCTCGCAGCCGACCGAGATGGCGGCGCGCAACTGGATGCTGCGCCGGATCATGCTGGAGACGATCCGCAACGATCCCGACTACAATGGCGGCAACTACACGGCCCAGCCGCGCATGATGAAATATGCTGTGGCGGCCTATGGCACGGCGACGGCAGGCGGCACCATCGCCTATCAGCTCGCGGCTCCGACGGCGGCCAAGGCCGACAAGATGGTCGATGAGCGACTCGCCCAGCCGGTCCCGAGCGATGCCAACGACTTCCTCTATCAGTGGGAGTCCTCGCACGACTACAATCCCTCGGCCGATCTCGACAAGATCAAGGCCACCGTGCTGTTGATCAACTCGGCCGATGACGAGCGCAATCCGCCGGAGACGAACGTGACCGCGGAGGCGATGAAGCGCGTCAAGGACGGCAAGGTGCTGCTGATCCCGGCCTCGGCCGAGACGCGCGGCCATCTGACCACCGGCAGTGCGAAGTTCTACGCCGAGGCGCTGCGCGAGCTGCTGGCCACGGCGCCGCAGCGCGGCATGTAGGCCCAAGAAGGAGTCGTAGATGCGCGGGATCGTGCTGGCCACCATGATGCTCGGCTCCCTGGTGCTCGGGTCCCTGGCCCCTGCCCCCGTCGCGCGCGCCATCGACAACGGCCAGTTCGAGAACGTGCCGCCTGACGTGCGCGCCTGGTTCAAGAGCGTGATCGCCCCGAACGGCGTGCCCTGCTGCGACGTCTCAGACGGCCACCGCACCGCCTATGACGTGCGCAACGGCACCTATTGGGTGCCGATCGAGGGACGCTGGATGGCGGTGCCGGAGCGCGCCATCATCCGCGACCGCGGCAATCCGGTCGGCGAGGCCGTGGTGTGGTACGTCCATCACCGCGGCGACATCATCATCAGCTGCTTCGTGCCGGCCGATGCGGTGTGAGAGGTCGGCCATTGGAACCGGTGCATGACGGAGCGCTTGCGCGACGACACGACCCGCGCGGTCATGCGCTGGGTGATGGCGCTGTTCTATGTGGCCGCAGGCGCAGCGCATCTGGCGATCCCCGAGCCGTTCCTGCGGATCACGCCCTCCTTCGTCCCGTTCGCCCCGCAGGTCATTTTGCTGACCGGGCTGTGCGAGCTCGCCGGCGCCGTCGCGCTGGTCACGAGGCCGCTGCGGCGCTGGGCGGGGATCGGGCTCGCGGCCTATGCGATCTGCGTCTGGCCGGCGAATTTCAAGCATGCGATCGACGGCATCGACCTGCCTTTTCTCGGCAGCAGCTGGCTGTATCATGGCCCGCGCCTGGCGTTTCAGCCGGTGCTGGTGTGGTGGGCGCTGTACAGTGCGGGGCTGATCGACTGGCCGTGGCAGCGCAAGGCCTAGAGCAGACGACGCCGACAGGAGGCGCACCGTGAGCGACCCGACCAATCCCGATCTCGCCGCGATCTATCCGCCGCCGAATGAGCGCGTGATCGCAAAGGTGCGGCCGTCGCTCGACGCCCACAGCCGGAAGTTCATTGCGATGTCGCCGTTCTGCGTGATCGCGACGTCGGGCACGGAGGGCAGCGTCGATGCCTCCCCCCGCGGCGGCCATCCCGGCTTCGTCCATATCGACGGCGACCGACGCCTGCTGCTGCCGGACCGCCCCGGCAACAACCGGCTCGACACGCTCCGCAACGTCTCCGACGGCTCCGGCCAGGTGCAGCTGATCTTCTTCGTGCCCGGCATCAACGAGACCCTGCGCGTTGGCGGCACGGCCTCGCTGTCGACCTCGCCGGAGCTGCTGGCCAGGCTGCAGGAGTTCGGCAAGCCGCCGCGCTCGGTGCTCGTGATCGAGGTGCAGGAGATCTACTTCCACTGCGGCAAGGCGATCATGCGCTCGAAGCTGTGGTCGGCCGAGGCGCAGGTGCCGCGCTCGGCGATGCCGAGCATCGGCGAGATCATCCACGATCAGACCGCGCTCGGCACGCCGGAGCCGCAGGAGGTGACCGACGCGCGCTGGCGCGACCAGCTCTGAGATTGCGACCTACTCGCAAACTCACGTCAGCTTCGAGTCATCTTGCCTCGTCCATCAGTGGCGCGCTCGCGGTCGCGAGCCCACATCTTGATGCAGCTCAGCGATCGCGCGAGCGACCTGAACTAGTTCATGACGTCGTTGAAGCTGGAAACCATCTCGACCGATGCCCGCGCCCCTCCTTGCCGCCCGCCTCCTGTCGCACCGCCGTTTGGCGGGCGCACTGCTCCTGATCGCCGCCTCCGCGATGTCATCCGCCGCGGCGGCCGAGGATGTGAAGCTCACGCCAGCGCAGGCGCAGAACCTCGGCATCCGCGTCACGCATCCGGTCTCGAGCCGGAACGACACGACGCTGCCCTACCCCGCGCAGATCGTGATCCCGACGCCGCAATTATGGGTGGTCAGCGCACCGGTGTCCGGCATGGTCACCAACCTCGCGGTCGCGCGCGGCGATCGCGTCAGCGTCGCGCAGCCGCTGCTGACGCTCGAGAGCCCAAGCTATGTGTCGCTGCAGCGCGAGTATCTTCATGCGCTGGCCCAGGAGGATCTCGCCCTGCAGCAGCTGAAGCGCAATTCCGACCTGTTCGAGGGCAAGGCGATCCCGCAGCGGGTGCTGGAATCGAGCCAGGCCGAGGCGCGCCAGGCCAGCATCCTGGTCGCCGAGCGGCGCCAGATGCTGCGTCTCAGCGGCCTCTCGGACAAGGGCATGGGGCGCCTGACCGATGAAGCAGCGATCAGCGCGACGCTGACCGTCAGCGCGCCGCAGGCGGCCTCCGTGGTCGACATCATGGTGTCGCCGGGGCAGCGCATGGAGCAGGCCGCGCCGCTGGTGAAGCTCGCCAGGCTGTCGCCGCTCTGGGCCGAGATCGCGATCCCGGCCACCAATATCGCCGCCATCAAGACCGGCGCGCGGGTCGACATCGAGGGCTATGCGACGCCGGGCCGCGTCATCCTGGTGTCCGAGACGACCGACGCGGCGACCCAGACGATCCTCGTCCGCGCCGAGATCCCCAACACCGGCGAGCTGCATTCCGGACAGACCGCGGCGGCGCGCATCGGCTTCATCTCCGCCGGCGAGAGCGCCTGGGAGATCCCGTATAGCGGCCTGGTCCGGCGCGGCGAGCAGACCTCGATCTTCGTCGCGATCGACGGCGGTTTCCGGCAGGTCCCTGTCACGCTGCTCGCGGAGGACCAGGACCACGTCGTGGTGTCCGGGCCGGTCTCCGACAAGGACGAGGTGGCGATCGGCGGCATCTCGGCGCTGCGCGGCATTCTCTCGCGGCTGGGTCAATGATGCTGCGGCGGCTGGTCGCCTTTGCACTGTCGCAACGGCTGTTCGTGATGCTCGGCGTGCTGCTGCTGGTCGGCGCCGCAGCCGTGTTCCTGCCGAGCCTGCCGATCGACGCCTTCCCGGACGTCTCCCCGGTCCAGGTCAAGGTCATCATGAAGGCGCCCGGGCTGACGCCCGAGGAGGTCGAGCAGCGCATCACGGTGCCGATCGAGCTCGAACTGCTCGGCCTGCCCAACAAGAAGATCCTGCGTACCACCACCAAATACGCGCTCGCCGACATCACCGTCGATTTCGAGGACGGCACCGACATCTACTGGGCGCGCAACCAGGTCTCGGAGCGGCTGTCGAACGTCTCGCGCGACTTTCCCGATGGCGTCAGCGGCGGCCTCGCCCCGATCACGAGCCCGCTCGGCGAGATGTTCATGTTCACGATCGAGAGCCCGGAGCTGTCGCTCGCCGAGCGGCGCAGCCTGCTCGACTGGGTGATCCGGCCGGCACTGCGCACCGTGCCCGGCGTTGCCGACGTCAATTCGCTGGGCGGGTTTGTCCGCGCCTTCGAGATCGTGCCACGCAACGATGCGCTGGCGGCGCGCGGCATCTCCTATGAGCTGTTCCGAAAGGCGATCGAAGCCAACAGCCGCAATGACGGCGCAGGCCGCGTCAACCAGGGCGAGGACAGCGCGCTGGTGCGCATCGAGGGCAGCATCCGCAGCATCGACGACATCAAGGCGATCGTCGTCGACACCCGGGACAACATCCCGATCCGCGTCAGCGACGTGGCCCGGGTGCGGATCGGCGCGCTGACCCGCTATGGCGCGGTCACGACCGACGGCAAGGGCGAGACGGTCGAGGGGCTCGTGCTGGGGCTGCGCGGCGCCAATGCCGGACAGCTCGTGCGCGACGTGCGCGCGCGGCTGGAAGAGCTGAAGCCGTCACTGCCGTCGAGCGTCACCATCAACGTGTTCTACGACCGCAGCCGGCTGGTCAACCGCGCCGTCGGCACGGTGGTGCGGGCGCTGGGCGAGGCCACCGTGCTGGTCGTGGTGCTGCTGCTGCTGTTCCTCGGCAACTGGCGCGCCTCGCTGGTCATCGCGCTCAGCCTGCCGCTCGCGATCGCGATCGCGCTGCTGGTGATGCGTGCCGTCGGGATGTCGGCCAATTTGATGAGCCTGGGCGGCCTTGCGATCGCGATCGGCATGCTGATCGATGCGCTCGTGGTCGTGGTCGAGAACATCGTCGGCAATCTCGGCCGGCACGAGTCCGGCAAGGCCACGCCCCTGGTCCACATCGTCTACCGCTCGGTCTGCGAGGTGCTGCAGCCGGTGGCCTCCGGCGTCCTGATCATCATCATCGTGTTCGTGCCGCTGCTGACGCTGCAGGGGCTGGAAGGCAAGCTCTTCATTCCTGTTGCGCTCGCGATCATCTTTGCCCTGGCGGCCTCCCTGCTGCTCGCGCTGACGGTGCTTCCGGTCGCCACCTCGTTCGCGTTGACATCTGCCTCTCATGAGGATCCGCTGCTGATCCGCACGGCCCAGCGCCTCTACGCGCCCGCGCTCGGCTGGGCGCTCGACAACGAGCGCAAGGTGATCGTGGTCGCGCTGCTCGGCCTCGCGGCGGCCGGCTACGGCTACACCCAGCTCGGCAAGACGTTCATGCCGACCATGGACGAAGGCGACGTCATCGTGAGCGTCGAGACGCTGCCCTCGGTCAATCTCGACGAATCCCTGGCCATCAATGCCCGGCTGCAGACCGCGCTGATGAAGGTCCCCGACATTGCCGGGATCATCGCCCGCACCGGCTCGGACGAGCTCGGCCTGGATCCCATGGGGCCCAACCAGACCGATACGTTCCTGGTGCTCAAGCCGGCCGACCAGCGCCAGACGGAAAGCCGGGACGCGCTGCTGCAGAAGCTGCGCGACGTGCTGACGGATTTTCCGGGCATCTCGCTGAGCTTCACTCAGCCGATCGACATGCGCGTGCAGGAGATGATCAGCGGCGTGCGCGGCGACGTCGCCGTGAAGATATTCGGCCCCGATATCGCTACGCTCAACGACATCGCAGCGAAGCTCTCGACGATCCTGTCGCGCATCGATGGCGCGGAGGACGTCTACACGACCTTGAACGAGGGCGCGCAATACTACACGGTCACGGTCAACCGGCTGGAGGCCGGCCGCCTGGGTCTCACCGTGGATTCGATCGCCAACTCGCTGCGCACGCAGATCGAAGGTCGGATGATCGGCACCGCGCTGGAAAACGGACGGCGGACGCCGATCCTGGTCCGCGGCAGCGAGACCACGCGCGAGGCGCCGACCCTGCTGGCGATGCTGCCGCTGACGGTGGCCGCCGGACAGCACGTCGCTCTGTCGCAGGTCGCGCGCATCCAGCGCGTCGACGGCCCGGTCAAGATCGACCGCGAGGACGGCAACCGCATGAGCGTGGTGCGCAGCAATGTCCGGGGCCGCGACATGGTGGGATTCGTCGAGGCCGCTCAGCAGAAGGTCGCGTCGGAGCTGCCACTGCCGGCCGGCTACCGGCTGACCTGGGGCGGTCAGTTCGAGAACCAGCAGCGCGCCGCCGCGCGGCTCTCCGTCGTGGTGCCGGTTGCGATCGGGCTGATCTTCGTGCTGCTGTTCACCACCTTCGGCTCCGTGCGTCAGGCGCTGCTGGTGCTCGTCAACATTCCGTTCGCTCTGATCGGCGGCGTGTTCGCGCTGGTCTCGACCGGAGAATATCTTTCGGTTCCGGCCTCCGTCGGCTTCATCGCGCTGCTCGGCATCGCGGTGCTGAACGGCGTCGTGCTGGTCTCTCATTTCAATCAGCTGCGGAGCCACGGATTGTCCGAGCAGCGCATCGTCGTCGAAGGCGCGCGGCGCCGGCTGCGTCCGGTGCTGATGACGGCGAGCATCACCGCGCTGGGCCTGATCCCGCTGCTGTTCGCCACCGGGCCGGGCTCAGAGGTCCAGCGGCCGCTGGCCATCGTCGTGATCGGCGGCCTGCTGTCGTCGACTCTGCTGACGCTCATCCTGCTGCCGATCCTGTACCGCCGCTACGGCGCCGCGAAGAAGGAGGCGGCATGACCTTTCAAGCAGCGTGCCTGACGCTGATCGTGCCGCGCGAGCTGCGCGAGGAGCTGTTCGACTACATCAACGAGCAGTCGGATCTGGTCACTGGCTTCACGGCCCTGGAAGCCGCCGGGCATGGCGCACGCGTTCGGCTGCGGACGCCCGCGGAGCAGGTCAAGGGACATGCCGACGCGGTCGCTGTTTCGATCGTGCTGCAGGAGAAGGATGTCGAGCGGCTGCTGGAGCGGCTCAGGAGCGCGTTCGCCGGAACGAAGCTCGTCTATTGGGCGGTGCCCGTGACGGCCTTCGGCAGCATCGACTGATACTTGCCCGCCGCTCTCGGCGCTCGCAATTCGGGCGGTCGATTCAAGGACTGGTCCGCAGCCTCGAATCGACCTCGCCCGGAGGGAGGATCGCCGCCTTCTCAGTGCTCGCTCTCGAGGCCGCCGACGTGCTTCTGGGTGTAGAGTTCGAGGCCGATGCGGCCGATCAGATCGAGCTGGGTCTCGAGGAAGTCGATGTGATGCTCCTCGTCCTTCATCAGTTGCTCGAACAGGTCGCGCGACACGTAGTCCTTGACGCCGTGGCAGTAGGTTGCGGCCTCCTGATACAGCGTCCGCGCGGCGATCTCGGCGGCGAGGTCGCACTCGATGATCTCCTTGACGTTCTGGCCGATGCGCAGGGGATCGAGCACCTGCATGTTCGGAAAGCCGTCCAGGAAGAGGATGCGGTCGGTGAACTTGTCGGCGTGCTCCATCTCCTCGATGGATTCCTTGCGCCAGACCTTGGCCATCTCGAGAAGGCCCCAGTTGTTCAGCAGGCGATAGTGCAGCCAATACTGGTTGATGGCAGTCAGCTCGCTGCGCAATCCCTTGTTTAGATATTCGATGACCTTGGGGTCGCCCTGCATAGATAAGCTCCGAAAGAGTTAGAGGCCGCAGGCGCTCAATAACAGGTTCGAAGTGCCGAGACGACCCCCGTGCATGTGCATTTTTGGGGCGCAAGCAGGCGAGAATGAAGGCAGGCGCCGCTCAGCAGGCGGCGAGCGCGAACCGGCTCTGCAGGTCTTCGTCAGCCATCTGAACCGACGCGTGAGCATGGGTGTGGGCGTGCTGGCAACCCGCCTGACAGGCGCGGGCGCACGGGCCGAGAGCTTCGTCGATGATCGTCTTGATGGTGCGCGCACACCGACCGCATTCCGCGCTGCAGCCAAGGCAGCCATAGACCTGCTTGGGGCTCCGCGGCAATTCGTCCGCGGAGGTCACGGCCTTGCGAATGTCGTGATCGCTGATGACGTTACAGGAACAAACAATCATGAGAAACCGGCCAATCGTCCTTGGTCAGCTATCGATAGTCACCAGCCCCGACCCGCGCAAAGGGAAAACGGCGCTTTTGAAGCTATTCCAATCTCACGCGCACACTAGAACCAATCTAACTAAGTGATCTTGCTGCAGATCAAAGTCGCTCGCGATAACCCCCAAGGAATTGGCCGGCCTAGTCGCCTCCCCCGTCGCCTCCCCCATCCCCACCGCTGTCGCCTCCACTGTCGATCGGGTTTCCCATGACATCCGTCGCGGTATTGCTGAACCAGCCAGAGGAGGCAGCGGAGTCCCATGGCGAGGAGCCGCCGGAATCCGAACTGGAGGGATCGATGCCGCCTCGCCGTCCTTTCCAATCCACAACAACCAGCAGCACATAGCAGACGCCTGCCGCCATGCAGATCGCCACCGCGATGATCAAAGCGCCAGGCATGTACGCTCCGGATTTCGACGTTTTGTGCACCGCAGCATTGAACGCCCCCTCGGCATGGGCCGTCCAATGGACGCGCCCGTTCATTGATCATTCAAGCGGGATGTGGGAACGTATCGCATCGACCGATGCGCCGTCTGCCGACGTGGACTGAGAAAGGTGAGGTCATGAAGAGAACTCTTGCGGCCCTGGCCGCCGTCGCGACCCTGTCGAGTGCAGCGCTGGCGCCTGCTCCGGCAGAAGCGCGCAATGGTCGTGTCGCCGCCGGCGTTGCGGCCGGATTGATTGGCGGAGCCCTCATTGGTGGCGCCATCGCGGCGGGCAGCAATCCCTATTATTACGGCCCCGGCTATTCCTACTCCCCCGGCTACGCCTACGGCCCGGGCTACTCCTACTATGGCGGTCCCGCCTACGTGGCCGATCCCGGCTATGCCTGCTACTGGCAGCGCCAACGCTTCTGGGATGGCTATGGCTGGAGAGTTCGCCGCGTGCGCGTTTGCGAGTGAACGTTCACCTTCATTAATTCCATGACCTTGCACCAGAAATTCGGATAGGCCGGCCACCTTGGCCAGAAAAAACCGTTTTTCGGTCGCATGGGGTCAGCGAGGGTTTACGATGGGTTGACGGATTGTCGTGTTTTCTCACGATGCTGACATCCCCTCGGTCGAGCGTAAAACATTCACCCACCCGGCGCCTGCTTCGGCGCTTCCCCAGGAGATCTTGGACCATGAAGAAGATCCTGACCGCAGTGCTTGCGGTTGCGACAATCGCCGGTTCGCTGAGCGTGACCGCTCCGGCCGCCAAGGCTGGCGACGTCGGCGCCGGCGTGGCTGCCGGCCTGATCGGCGGCGCCCTGATCGGCGGCGCGATCGCCTCCAGCCGTCCCGCCTATGGCGGCCCGGTTTACGTCGAAGCCCCCCCGCCGGGCCCGCCGCCGTGCGTGTGGCGCCGCGAGCGCTATTGGGATGGCTACGGCTGGGTGTCCCGCCCGGTTCGCGTCTGCTACTGATTCGAACACGCATCTCGGATGCGGCAAGAGCCCGGCCCTGCGGCCGGGCTTTTTGCTGCCTGCACCCGGCCAACGGCACCGCGCCACCGAATACCGTCAGTGCGCAGCGTTGATCGCCTGCAGCACCGTCGCGCTCGGCCAGCAATCGACCTTCAGGCCGGCCTTCTTCTGAAACGTGCCGAGCGCGGCGCGGGTCTGCATGCCGGCCTTGCCGTCGAGCTTGTCCGCATAGAGGCCGAGCCGCGTGAGCCCCTTCTGCATCGCCTCGACATCCATGCTCCGGAGCTGCTGAGACGCCGACCAGGGGGTGGCGAAGCCGGCCGGGCTGGTCATGCGGTCGGCCAGATGGCCGACGAACAGCACGTAGAGGTCGGAGAAATTGTATTCCTTGATGACGAAGTAGTTCGCCGTCGTCAGAAATGCCGGGCCATAGATTCCCTCCGGTTGCAACAGGGAGGCCGGCTGCTGCTGCTCCGCGCTGCCCAGCCGCTGGCCGCGCACCGGCACGAAGCCCGCCCGCAGCCATTCAGCGATCGGCTTCTTCACCTCGGGCACGCCCATCGTGCAATCGACATTGGCCGGCGGCTTGACCTCATAGGCCCAGCGTACGCCGCTCTGCCAGCCCTTGTTGGCAAGCTGCTTGGCCGCCGAGCCCAGCGCATCCGGCACCGAGTGCCAGAGATCGACCTTGCCGTCGCCGTCGAGATCGATGCCGTGCTTGTAGTACTCCGACGGCAGGAACTGAGTCAGGCCGACCGCGCCGCCCCATGACGCCCTGAGATCGCGCCGCGACACCGCGCCGTCGCTCAGCATCTTCAGCGCCATGATGAACTCGGTGCGGTACTGCTCCTTGCGGCGGCCGACATAGGCCTGCGTTGCGAGCACGCGCAGCGCGTCATAAGGCAGCGCGTAGCGGCCGAAATCGGTCTCGCGGCCCCAGATCGCCAGCACGATCGGCCCGGGCACGCCGAAGCGGCGCTCGATCTCGGCGAGCGCCGGACGATATTGCTGGATCAACGTCTGGCCATGCGCGGCCAGCCGCGCGATCGAGGCTTCCTTGATGTAGTCGGCCGGCACCTGCACGAACTCGGCCTGCGCCGGGGCGCCGGTCGCGGGGCGGCCGGGCAGCATCAGATCGGGGAGCTTGTAGTCGGGCTCGAGACCGCGCGTTTCGGTCTCGAACGTTGCGCGCGAGACGCCCTGCTCCTTGGCCTCGGGCCAGAGCGAAGCAACGAACTGCGTGAAGGCGGCATCAGCGGCACGGGCGGCTGACGGCACGAAGAGCAGCAGGAAAACGCAAACGAAGAAGCGGCTCGTCACACCCATTGCAGCTTGCCTCCGCGTCGGTCCTAAACGACCATCAAGTCGATCGTGAGTCGGCCGCAACCGTCGTCGAATCAGACACGAGCGTCAATGTTCCTCCCCAAAACCGACGTGAAACATGACCCCGTTCGACGCTGGCATCGACCGGATCGCCAGTTCTTCGCAAATGGCGCCTGTCATATTCTGGCCTACGCGTTTCTCGAACGGCATCCGGACCTTGGATTTCGCGCGAGATGGATCAAGCCGGCAAAGGGACAAGTTGGAAACCACATCTACGTCACGGACCAGCACAACGCCTTTGATTATCACGGCCTGACCACAGAAAGCGCACTTCTTGCGCTGATGTTCCGGCGGGCTCGCCGCTTCTTCCCCGGCTGGCAAGCCTCGCTCGTGGACCTTCCGATCGATGTCCTGATCTCGGAATCCCGCTCCCGCGAGATCGATGGGCTCTGGCTGCGCGAGCCACACCAGTTTCTTCACAATGCCCTACCCCGCGCGCGGCGCTTTCTCGATCGAGATGGCGACATTCCGCATCGGCTGAAAGCGCGCCGCTTGGCCTAATGCCCCGCCGCCTGCTTCGCCTCCTCGACCGCGGCGTTCGACAGCTTGTCGACCATGGCGATGCCGATTGCGGAGAGAATGAACACCGTGTGGATGATGGTCTGCCACATCACGCCGGTCTCGGTGTAGGTCGACTTGCCCGAGGACAGTGCGCCGGCCTCGATGAACGTCCGCAGCAGATGGATCGAGGAGATGCCGATGATCGCCATCGCCAGCTTGATCTTGAGCACGCTGGCGTTGACGTGGCTGAGCCATTCCGGCTCGTCGGGATGCCCTTGCAGATTGAGCCGCGACACGAAGGTCTCGTAGCCACCGACGATCACCATCACCAGCAGGTTCGAAATCATCACCACGTCGATCAGGCCGAGCACCGCGAGCATGATCTGCTGCTCGGAGAAATCGAAGGCGTGGGCGAACAGGTGCCAGAGCTCCTTCAGGAACAGCACCACATAGACGCCCTGCGCGATGATCAGCCCGACATAGAGCGGCAGCTGCAGCCAGCGCGAGCCGAAGATCATCATGGGAATGGGGCGCAGCGCACCGCCCTTGGAGGACAGGGTCGCGTCGGATGAAGACATGATGGAGGATCTCGCGGCTGGGATGGGATTGCGGATCATCTATCTACGCAATCGCAGCACGCGGAAAAGCGACACTGGGTCGCAGCGAGGGCGCGACGCTTTGTCCCGGAGCCGAGACAGCGTCGCGCCTTCGCAAGAGTCAGCGGGTCAGCTTCTTGTACTTGACCCGGTGCGGGATCACGCTGTCCTGGCCGAGCCGGCGCATCTTGTCCTTCTCGTAGTCCTGGAAGTTGCCCTCGAACCATTCGACATGGCTGTCGCCCTCGAAGGCCAGCATGTGGGTCGCGATGCGGTCGAGGAACCAGCGATCGTGGCTGATGATGACGGCGCAGCCGGCGAAATCCTCCAGCGCCTCTTCGAGCGCGCGCAAGGTGTCGACATCGAGGTCGTTGGTCGGCTCGTCGAGCAGCAGGACATTGGCGCCGGACTTCAGCATCTTGGCGAGGTGAACGCGGTTGCGTTCACCGCCGGAGAGCGCGCCGACCTTCTTCTGCTGGTCGGCGCCCTTGAAGTTGAACGACGAGCAGTAGCCGCGCGAGTTCACTTCCTTCTTGCCGAGCAGGATCAGCTCGTTGCCGCCGGAGATCTCCTCCCACACCGTCTTGTTGCCGTCGAGCGCGTCGCGCGACTGGTCGACATAGCCGAGATGCACGGTCTCGCCGACGGTGATGGTGCCGGCGTCGGGCTTCTCCTGCCCAGTGATCATGCGGAACAGCGTGGTCTTGCCGGCGCCGTTCGGGCCGATCACGCCGACGATGCCGCCGGGCGGCAGCTTGAAGGTGAGATTGTCGATCAGCAGGCGGTCGCCGAAGCTCTTCGAGAGCCCCTCGAAATCGACGACGTTCTGGCCGAGCCGCTCGGCGACGGGAATGATGATCTGCGCGGTCTGGGTCTGCTTCTCGCTGGCCTTCTTGAGCAGCTCCTCGTAGCGCTGGTAGCGCGCCTTGGACTTGGCCTGACGGGCCTTCGGCGAGGCCGCGATCCACTCCTGCTCGCGCGCCAAAGTGCGCTGATGCGCGGCCTCCTCGCGGCCCTCCTGCTCCAGCCGCTTCTGCTTCTGCTGCAGCCAGGACGAGTAGTTGCCTTCGTAGGGGATACCGCGGCCGCGGTCGAGCTCGAGGATCCAGCTGGTCACGTTGTCGAGGAAGTAGCGGTCGTGGGTGACGATCAGGATCGCGCCGGGATAGTTGCGCAGATGGCCTTCCAGCCAGGACACCGACTCGGCGTCGAGATGGTTGGTCGGCTCGTCGAGCAGCAGCAGGTCGGGCTGATCGAGCAGCAGCCGGCACAGCGCGACGCGGCGGCGCTCACCGCCGGACAGCTTGGTGACGTCGGCATCGTCGGCCGGGCAGCGCAACGCGTCCATCGCCTGGTCGACCTTGCTGTCGAGATCCCACAGGCCCTGGGCCTCGATCTCGTCCTGCAGCTTGGTCATCTCGTCGGCGGTTTCCTCGGAGTAGTTCATCGCCAGCTCGTTGTAGCGATCGAGGATCGCCTTCTGCTTGGCGACGCCCTGCATCACGTTCTCGCGCACCGAGAGCTTCGGATCGAGCTGCGGCTCCTGCTCGAGATAGCCGACGCGGGCGCCGTCGGCGACCCAGGCCTCGCCGGTGTACTCCTTGTCGAGGCCTGCCATGATCTTGAGCAGGGTCGACTTGCCCGAGCCGTTGACGCCGAGCACGCCGATCTTGGCGTCGGGATAGAACGACAAATGGATGTTATCGAGCACCTTGCGGGTCGGGTAGGCCTTGGACAGGCCCTGCATGAAGTAGACGAACTGGCGCGCCATCGCGTGTCCCTCGAAACCTGCCGGAATTTTTCGGAAAATGGTTGCCGCTGATGTAACCGCGCGGTCCCCAAAGGGCAACCGGCGAGGCGGCCCTTGGCGGCGACAATCACCGGGAGAATTGGCCGCAGAACCGGCCTGATCTCCGCCGCCGGACACGGACGATTACGGGTCCGTCACCATGTGTGCGGTCGATCACGACAATTGCAACCATCTTTTAATTAATTCGGCGGGACACTCGGTCTCGGCCCGCAAGAACCGCGCGCCCAAGCGGCTCAAGCCGCGACCGACAACAGCGAGAGCCCGTCATGGCAACCCTCACGTCAGCCTCCCTGCCCGCAGCAGCGGCAGAACGCCCGAATCGATCCGGCCTGCTCGACGACATCAAGGGCTTCTGGCGCGAGTTCGTCGCGCGCGCGTTCAATCCGTACCGGCCGGAATTGCACTACATGCGCGGCCCCGGACCGGCGTGGCGGGCCAAATATGGCGATGACGCCGCGTTCCGTCTCAAGGCCGACCTCGACTGATCTTGAGCGGCGCCCGGCTTGCGCCGTCCGCGCTTTGCGCGCAACGATGACATCCATTCGCCCGGGCGACCTCGCGTCGCCGTTCCCGCCCCGAATGGATTTGACCGATGACGCGGCTGCGCTGTGCAATCCTCGATGACTATTATGACACGGCCCTGTCGCTGGCCGACTGGCCCCTTCTGGCTGAACGCGTCGATGTGACCGCCTTCACCCATCCCTTCGCCGGAGAAGATGCGGCGGCTGCCGCCCTGGCCGATGTCGACATCATCTGCGCGATGCGCGAGCGGACGCCGTTTCCGCGCAGCCTGATCGAGCGGCTGCCGAAGCTGAAGCTGCTGATCACCTCGGGCATGCGCAATGCCGCCATCGACACCGAAACCGCCAAGGCGCGCGGCATCGTCGTTTGCGGCACGCAATATGGCCGCGATCCCACGGCGCCCCTGACCATGGGCCTGATCCTGGAACTGACCCGCAAGATCGGCCAGGAGAACGCCCGAATGCACGCAGGAGAGCCGTGGCAGGCGCTGGGCGGGGTCGAGATCGAGGGCCGGACGCTCGGCGTCATCGGGCTCGGCAAGCTCGGCAGCAAGGTCGCGGGGCTCGCCAAGGCGTTCGGCATGAAGGTGATCGCCTGGAGCCCCAATTTGACGCCGGAGCGCTGCCAGGACGCCGGCGTCGGCTATGCCAGCAAGGACGACCTGTTCGCGACCGCCGACATCATCACCATCCACGTCGTGCTCAGCGACCGCTCGCGCGGGCTGGTCGGCGCCGCCGACATTGCCCGGATGAAGTCCTCGGCCTATCTCGTCAATACCTCCAGGGCGCCGATCGTGGACGAGGCGGCGCTGCTGCAGGCCTTGCGTGAGAAGCGAATCGCCGGCGCCGGCCTCGACGTGTTCTCGGTCGAGCCGCTGCCGGTCGCGCATCCCTTGCGCGGGCTCGACAATGTCGTGCTGACCCCGCATCTCGGCTACGTCACCGAGGAGAGCTTTCGCGCCCATTACGGCCAGATGGTCGAGTGCATCGCGGCCTGGCTCGGCGGCGCCGAGCCGCCGCGACGGCTGGCCTGACCCTATCCCAACGCAAAACACCCTCCGCGAGGAGGGTGTTTGACGATCTATCGAAGCGTGGTCAGCGGATGGTGACCGGCGGCGGCAGCGGCTGCATCGCAGCCGGCTGAGCCGCTGGTACGTTGGCCTGGGCCTGCACCGGAGCCTGCGCGGCCGGCATCGGCGCGCCGTTGGCCGCGGCCGCCATGTTCTTGTTGGATCCCGCCGGGGCACCGCCCGGCATGACGACGACGCGGGTACCGACCTTGACGCGGTCGAACAGGTCGGAGACGTCCTCGTTCAGCATGCCGATGCAGCCGGAGGAAACGAACTTGCCGATCGTCGACGGCTGGTTGGTGCCGTGGATGCGGTAGACGGTCGAGCCGAGATACATCGCGCGGGCACCGAGCGGGTTGCCCGGACCACCGGCCATGAAGCGCGGCAGATAGGGCTGGCGCTCGATCATCTCGCTCGGCGGATACCAGTCCGGCCACTCGGTCTTCTTGGTGATCTTCTGCACGCCGGTCCAGGTGAAGCCTTCGCGGCCGACGCGGACGCCGTAGCGCATCGCCCGGCCATTGCCGAGCACCAGATAGAGGTAGGTGTTCGGCGTATCGACGACGATCGTCCCCGGCGGCTCCTTGGTGACGAAGTCGACCTCCTGGCGGCGCAGATTCGGCGGCAGCGGCGCCGGCGCGGCATCCGGCTGCTCCTCTGGCGGAAGCGCCGCGACGGTCATCGGCCGGTCGCCGGTGGGCGCCTGGGCGGTGCCCGGCACCGAGGACGTGCCCGCGACGGCTCCGGGCGGACGCGGCGCGCCGGCGTCGCCGCCAGCCGCGGCATTGCCGGAGGTGCCACCATAGACCTGCTGGCCGGCACCGGGGCGATCGGCATAGATCACCGGGGGCGGACCGGCCGGACGGCCGTAACGCGGATCATCCGGCGACATCACGGGACCGTTCGGCGCAGCGCCGTAGACCGGCGCCCCCGCCGGACGCCCATAGCGTGGATCGTCGGGCGACAAGACCGGGCCCGTCGGCGCGGCACCATAAACCGGAGCATGGGCCGGACGGCCATAACGCGGATCATCCGGCGACATCACCGGGCCGGGAGGCGGCAGCGCCGCCGAGTTACCGGGAGTGTCCTCGTCGTCCAGCGCATCGAAATCTGGGCCCTGGCCGCGCATGTCGGTCGGGTAAGGCGTTGGAGCAGGTGAATACGCACCGGGCGCCGTCTGATAGACCTGCTGTGCCTCGACAGACGAAGTTGCCGCCACGCCCGCTGCCGCGACCGCGCAAACCGTCAGGATTTGTCTGATCATCATTGCCCTTGCAGTATCCCCAAGCCGCCGATTGGGATCTTTGCTGTGCCAGATGGCCGAAGATAGCGGCGCATTCAAGACAAATCGGCCTGGTGCGCTCCCATTTCGGCAATTTGTGATCATGTCTCCGTCGTTGCACGGAAGTCTCACGCAGCCGAAAAAGTGCAGCGGAGCCGCCGCAGGCCGCATCCATGCCGCGATTTGCCGAGCGAGCCGGAACGCTTTCGGTATTCTGACTTCAGCCTGATTCGCGATGCACGGCAGAAGCCGGGCCCGTCGCGAACGCGGCCATTCCCTGTGATCACCGCGTTCCCTACTGGCTCGAATGTCTCGGCAGTCCCGCTGCTGTGGCGGAGAGTTCCCGTCAATGCTTCCCGGCTTTCGTTTCCTCGTCGCCGCGATCGTCTGCTCCATCTCTCTCACCATCTTCGGCATGGGCGCTGCTGCCCTGTTGCGTGCTGCCCATGAGCAGTTCGCCAGCAACTCGACCTGGCGCTCGGCACAGGCATCGGGCTTCACGACCTTCCTGCCGCCGGCGGAGCCGACGCCGGTTCTGGCCGTGCTGCGCGTCGAGCCGAGCCCGACGCAGCCGACACTCGCCGTCGAGCCTCCTCCGTCGGTGATCAGTCCGGCCGAGCCGCCGATCCAGCCGTCTGCGCCCGCGCCTGTCGCGGAAACGCCCGACACGACGCCTGTCGCGGAGGCCCCTGCCGTGCCGACGCCCTCGCTGCCGGCCGAGACCGTCGACACCACGACGGCGATCGTCGTCGCGAAAGCCGCCGTCACGCCTGACGACAGCGGCGACCGCGCCAAGCCCGAACCGGCGGGTTCTGACACGGCCTCTGCCACGGTCGAAAAGACAGCCGACAAGCCCAGGATGGACACGACGCCCGACATGGCCGCTCCGGCCGCCCTCGTCCCGTCGAGCGCCGCCGTTGCAGCCGCGGCGGCGCCCGCTCCTCAGGTCGTTGCCAGCGCCGATCCAGCGGCGGCTCCAGTGTCGTCGCCCTCTGCCGCGCCTGTTCCCGTCGCAGCCGTGCTCGATCCGATCGCCGCCAAGCTCGCCGCGTTGGCCGAACAGCCGGTCCATCAGGAACGTCCCGCCGCCGGCGAGCATCGCGCCTCGGTCAAGGTCGCCAGCGTCCAGTTGCGCCGGAGCGTCCTGAAGAAGCGACAGGCGCGGGAGAAGCAGCTTGCGGCGCGCCGCGCCAAGCAGCGGCGCTATGCGCAGCGGGTCCGGGCCGCCCGCGAGGCGGCGGCCCAGCAGCAGCAACAGCAGGCCTTCCCCGATCCGTTCGGGCAGCAGTTCGCGCAGCCGCAGGCGGTCGGCCAGCAGGCCGCTGGACCGCGCACGCGGTAGAGGCGACGATCAGGCCGGTCCGGTTGCGACCGGCGGGCCGTTCTCGACGCCCCATTCCGACCAGGAGCCGTCATAGAGCGCGGTGTCGCGGATACCGAGCCGGTAGAGCGCCAGGGTCAACACGGCCGCCGACACGCCCGAGCCGCACGAGGTCACGATCGGCTTTGCCAGATCGACGCCGGCTGAGCCGAACGCCTTGCGCAGGTCGTCCAGCGGCTTCATGACGCCGGTGGCGGCGTCGAACAGCTCCGCATAGGGCAGGTTACGGCTGCCGGGAATGTGCCCGGACCGCAGCCCCGGCCGCGGCTCCGCCACCTCGCCGGCAAAGCGCGGGGCCTGGCGGGCATCGATCACCTGCTCGGCTCCGGCCGCCAGGTTGGCGACCATCTGCTCGATCTTGCGCACGCGCGCGGCATCGAAGCTCGCGCTGTAGCGCCCTGCCACGGGCGTCACCTGGCCGCGATCGACCGGTCGTCCCTCGGCGACCCACTTCCTCAACCCGCCGTCCAGCACGCGCACGTCCTGGTGGCCGAACGACAGGAACATCCACCAGGCGCGCGGCGCGGCCACCCAGCCGCCGGCATCATAGACAACCACCGTGTCGCCATTGCTGACGCCGAGCCGGCCTGCGTCGCGGCCGAACTGCTCCGCGCTCGGATACATATGCGGCAGCGGGTTGGAGTGGTCGGAGACCTCGTCGACGTCGAAGAACACCGCGCCGGGAATGTGCGCGTTCAGATAGTCGTCCTTCGGCAGCGGCAGCACGCCGGGCATCTTGAAGGTGGCGTCGAGCACCTTGACGTGGGGATCGCCGAGATGCCCTGCGAGCCAGTCGGTGCTGACGAGCGGGTCGTGGGGAGTGGTCATCGCGAGGCTCCAGCGTCACTTTCAATTCATCATCGCCGGACTTGGTCCGGCGATCCATCTTGTTCAAGCGATGGACACGCGGGTCAAGCCCGCGTGCGACGAGTTGGGCTCAATCCTTCTTCTTTGGCGCCCATGCTTCGACGGGGCCACCGGCCTCGCGCCACGCGGCAAACCCGCCGCCGATATGGGCCACCGGCTTCAGGCCCATGTCCTGCGCCGTCTTGGCCGCGAGCGCCGAGCGCAGGCCGCCGGCGCAATGGAAGATGAACCGCTTGTCCTGCTGAAAGATCGGCTTGGCATAGGGGCTCTGCGGATCGATCCAGAACTCCAGCATGCCGCGGGTGCAGGAGAACGCACCGGGGATCCTGCCCTCGCGCTCGATCTCGCGGGGATCGCGGATGTCGACGATCACGACATCGTCGCCCCTGGCCGCCTCGATCGCCTCGGCCGCGGAGAGCGTCTCGATCTCTGAATTGGCCTCATCGATCAGCGCCTTGATGCCGCGGGTGATGGTCTGGGGCATGTCTCATGTCCTTCCAACGTCAGTCCGGGGCGATGGGACGCATCGAGCCAGAAACCTCGAGTTGATGGCGCCATGTCGAGATTCCGGGTTCGGTCGCTGGCGCGACCGCCCCGGAAGGACGGGGCAGTCCTACCGCACCAGCTCCTTCATCGCCGCTTCCAGACCCTCGATCGTGATCGGATACATGCGCTCGGAGAAGATGCGGCGGATGATGGTGGTGGACTCCGAATAGTCCCAGTGCTTCTGCGCCACCGGATTCAGCCACACCGTGTGCGGATAGGTCCGAATGATGCGATCGAGCCAGACCGAGCCCGGCTCCTCGTTGACGTGCTCGACCGAGCCCCCGGGCACCATGATCTCGTAAGGCGACATCGAGGCGTCGCCCACGAACACGACCTTGTAGTCGTGCGGATATTTGTGCAGCACGTCCCAGGTCGGCGTGCGGTCGGTGAAGCGCCGCTTGTTCTGCTTCCACACGCCCTCGTAAAGGCAGTTGTGGAAGTAGAAATATTCCATGTGCTTGAATTCGCTCTTGGCCGCCGAGAACAGCTCCTCGACCTGGGCGATGTGCGAATCCATCGAGCCGCCGATGTCGAAGAACACCAGCACCTTCACCGCATTGCGCCGCTCGGGCCGCATGTGGACGTCGAGATAGCCGTGATTGGCGGTCTCGCGGATCGTGGTGTCGAGATCGAGTTCGTCCGGCGCGCCGGTGCGGGCGAATTTGCGCAGGCGGCGCAATGCGACCTTGATGTTACGAATGCCGAGTTCGACATTGCCGTCGAGATCCTTGAACTCGCGGCGGTCCCACACCTTCACGGCCCGGTTGTTGCGGTTCTTCTCCTGGCCGATGCGGACGCCTTCGGGGTTGTAGCCATAGGCGCCGAACGGCGACGTGCCCGCCGTGCCGATCCACTTGTTGCCGCCCTGGTGGCGGCCCTTCTGCTCCTCGAGACGCTTCTTCAAGGTCTCCATGAGCTTGTCCCAGCCCATGGCCTCTATCTCTTTCTTCTCTTCCTCGGTGAGGTACTTCTCGGCGAGCTTCCTCAGCCATTCCTCGGGAATCTCGGCCTTCTCCATCGCATCGAGGAGATTCTCCAGCCCCTTGAAAACCGTGCCGAAGACGCGATCGAACTTGTCGAGATTGCGCTCGTCCTTCACCAGCGCCGTGCGCGACAGATAATAGAAATTCTCAACCGAATGCTCGGCGAGATCGGCGTCGACGGCCTGCATCAGCGTGAGATATTCACGCAAGGAGACCGGGACCTGCGCGTCGCGCAGTGCTGTGAAGAATTGCAGGAACATGCCCATTAGATCGCGCGGCCGGGAGGTCGCGTCAAGGGCCGCCCCTGCGGGCTCACCCTGGACCGGCCGGCTTTTTGCTCTACAATCCCTGGAACAACGGATGGAATGGGGGTTTTCATGGGTATCATTGCAGCGCTGATCATCGGCGCCGTCGCGGGCTGGCTGGCCGGGCTGATCGTGCGCGGCGCCGGTTTCGGGCTGATCGGCAACATGGTCGTCGGCATCATCGGCGCCCTGGTCGCGAGCTACGTGCTGCCGGCGCTGCACATTGCGCTCGCCAGCGGCACTTTGGGCGCCATCCTGGACGCCACGATCGGCGCCGTCATCGTGCTCGTGATCCTCTCGCTGATCCGGCGCGCTTGATTATTTCCGCTTCCGATGGCAGCCATCATCTCAAAGCCGCCGCGGCCACGGCCGCGGCGTAGCCACTCAACACAAGTTCGACCGACAAGCGAGGCGCGATGAAATTTACCGGTACCCAGGACTACGTCGCCACCGACGACCTCAAAGTGGCCGTCAACGCGGCGATCGTGCTCGAGCGCCCGCTGCTGGTGAAGGGCGAGCCCGGGACCGGCAAGACCGTGCTGGCCGAGGAGGTCGCCAAGGCCGTCAACGCGCCGCTGCTCACCTGGCACATCAAGTCCACCACCAAGGCGCAGCAGGGGCTCTACGAATACGACGCGGTGTCGCGGCTGCGCGACAGCCAGCTCGGCGACAGCCGCGTGTCCGACATCAAGAACTACATCAAGCGCGGCAAGCTGTGGGAGGCGTTCACCGCCGAGCAGCGCCCCGTGCTGCTGATCGACGAGATCGACAAGGCGGACATCGAATTCCCGAACGACCTGCTGCTCGAGCTCGACCGGATGGAATTCCACGTCTACGAGACCAACGAGACCATCAAGGCCAAGCTGCGCCCGATCGTCATCATCACCTCCAACAACGAGAAGGAGCTGCCGGACGCCTTCCTGCGCCGCTGCTTCTTCCACTACATCAAGTTCCCCGATGCCGACACGATGGGCCGCATCGTCGACGTCCACTTCCCGAACATCAAGAAGCGCCTGGTCGAGGAAGCCCTGCGCATCTTCTTCGAGGTGCGCGACGTGCCGGGCCTGAAGAAGAAGCCGTCCACCTCGGAGCTGCTCGACTGGCTCAAGCTGCTGCTCAACGAGGACATCGGCCCCGAGCAGCTGCGCGAGCGCGATCCGCGCAAGCTGATTCCGCCGCTGCATGGGGCGCTGCTCAAGAACGAGCAGGACGTGCACCTGTTCGAGCGGCTCGCCTTCCTCAGCCGCCGCGAGGTTTGAGGTCCTCGCGCCCGGATCGGCCGGTGGGGAGCCGCGATGCGTCGTCGTCGCACTCACTTGTCGATCAGGCGCCCGAGCGTGCGGATGATGCCGTCGACCGCGATCGGCTTCTCGCAGCGGAGGATCTTGGAGAACCGGTCCGGAATGATGGACTCGTCGTAGCCGGTCGTGAACACGAAGGGAACGCCGCCTTCGATCAGCAGGTCCGCGACCGGAAACGCCATCTCGCCGCGCAGGTTCACGTCGAGGACAGCGCCATCGATCCTGTCCTCACATTTGGCGAGCGCGAGAGCGTCGGCGACGGTTCCGACCGGACCCAGCACGGTCGCACCGGCGCCCCCGAGTTCGCCGCGCAGCTCGTCGGCAAGCATGTATTCGTCCTCGACGACGAGGATACGGCGGTGACGGAGCGGGCTTTCAAGCATGCTCTTCGAGCTCCAGCGTACTAAGCGAAACGGGGATCGAAATCATGCAGCGGACGCCATCGGGCGTGAACCGGTACGACGTCCTGGCGCTGAGCTGATACGGCAAGGCCTGCTCGATCAGCTCGCGCCCCTGCCCCGTCCCGGCAGGCATCGCGCCTGGAGGCGGCATCTCGACGCCGCTTTCCCGCCAATCGATGTGCAGCCATGGCCTGTCGTCGGCGCCGCTGCGCTCGAGCGTCCAGATCACCGCGAGACGGCCTGACGGCTGCGCCAGCGCGCCATACTTGACCGCATTGGTCACCAGCTCATGCAGCGCCATCGCGAGCATTTGCACCGTCGACGACCGCAGCCGCACACCCGCCGGGCCATCGAGGACGACGCGCTCGGATCCTCCGGCGACGGCGGTCAGCTCGCTGCGGATCAGGTCGTCGAAGCTGACGCGATCATGCTCCGTCAGGCGCGACAGCAAGCCCTGGACGCGCGACAGCGTGTCCAGCCGGTCGCGGTAGCGTGCGCGGAAGTCGGGCAGATCCGTGCTGGCGCGCGCCGTCTTGTCGGCCATCGAACGAACCACGCCGAGGAGATTGCGCGTGCGATGCTGCAGTTCCGCCACCAGCACCTTCTGCCGCTCTTCCCACTCGCGCCGCTCGGTGACGTCGATCATCGCGCCGGTCATGCGGATCGGCCGCCCGGCGTCGTCGTAGAAGAAGCGTCCGCGGCCATACAGGCAGCGCACGCTGCCATCCGGATGGATGACGCGAAACTCGCGGGCATATTCCTCGCGCGCCTCCATCGCCCGGCGCAGCGCAGCTTCGGTTGCGGCTCGATCCTCCGGATGAAGACGCGCCGTCCAAGCCTCATAGCTCGGGGTGACCTCGCCGACGCCATAGCCTTCCATGCGGAAGTGCTCGTCCGACCAGTAGACCTCGCCCGTCGTGACGTTCCAATCCCACAGCCCCAACCGTCCGACCTCGACCGCGCTGCGCAGCCGCTCCTCGCTCTTGCGCAGCGCATGCTCGGCCTGCTTCTGCTCGGTGATGTCGCGGGCGGCACCGAACCATTCGACGACGTCGCCGCCGCTGCCGAGCACCGGAATGGCGCGCGAATGCGCCCAGCCCAGCGTGCCGTCGACCCGGATGACGCGGTGCTCCAGTTCGAAGACGCGCTTGGCTTCGATGGCGCCGGTGATGGCTGCGATCACCTGCCCCTGGTCGTCCGGATGAATGTACTTCGCGAGCCAGCGCTGGCTGGGTGTCATGGTGTCGGCGATGAAATCCTTGCCCTGGAGATAGAGCATCTCCGTCCAGTCGGCGCTCATGCGATAGACGATGTCGGAGCTCGCGGTGACGAAGGCGCGAAACCGCTCCTCGCTGTCGCGCAGACGCTCCATCGCCTCGGCGCGCAGACGCGCCATCCTGAGATGCGCCTCGACCCTGGCGAGCAGCTCGCGCGCGCTGAACGGCTTGATCAGATAATCGTCGGCCCCTGCCTGCATGCCCTCGACCCTGCTCTCCTCGCCGACACGGGCCGAGAGCAGGATGACGGGGATGGTGCTGATCTGCGCATTGGCCCGCACATGTGCGAGCAACTGCACGCCATCGACCCGCGGCATCATCACGTCCGACAGGACGAGATCGGGCCTAGCGCGGCCGATGGCCGCGAGCGCAGCCTCCCCATCTGCAACGGTCTCGACATCGTAACGCACCGCGAGCAGCCGGCGGACGTAGTCGCGCATGTCGGCATTGTCGTCGGCGAGCAGGATGCGGGCCCGCGGCGCGTCCGTCTCGCTCGGCGATACGGCAAGATCGGTCTCCGTAACGGCGGGCACTGCATCCGGCAGCCAGCGCCGGGCCTCTTCGACAAAGGGCCGCGCAGCGCGCGACAGGTCATCCTGTGCAACAGAAAAAACGCTGGGTGCGTCAGGCAGATGACTTCGTCCTCGGGGGATACGCACGGCAAATGTGCTGCCTTGTGCGAGCACGCTGGTGACGCCGACCGATCCGCCATGCAGCTTTGCCAGCTCCTGCACCAGCGCCAGGCCGATCCCCGAGCCCTCATGGGTGCGGCCCTTTGCCCCCGCCACGCGATGAAAGCGTTCGAACAGCTTCGGCAATTCGTCCGGCCGAATGCCGCTGCCGGTGTCGCGGACCGTGAGCTCGAAATTGCCATCGATCTCGCGCAGCTTCACCTCGATCTCGCCCGCGAAGGTGAACTTGAACGCGTTCGACAGCAGATTGAGGACGATCTTCTCCCACATCTCGCGATCGACATGGGCGGGCTGACGCAGCGGCGGACAATCGACGATCAGCCTCAAGCCTGCCGCCTCGATCGCCGAACGAAACACGCTGGCGATCTCCGCCGTGAAGCCCGACAGATCGGTGGGCACATAGGCGGCCTGCATCCGGCCGGCTTCGAGGCGCGAAAAATCCAGCAGCGTGTTGACGAGCTTGAGCAGCCGCAGCGCGTTGCGGTGGGTGATCTCCAGGCGGTCGCGGTCAGCCGCAACCGGGCCTTGCGGCCGTGACAGCACGTCTTCGAGCGGCCCGAGCATCAGGGTCAGCGGCGTGCGGAACTCGTGGCTGATATTGGCGAAGAACGCGGTCTTGGCGCGGTCGATCTCGGCAAGCCTCTCGGCGCGCCGCCGCTCCTCCTGATAGGCGAGCGTCTCCGCAAAGGTGCTGCCAAGCTGGGTCGCAATCAGCTGGAAGAAGCCCTGGTGCTCGGCGTCGAGCGCGCGCCGTGGATTGACGCCGCAGATCAGGATCGCTTTCGGCAGCTCCCGTCCGGTGGTGATCGGCAGCATCAGCGCCAACTGTGGCGGCTCCTGCCAGGCACCGGTCGGCAGGTCGCAGTATCTCGCAGGGTCCAGCACCACCCTTGTCGGCGCGGCGGCGCCTGCGGCAGCCCGCATCGGCCAGGGCGCGTCATCGCCTTTGTCGTGCATGATCCGCACGGGCGCGAGCGGACTGCCCGGCTGAACGCCGGACGCGCCGAGAAGCTGAGCGTCGCCATCATCGTCCAGCGCGTAGATCAACGCGAACGGCACGTCGTGCCGGTTCTCGGCGAGCACCTCGGCGACCCCGCGGCATGCGTCCTGCAGACTGGCAGCGCGCCCGCGCGCGGCGAGATCGCGCAGGGTGCGCATGCGGCGTTCGCCGATGATCTTCGCGGTGGTCTCGATCACGGGCGTGAAAACGCCGCCGACGCCGCCGGTCTCATCGCGAATCGGCGAGTAGGAGAACGAGAAGTAGGTCTCCTCGGTGTAGCCATGACGGTCCATGAACAGCGGCAGGTCACGCGAGCGTGTGGCTTCGCCTTGGGTCAGAACCTGGCGCAGCATCGGGCCGATGACGTCCCAGATCTCCGGCCAGACAATACGCCCGGGAGCTCCGAGGGCAGCGGGATGCTTCTGTGATCCGAGGATCGGGCGGTACTCGTCGTTGTAGAGCATGACGAGCTCGCTGCCCCACCAGATCAAGATCGGGAATGCGCAGTCCAGGCACGTGCTCACCGAGGTCCGCAGCGATTGCGGCCAGCACTCGGGCGGACCGAGCGGCGTCCGCGACCAGTCGTGGCTGCGCATCAACGCCCCCATCTCACCGCCGCCCTGCAGGAAGTCGGCCCCGCGCACGATCGATTGAGACGTTGCGCGACCGGCGTCCGAATGCCCGTTCACTCGTTGCCCCTTTTTGGCCGCAGAGTAGCCCGAACCGCGCGGCCGCGCCAAGCGCTGGCCGGTTTCGAGCGCTCTTTTGGCCCGATATGGAACCCGCATCCTTCGGTTCGGTTCCCAGGCCGGCGAACCATCCACAGACGGCCATCGGACACGGGACAAGCCGCAGCGACCGCTCGACGCAACGCTCCGGGCTTGTTAAGCGCCAGCCTCTGCGGGACGCGGGCTTGAGTCGGGGCACATGACGGTTGCGATCGAGATGGGGCAGACGGCGGCGGGATCGCCTGCGGCCCTGGACCTCGAAGAACTGCTGGCGACCCGCCTCCTCGTGCAGGGCAATTCCGGCTCCGGCAAATCGCATCTGTTGCGCCGGCTGCTCGAGCAGAGTGCACCTTGGGTCCAGCAGACGATCATCGATCCCGAGGGCGACTTCGTCACCTTGGCCGAGCGATTCGGCCATCTCGTCATCGAGGCCGAGGACCACACCGAGCGCGCGCTGCAGGTCGCCGGCGAGCGGGCGCGGATCCATCGCGTGTCGACCGTTCTCAACCTCGAGGGGCTCGACGCCGAGAACCAGATGCGGCGGGCGGCGGCGTTCCTCAACGGCCTGTTCGAGATCTCGCGCGACCATTGGTACCCGATGCTCGTCGTCGTCGACGAGGCCCAGCTGTTCGCGCCGGCCGTCGCCGGCGAAGTCTCCGACGAGGCGCGCAAGGCCTCGCTCGGCGCCATGACCAACCTGATGTGCCGCGGCCGCAAGCGTGGGCTGGCGGGGGTGATCGCGACGCAGCGGCTGGCGAAGCTCGCCAAGAACGTCGCGGCCGAGGCCTCGAACTTCCTCATGGGCCGCACCTTCCTCGACATCGACATGGCGCGCGCCGCCGATCTGCTCGGCATGGAGCGGCGCCAGGCCGAGGCGTTCCGCGACCTCGAGCGCGGCCAGTTCATGGCGCTCGGCCCCGCGCTGTCGCGCCGTCCGCTCGGCCTGCGCATCGGTGCGACCGAGACCAAGCCGCGCAATGCGACGCCGCGGCTGATGCCGCTGCCGGAGGCCGCGCTCGAGGACGCCCGCGCCGTGATCCTCGCAGCGCCCCCGCCGGAGACCAACCCGCGGCCGCAGCGCAAGCCGCAGCCGGAGCTGCTCGACCAGCTGATCGCGGCGAAGTCCGCCGCACTCGAGCTGCGCCCCGAGCCGCCGCCGCCGGAGGTCAGCGAGGAGGAGCTCGCCGAGCGCCGCACCCGTGTGGAACGCGTGCTGCGCGCCGTGCTGGCCGAGCCCGACGCCGGCTTCCGCGCCGTCGGCGTGCTCTACCAGGAATTCGTCGTCCGCTGCCGCATCGAGGGATTGGGAACAGCCGTGCCCGACCTCAACGAATTCCGCCGCATGCTGACCCGCGCCCGCGCCGGCCTCGGCGGCGACGAGACCTCCGACGACGCCGGCTGGCAGGACGTCACCCTGCGCGCCTCGCTGCTGCCCGAGGACATGCAGGGCGTGTTCATGATGCTCGCCCGCGCCGCCAAGGACGGCCGCCCCTGCCCGAGCGACGCCGCGATCGCGCGCGCCTATGGCTCGCATTCGCTGCGCCGGGCGCAGCGGCTGCTGACCTATATCGAGGACCAGGGCCTGATCGTCTGCCAGCTCGATGGCGCCGGCCGCCGCATCGTCACCCTGGTCGAGCTCGCCTGGGCCACCGCGCCCGGCGACCCCAACGCCGACGACGCCGATCAAGCTCTCGTCACCTCTTCGTCCTGACGATGCGCCCGGATCGCTCCGGGCGCATCGCGTTGGTAAAGTCCGCGATCAGGTCGCGGCGATCTTGCCCATCGCCGGATCGCTGATGCTGGGCCGGCCGTTCTCGACATGACCCGCGAGCTGCCAGTTGAAATTGGCGTCGCTGTCCGCCGTGACCGTCAGGTCGTACCAGCCATGGGTCTGCTGCAACTGCACCTGCGTCTCCAGCCGCTGGCCACGCTGCAGGCGGTGCCGCTCGCTGCGTCCCGTGTAGTTGTCGACGAGCGTCACGACGCAGCTCGCGCCCTTGTTGGTGAGCGCGATCGCGAGGCTGCGCGTGTCGTCGTCGCCGCCCCAGTTGCAGAGATGGACGGTGTCGACGTCGATCAGCGCGGCCATTGAGGCGACGCCGCCCTTGAAGTGGCGGAAGAAGCCGTTCGGGCCATACACCGACAGATCATATTGGCCGACGCTGGCCGCGAGGTCCCACACGCCGTTGAGCGACTTGCCGGCCTCGACCGTGTAGCTCCACGGACCGGTGGCGGTGTTGCCCGAGCGGACGTGGAAGCAGACGCCGGCCTGCCCCGGATTGACGAAGCGGATGCCGAACTTCTTGTTGGCGGCATCGGCGTCGCCGTCGACGCGCAGATCATACGGCAGCGCGCGGGCCGGACGGATGCCGGGCTCCTGTTGCGGCAGGACCTGCTTGGCAGGCGGCACCGGATGGTAGTCGTCGAAGCGGGCGCCCGAGGTGAGATCGGCAGCCGGCGGCTTGAAGCCGGTCGTGCTCGGCAGCGGCGCGAGGCCCTCGTTCGGCGAGGTGAAGTTGAACGCCGAGGTGAGGTCGCCGCAAACCGTGCGCCGCCAGGCCGGGATGTTGGTCTCGAACAGATCCTTCGCGTGGCGATGGAAGCGGCGCTCGATGAAGCGGATCACCGAGGTGTGGTCGAACACTTCCGAACACACGTAGCCGCCGCGCGACCACGGCGACACCACCATCATCGGCACGCGCACGCCGAGACCATAGGGACCGGCGAGATGATTGGCGTCGCCGGCGAACAGATCGGTGCTGACATCGACCGTCGACTGTCCATACGCCTGCGACATCGCCGGATAGGGACCGACGACGTGATCGAAGAAGCCGCCGCCCTCGTCGTAGTTGATGAGCAGCGCGGTCTTGCTCCACAGCTCCGGGTTCGACGTCAGGATATCCAGCACCTTGGAGATGTACCAGGCGCCCGGACCCGGCAGCCAGTTCGGATGCTCGCTGAACGCTTCCGGCGCCGCGATCCACGACACCTGCGGCAGGGTACCGTTGCGGACGTCGTTGCGCAGATCGTCGAACAGGTTCTCGAACGTGCCGCCCTTGGCGATGTTGCTGCCGCGCAGCGCCTTCTCATACAGCGGGCTGCCCGGCTGCGAGTTCTGGTACTGGTGGAAATACAGCAGCGAGTTGTCGCCGAAATTGCCGATCCAGGGATTCTCGGTCCAGCCCCAATAACCGGCCGCGGTCAGGCCGACGCCGATGTCCTGATAGACCTTCCAGGAGATCCCGGCCTTCTCCAGCCGCTCCGGGAACGTGGTCCAGTCATAACCGGCCTCGGCATTGGTGATGACCGGGCCGCCATTCTTGCCGTCATTGCCGTCCCAGCCGGTCCACAGATAATAGCGGTTCGGATCGGTCGGGCCCATCACCGAGCAGAAATACTGGTCGCAGATCGTGAAGGCGTCGGCGAGCGCGTAATGCCAGGGCAGATCCTGCCGGTTCATGCAGGTCATCGTCGTGGTGCCCTTGTTGGCGATCCACTTGTCGTAGTTGCCGTTGTTCCAGGACTTCTGGCCGTCGTTCCAGCCATGCGCGACGTCCTCGACATAGACCTGGCCGGCGTTGTCGACACGGAACGGCATCACAGATCCGGCGCCGTTCGGCTGCTGCCAGACCGGATTGCCGTTCGGCAGCTTCACGGCGCGCGGATCGTTGAAGCCGCGGACGCCGCGCATCGCGCCGAAATAATGATCGAAGGCGCGGTTCTCCTGCATCAGCACCACGATGTGCTTGACGTCCTCGATGCTGCCGTGGCGGTTGAACGCCGGAATGGCATGCGCGCGCTCGATGCTCTGTCCCAGCGCAGCGGTTGCAGCCGAGGCGCCGAGCAACCTCAAGAACTCGCGCCGGTTGTGCGCGATCGTGTTCGACATCTCTTTCACTCCCCAAGTGATGAAGGTGTCGAGCGGCTTAGGTCGCGGCGTTAACAGGGGCGTGACCGCGGGGTTAAGGATGTGTGGCAGGCAATTGACGGCGGCTTGCCGAGGGGCGCGCATGCCGGCACCAGCCGCCATTGCCATCAGGATCAGCATCGCCCTTGCGCTGGAGCCGAAAAGCTGAATGATCCGACCGTTTTGAGGCGAAGGCAGGCCCGGTTGGCCACCGGCCTGACGCCTTGTGTTGTCGAGGGTTTTTTGCCGATGCCGAGGTTGACGCCACTGGCAGCAGGCGTGCCAGGATGGATTTGGCTGCAGGCCGCGTCCCAAGCCGTCATCGCCTGCGCCTTTTTCACGATTGCCGCCGTGATCGGCATGTTCCTGTGGCGACGCTGGCGCGACGTGTTGTTTCGCGGGGTCGTCGCGGGGCTGGCCGGCTATGCCGCGGTTTGCGGCATCGGGCGCATCGTTGCCATCGTCGATCTCTGGATTCCCACCGGCGACGCCAGTACCATCGTCGACGCCATACAGGCCCTGCTGTCGTTCGGCCTCATCGCCATCATGGTGAGGATCCTGCCGCAACTCCTGGTGCTGCCGACGCGCATCACGTTGCAGAAGGCCTATGCCCAGCTCGAGGAGGAGGTCCGGCAGCGCCGCGCCGCCGAGGCCATGGTGCGGCGGTTTCAGGAGATCGAGGCCAACGAGGCCCAGGTGCGGCAGGCGCAGAAGATGGAGGCGATCGGCCAGCTCACCGGCGGCGTCGCGCACGACTTCAACAACATCCTCACGGTCATCACCGGCACCATCGAGATCCTTGCCGACGCGGTCAAGGACAAGCCGCAACTCGCCGGCATCGCCGCCATGATCAGCGCCGCCGCCGAGCGCGGCGCCGACCTCACCCGGCATCTGCTCGCCTTCTCGCGCCGCCAGCCGCTGCAGCCGCGCGCCACCGACGTCAATGCGCTGGTGGTCGATGCGGCGCGGCTGCTGCGGCCGACGCTCGGCGAGCAGATCGAGATCGAATCGATGCTGGGCCATGACAGCGCGCCGGCCCTGATCGATCCCAGCCAGCTCTCGACCGCGATCCTCAACCTCGCGCTCAATGCGCGCGACGCGATGCCGGATGGCGGCAAGCTGACGTTGGAGACCAAGAACGTCACGCTCGACGAGGACTACGCGCGGCTGAACCGCGACGCCAAGCCGGGCAGCTACGTGATGATCGCGGTCAGCGATACCGGCCAGGGCATTCCGGCCTCGCTGCTCGACAAGGTGTTCGAGCCGTTCTTCACCACCAAGGACGTCGGCAAGGGCTCCGGCCTCGGCCTCAGCATGGTCTACGGCTTCGTCAAGCAGTCCAACGGCCACGTCAAGATCTACAGCGAGCAGGGCCACGGCACGACGGTGAAGCTCTATCTGCCGCGCGCGGCGAGCGCGCCGGAGCAGCCGGCCGCTGAGACCGGCCGTCCGGCGGTCGCCCGCGGCGACGAGACCATCCTGATCGTCGAGGATGACGCGCTGGTGCGCGACTATGTCGTCGCCCAGGTGCGCCGGCTCGGCTACCGGACGCTGTCGGCGAGCAACGCCGCCGAGGGCCTGGCGATCATCGACAGCGCCGAGCGGATCGACCTGCTGTTCACCGACGTCATCATCCCCGGCGGCAAGAACGGCCGCCAGCTCGCGATCGAGGCCGAGAAGCGGCGCCCTGGCCTGAAGGTGCTGTACACGTCGGGCTACACCGAAAACGCGATCGTGCATCACGGCCGCCTCGACGCCGACGTGCTGCTGCTCGCCAAGCCATATCTCAGCGCCGATCTCGCCCGCATGATCAGGACCGCGCTGGAGGCGTGAGGCGCACCGTCATGAATGGCGCAGAGCGTTGTCACGTTTGCCCGGCTCGCGCCTCACATTCGGTGTCGTCCCGGCCTTGAGCCGGGACCCATACGCCGCGGCGGATCTGGCTGGGCGAGATGGAGCGGCCATTGTGCCTCAAAGTTCTCCCTGGGGTTATGGGTCCCGGCTCGAGGCCGGGACGACGGCGGGGAGCTTGGCTCACACCTTCCGCCACACCGCATGCCGAGGCCACACAGCGTGAAGACACGGCATCACCTTCCCGCGGCACGTCGCGCCCGGGTGATGCATCGCTGATGTCCCTCCCGAAAAACGAGAGGGCGCGGAGAAGGCCGGGAGCCTGCCGCCCCCATGGCCCGCCTGCAGAAGAAAAATGCAGGCGGCAGTCACCACAGGTTCGGCCTGGTCATCCCGGCCTTCCCCGCGCGATGGCTTTACGGATTATACGTGCTCTCCCTGGGGATCGGGCTGTCTTGTCCCCATTTTGCGACGACGCGCCCTTGGCGCGTTGCGCAGACCTCAGCGTCGAGAGGCCAGGACCACACGACTTCTCCGTACGCGACGCGCATGCTCGTCCAGCACCGCGTCCCGTCCATCGCAACCCACCTCCACGTATCGTGACGACGCGTACGTCCCTCTGCATGAGGCGGGTCGAACGAGACCATCGACCTGATTTGCCCGACGACGCAAGCGGCAACGCCTGCGGCGAAACAACACGACGGGCAATATGTGCATGACGCGCATGCAGGACTTGCCCGTCGTGCAGATGCGGCGGATCACGCGATCTTGGACCAGCCGATCCTAATTGGGGGACGACGCTCGCCTCAGACTTTCCGACGGCGTCTCGCCATAGACCTTCCGATATTCCTTGGCGAAGTGTCCGGGATTGCTGAAGCCGCAGCGCAAGGCGATCGACATCACCGTGGCGCCCGGCTCCGGAGCGCAGAGCATGCGGCGGGCATGCTGCATCCGGATCTGCTTGATCCTCTCGCCGAGCGACATGCCGCTGGTCGAAAAATACTGATAGACGGCGCGGGGACTGATGCCGAACTGAGCTGCCAACTGCTCGATCGACGCCTTCTGCTGCCAGTGCAGTTCGACATGGTCCAGCATGCGGCGGATCGGCTCGGGCATGTCCTGCTGCTGGCGTGTCGCCGTCACGTCAACCACGGCGCCGACGAGATGCAACCGTCCCTCCGTCGGGCTGTAGACACAGGTGCCCATGCCGCGCACCCAGCGTGCCGTTCCGGCACCGTCGATCACCCGATACTCTCGGGTGTATCCGGTCCGCTTGGCGATCGCCCGCTCGATCGCTTCCTCGAGGCCGTCGCGATCCTCCTGGTGAACGCCAGTCAAGATCTCTCCGAGCGAGCCCGCGCACGGCGCTCCCGATTCGGGCCGGCGGTCTTCCGCGGTGACGATCAGGTTGAACGTCGAAAGCCCTGCGAGCTTTTCCGCCGCCGCAAGCTGGGTCTCCAGGATCTTGGTGGCCGTGATGTCCTCGACGACGGCACAAATCCATTTGATGCGGCCGGCAGCATCGCGAATCGGATTGACCATCACCCGCCCCCAGACGACGCTGTCATCCGGCCGGACATACCGCTTCTCGATTCGGTAG
>NZ_CAFJ01000567.1 GCF_000239795.1 Bradyrhizobium sp. STM 3809 | reverse complement strand
CGGTTACCGGCTTCGCCTGACAGGTCAGCACGAATCCCGCCTGCAGCTCCCACGGTTCCAGCGAGTAGTTCAGCTCCATCTCGGCCTTGCCCTCGACCAGCTTGGCGCGGCAGGTGGAGCACATGCCGCCCTTGCAGGCGAACGGCAAATCGACGCCGGCGCGCAGTGCGGCGTCGAGGATGGCTTCGCCCTCGGCGACCGGGACCTCGCGGCGCTTGCCGTCGATGATCAGGGCGGCGATCGCTTTGGGTGGCGCCGAGGCGGGCACCACCATCTTCGGCCGCGGCTTGCCGCCGGCGCCGGACACGAAACGTTCGACATGGACGCGGTCGTCGGCAATGCCGAGCGCGCGGCAGGCGGCCTCGATGTCCTCGCTCATCCCGGTGGGGCCGCAGATGAAAACGTGATCAACAGTCTCGGCCGGCACCAGCGAGCGCAGGAGCATGCGTACCTTCTCGCCGTCGAGCCGGCCGTGCAGGATCGGCAGATCCTGCTCCTCGCCGGAGATGACGTGGAACACAGAGAAGCGCTCGAGGAAGCGGTCCTTCAGCTCCTCAAGCTGCTCGCGGAACAGCATGCCCGCCGTGGTGCGATTGCCGTAGAACAGGAAGAAGCGGCTGTCCGGCTCGCGCGCCAGCACCGCCTTGACGATCGACAGGATCGGCGTGATGCCCGATCCCGCCGCGAAGCCGACATGGGTGCGCGCGGCCTCCGGCTGCAGCGCCACGCCGAACCGACCGGTCGGCGTCATCACGTCGATCTCGTCGCCGCGCTTCAACTCGTCGGTGACGAAGCTCGAGAACGCGCCGCCGTCGACGCGCTTCACGGCGATGCGGATCTCGTTGTCGTCGGGGCCGGAGCAGATCGAATAGGAGCGCCGCACCTCCTCTCCGCCCAGCGTCGTCTTCAGCGTGAGGTACTGTCCTGGCGCGAACTGATAGTCCGCGGACAACTCCTTCGGAATGGCAAAGGTCAAGGAGACCGCATCGGGCGCCTCCCGGCGCAGATCACGGACAGCGAGACGGTGGAAGCGCGGCGTTATCGACATCTGCTCTCTCCCCGCGTCATTGCGAGCGCAGCGAAGCAATCCAGGGCTGCGCACGCGACTCTGGATCGCGTCGCTGCGCTCGCGATGACGGCCGTGGTTGCATCAGTGGCACTTGAAATAATCGAAAGGCTCGCGGCACGATCTGCAGCGCCATAGCGCCTTGCAGGAGGTCGAGCCGAACTCGGCGAGTTGCTCGGTGTCATCGGAGCCGCATTGCGGACAGGCCACCGCGGCGACGCCGAACAGCGCGCGGCGGCCGCTCGACGGCTGCGGCGGCGCGATGCCGTAGTCGCGCAGCTTGCGCCGGCCCTCCTCGCTCATCCAGTCCGTGGTCCAGGCCGGCGACAGCACGGTGCGCACGCTGGCGTCGTGAAAGCCGGCGCGCTCCAGCGCAAGCTCGATCTCCAGCGCGATCATGTTCATCGCCGGACAGCCCGAATAGGTCGGCGTGATCGCCACCTCGACGCGGTCGCCGACCACCTCGACCTCGCGCAGCACGCCGAGATCGTCGATCGTCAGCACCGGAATTTCCGGATCGGCGACCGAGGCCGCCGCCTCCCAGGCGCGCTGGCGCAGCTCGGCGGGGCTGAGGTCCGCGACTACCATGTCGCACCGGGGAAGCTGCGCTGCATGTATTGCAGCTCGCTGAGGAGATGGCCGAGATGCTCGCTGTGCCGGCCGTCGCGGCCGCCCTGCTGCATCCAGTCGTTCTCCGGCAGCACGAGCGTCGCCTCGCGCGCGACATGCGAGACGATCGACAGCCATTCCGGCAGCAGCATCGTCGGATCGATCGCGATCCCTGCGTCGATCAGGCCGCGCTCGGCGTCGTCGACGCTGAACATCTCGCCGGTATAGGCCCAGAGATCGTCGACCGCGGCTTGCGCACGCGCGTGGCTCTCATCGGTGCCGTCGCCGAGCCGGATCACCCATTCGCTGGCATGGCGCAGATGATAGGCGCACTCCTTCTCCGACTTGGCGGCGATCGCCGCCAGGGTCGCATCGGTCGAGCCCATCATGCCGCGCCAATACAGATCGGCGAACGCGGCATAGAACAGCTGCCGCACCATCGTCTGCGCGAAGTCGCCATTGGGGCGCTCGACCAGCAGCAGATTGCGGTATTGCCTGACGTCGCGGAGATAAGCGAGCTTGTCCTCGTCATGGCCACGGCCCTCGACCTTCGCGGCGTAGCCATAGAGCTCACGGGCCTGGCCGATCAGGTCGAGCGCCATATTCGACAGCGCCATGTCCTCTTCGAGCATGGGCGCGTGGCCGGTCCATTCCGACAGCCGATGGCCAAGGATCAGCGCATCGTCGGCGCGGCGCAAGGTATAGAGCACCAGCGGTGTTTCGGAGACGGCGATCGAGGGTGCGGTCATGGTGTGTCTGCCTTAGAGCCACGCATTCGACCTCATCCTGAGGAGCCCGCCGCAGGCGGGCGTCTCGAAGGATGGGCTACGAGCCATATCGGGCCTCATGGTTCGAGACGGCGCTGCGCACCTCCTCACCATGAGGAGTTGCACCTACATATGCCCGACTTCGTCGGGCACCTCGTAGAATGTCGGGTGGCGATAGATCTTCGATTCGGCCGGCTCAAACATCATGCCCTTGTCGGCGGGATCGGATGCGGTGATGGCGCTCGACGGCACCACCCAGATCGACAGGCCCTCGCCGCGGCGGGTGTAGAGGTCGCGCGCGGCCTGCAGCGCCATGGTCGCGTCCGGCGCATGCAGCGAGCCGCAATGCTTGTGCGCGAGCCCGTTGCGGCTGCGGATGAAGACCTCCCACAACGGCGTGTTCGGCGTCGCCATCCCTGCTCTCCCTCTATTCGGCGGCTTGCGCCATCTGGCGCCGCGCGCGCTTGTCGGCATAGGCGGCCGCGGCCTC
>NZ_CAFJ01000568.1 GCF_000239795.1 Bradyrhizobium sp. STM 3809 | reverse complement strand
AGCCGCAGATCCAGCCCGTAATGGTCGGTGAAGAAGTTGAGATAGACCGCGGCGCTCAAGGCGATCAGCCAGCGCCGTGACGGATGGCCAGTGAAGCGGAAATCGAACAGCCGCCAGACCCGGCAGAGATAGCTGCCGATGCAGGAATACATGAAGCCGGAGAACAGCGGCACGCCGCCGAGCCGGATCAGGCTCGGCTCGGGATAGATCCACGAACCGGTCGCGGTCTTGAACAGCTCCATCGCTGTGCCGACGAGATGATAGACGAGGATGACCTTGGCCTCTTCCCACGTCTCGAGCCCGAGCGCGAGCAGCGCGACCTGGACGCCGAGCATGCAGAGGAAGAGGAAATCGTAGCGGGCGAGCGACGCATGGGCTGGATAGAACCGCCACGTCGCCAGCATCAGCACCACCGCGATACCGCCGAACAGGCAGGCCCAAGCCTGCTTCACACCGAAGCGGAGGAATCCGTAGAGGAAGGCGGTGCTGGGCGTGGCGGACGCGCGGGCCGCGAGGCGGGCTTCGGCGGCGATGAAGGGACGGAGCGGCGGCCAGATGGCGGCGGCGCTGGAAGTGTTGTCTGACGAGCGAGATGACGTTCTGTCGTGCTGCATCGAGGGCGGGTCCGTGGAGGACCTCATGCGTAGCAGCGGCGTCCCACGCCATGTCAGTGGAAAAATCCGCTTTCTCCCGGAGCAATGCGGACAAGTGCGGACGCGCATGACCTCGTGCGCGAACGTTCGAAAGTCGCGACTGACAACGAACGCGGTGCCAGTGACTGCGCCCTCTCCCCTTGCGGGAGAGGGCATGTCGGATAGCGCCGCAAATTCGCTCGGGTGAGGGGTATGTTTCCACGAGCGCCACTCGCGGAGATAGACCCCTCACCCAACCGCAGGCGCTGATAGGCCGTACATGCCCTCTCCCGCAAGGGGAGAGGGCGCTGTATCGCGCAGCGGATGCTGCTGTACAAGCAACGAAAGTCCGTAGGGTGGCAAAGCGACGCCGCGGGCGGCGCGTGCCCACCATCAGCAGAGTTGCGCGTGAGCGGTGGGCACGACGTCCGTCGTCTCGGAGCGAGCCGATAAACTACGGACGCGCCTTGGCCCATCCTACAACTCACCACGAACGCGAAGCCCGTGACTGCGCCCTCTCCCCTTGCGGGAGAGGGCATGTCGGAC
>NZ_CAFJ01000569.1 GCF_000239795.1 Bradyrhizobium sp. STM 3809 | reverse complement strand
GGTGAGGGTGTGGTTGGCGGCGTCAACATCTGCATCAGCACGCACCTCATCATTCCCGCGACACCATCGTGCCCGGGCTAATCATTAGCATCGCCCCTCTCATTCGAGGGTGCAGGGAAGGCCGGGCGTCTGCCGACACCCGCGGCCCCCGTGCGGAAAGAGATGCACGGGGCAGGAACCACAGGATCGGCCAGGACCTCCCGGCCTTCCCTGCGCAACGGCTTTACGGCTTACTTCGCGCTCTCCCCGGGGACCGGCTCGATTGCCCCCGTCACCGGCGCGCTCGTCATGAACGCGACCGGCTTGACACCAGCTTCGGGGTGCCAGGACCACACGACTTCGCCGTCCGCAACACACCGGTCGTCCACCGGCGCCTCACGGCCATCGCTCCCCGCACTCCACGTATCGTGACGACGCGTACGCCCCTGTTCGATGAGGCGGGATGGCGCATACAAGCATGATTTCTGAAAAAAGGAAAGAACAAACTTCGCCGAATACGAAGGTCGCGAATGTGCTAGGCTGACGCCATGACCAACCGTATCTTCCTCCACGGCGTCCCCGATACGCCCGCGATCTGGGACCCGCTCGTCGCCGCACTCGGCGAGACTGTCGCCCTGCCCTGCCTGCCCGGCTTCGGCGGCGAAGCCCCGGCCGGCTTTGCTTGCACCAAGGACGCCTATGCCGACTGGCTGGTCGCTTTGATGGAGGCGCAGCATGCGGCGTTCGGGCCGCTCGATCTGGTCGGGCATGACTGGGGCGCGCTGCTGGTGCTGCGCGCGGCGTCGCTGCGGCCAGAACTGGTGCGCTCCTGGGCGGTCGCGGGCGGCGTGCTCGATCCGGACTATCGGGGACATCGCATTGCGCGGATCTGGAACACGCCGGTGCTGGGCGAGCTCTTCATGGCGGTGTCGACGCGAGGCGCGATGGCGCGGATGTTCCGGCAGAGCGGGCTGCCGCCGGAGCTGGCCGCGCGTGAAGCGGCGGCGTGGCGGGCGCCGATGCGCCGCGCCATCCTCGCGCTGTATCGCTCCGCCGATGGGCTGCGCTTCGGCGGCGACTGGATCGCACGCCTCGCGCAACTGCCGCGACGCGGGCTCGTGATCTCAGGCACGCAGGATCCCTACATGTCCCGCGATGTCCTCAGCCGCTTCGCGCAAACCCATGGCGCGCGACTGCATGTCGAGCAGGATGCGGGTCATTGGAGCATCGTCGAGCGGCCAACGAGCATCGCCGCCGTGCTGCGGGCGCATTGGCGCGGCGACCAGGTTCCATAGACCACTCCCGCACGCCGGCTGAGGCGCGGATTCCCGCGGCAAAAAGCGGCCGGCGTTGACCCAGGTCAATCGCAAGCGATCTCGGCACGCGCAGGCTGCATCGATCTTCCATGGATGATCGGAGGAAGAAACGATGCGACAGCGTCTGCTGATGTCCAAGCCGTTGCTCGCGGCGGTCTCGCTGTTCCTGCTGATGGCAAGCTCGACCGCGCCCGTCGTCGCCGAGGGCCTGCCCAAAGCCAATTCGCCCGAAGCCCTGGGACTGTCGTCGGAACGACTTCAACGCCTGACCAACGCGTTTCAGGCCGATGTCGACAAGGGGCTCATTCCCGGCGCCGTCGTGCTGATCGCGCGCAAGGGCAAGGTCGCCTACGCCAAGGCCTTCGGTTTCCAGGACCGCGAGAAGCAGGTGCCGATGAAGCCGGATGCGATCTTCCGCATCGCCTCGATGAGCAAGCCGTTCACCTCGGTCGCCGCCATGATGCTGGTCGAGGAAGGACGGCTGCAGCTGCTCGACCCGGTCTCGGTCTATCTGCCGGAGTTCAAGAACCTGATGGTCGGCGTCGAGAAGATCAATCAAGGCACCGGCCAGCCGGAGCTGACCCTGGAGCCGGCGCGGCGCGA